>JAPKCQ010000475.1 GCA_026421165.1 Lewinella sp. | reverse complement strand
CCTTCACCTCCCGCCATGAAAGAAAGTCCCTCCGGGCTTATAGCTGGCTAAAGCTCGTCCGCGTGGGCCTTAACCCAATCTGCCCGCTCCAAAATAGCGGCCTTCTCCTCTCCGTCTTTTCGGTCCCACGTTTTGTACATGAAAGCCATGCGGAAGTTGTTACCGAACTTCTCGCGGTGGCGGTCCAGAAAGTCCCAGTAAAGGCTGTTGAAGGGGCAGGCTTTTTCGCTGACCTTTTCCTTGTAGTTGTAGTGGCAACCCTTGCAGTAGTCGCTCATTTTATTGACGTAGTTGGCCGAGCTGCAGTAGGGTTTGGTGGCGATGAGCCCGCCGTCTGCCCGCTGGCTCATGCCCCGGGTGTTTGTAATTTCAACCCACTCAATCGCGTCGATGTAAACACCCAGGTACCAAGCGTCTACTTCGTCTGGGTGAACGCCGAGGATTAGAGCAAAGTTACCGGTGATCATCAGCCGCTGAATATGGTGCGCATAGGCCAAATCTAGGCTCTGGTTGACGGCGTGGCTGAGGCAGTTCATCTTCGTACCGCCCGTCCAGAACCACTCGGGGAGTTTTGCCTGGTGGTCGAGGTCGTTGGAGACGGCGAACTGTGGCATTTTGGCCCAGTAGACGCCGCGCATGTATTCCCGCCAACCCAGGATCTGGCGGACGAAACCCTCCACTTGGTTGATTTCAATTTCTTCCTGCCGGCTTTGCCACTCTGCTACCGCCGCGTCGATCACTTCCTGCGGCGAGATCATTTTTACGTTCATCGCAAAGCTCAGGTTGGCGTGGTAGAGCAGGGGATGGCGGACGGTCATCGCGTCTTGATAAGTGCCGAAGAGCGGGAGGCGGTTTCGTACGAAATCGGTGAGCGCTTCCAGGCATTCGGTCCGGGTGGTGGGGTAGGAGAGGACGTTGTCTTTGATCCGGCCGATCGTTTCTATTCCGTTACGCTTTAGCATTTCGACGATGGCCGTTGCGTCCTTTGGGAAGGAGGCTGCTTCGGGGAAGGTGATGTTTTTGGGCAAGCTTCCCCGGTTGTCGTGGTCGTAGTTCCACTTGCCGGTTAGTGGGTCTTCGCCGTTGGCTTCCATCATCACGTTGTGGCGCTTCCGCATCTTACGGTAGAAGGTTTCCATGAGGTAGGTCTTCTTACCGGCGAATAGGTCGGTCAGGTAGTTGCGCTCACTTAGAAAGTGGTGGGTGTCTACGGCTTCGACTACTCCTTCAAAGTTTTCCGATAACCTTTTTAAACTTTCGTCGAGGCGGTATTCATCCGGTAGCTGGTAGCGGATGGTATCGGCGCCGAGCTCCCGGGCGTCGTAGAGGAGGTTATCGGTGATGGTTTCGAGTTGGAGCTCCCGGGTCTCATCGAGCGTTCGGTAGATGACCTGGTGGCCAGCAGCGCGGAGCGCTGCGGCGAAGGCCTGCATGCTTAGGTAGAAGGCGCAGACTTTTTGGACGTGGTGGCGGGTGTAGGTGGCTTCTGAGTAGGTTTCGTAAAGGGCGTAGGTTTGGTTTTTGTCGGTTTTTTTAAACCACGGGTGGTTTTGGTTTTGTTGGTCGCCTAGGATTAGGTTCAGAGTGGGCATTTTTTGGCTTTAATGGCTAACGCCATTTTGCCCGAGGGGTTGCGGCGATGACTTTGCCATCTGCCTTTACCCCTCGTTATGCTAAGCGGCACTCCGGGGCTCCGGTTGGAGTTGACCCGGTTGTTTTCGATTCTCTACGTCTTCAGCGTTTACGGGCAGCCCGATTTTTGAACCCGTAGCTCGGTACTGGCTCCCGGAGGGTATAATCGTATGGCTTGTAAGGAAATACGTAATATTTAGTGTAATCTGGGTAGCCGTAGGCTTTCATAAACTCCTCGAACTCATCGATAAAGGTCATTTTGGAATTGTTGGTACCGTGATGTTTTTTCCGGTTACGTACGTAGAAGCAAACACCTTTCATCCTCCGG
>JAPKCQ010000184.1 GCA_026421165.1 Lewinella sp. | reverse complement strand
CCACTTCAGCCAAAGCAAAACAACTTGTCGCCCACAACATGGCCTTCGACGAAAAAATTCTCGGTTGCGAATACCACCGCATCAGCGGTAAGGACCCGCTGAAGGTCAAACCGAAAGCTTGCACGATGAAGAACGATGACATCATTGAGTGGGCCGCTATTCCGCCGCACCGCTACGGCTCCTACAAATGGCCTACGTTAGAGCAGCTTCACCGCAAGCTTTTTAAAGCTGGTGTACCGGATGCACACGATGCTTTGGTGGATGTGGAGGCTACTGTTCGGTGTTACTTTGGCTTGCGGTTGCAGGGGGTTATTTGATTACTTTTCGAGCTTATTTCCCGTACAAAATTTTGAATTGCGGACTTTAGCTGATTCGCTACGTGGCCACAGCACTTTTGTGGTACGCCGACCTACACAGACTAAGGCAGACGAAGAAATCTGTTTAGATCTGTGGAATTTGCGCACATTCGCGATTCTAACTTTTATTACATCCTGTGCTTGCGCCAAATCTAGTTTACAAGTCCTAGCGGACATAGTCAACTTTATTGCTGGAATAAAAAAGCAGGGTGAAATTTTATTTTCATAAAATCTGTCTACACTTATTTTGTTTTAACTTAATCAACACGCATGAAATATACGAACTCCTCCGGGAGCGCACGTTTTTTACGTTCGCTTCCGACTTTACTATTCACCCTTTTACTCGCGCTAAGCGGGGGGCTTTATGCCCAAGAAATATCGGGTGTCGTCACCGATGAAAGTGATGGGTCTCCGCTGATTGGTACTACGATCCTTCAGAAAGGTACTTCCAGTGGAACCATTACGGACCTAGACGGCCGTTTCAAACTCACCCTTACCAGTACGCCGGCCACGCTGGTGGTAACCTATATTGGTTACAGCGCTCAGGAAGTAGAGGTTGCCGCCGGTCAGACGACGGTCAACATCGCGCTCAGCCAGGGCACCCAGCTCGATGAGGTGGTGGTCACGGCGCTCGGTATCGAGCGGAAGGCGAAGAACATTACTTACTCGGTTCAGTCACTGGATGGTGATGAAGTACGGACTACGCGCGACGCCAACTTTGCCAACACTCTTAACGGTAAGGTGGCTGGCTTGACCGTCACTACCGGCGCTAGTGGCCCGGGTGGCGCGGCGCGAATCGTCCTGCGCGGTAACCGCTCTATTTCCGGCTCTAACAACGCCCTTGTGGTGGTGGACGGGGTACCGATTGACAACTCCAACCGGGGCCAAGTTGGTAACGACTTTGGTGGTTACAACAGCATCGATGGTGCTTCCAATATTAACCCCAACGATATCGAAAGCATATCCTTCCTGAAGGGAGGTGCGGCAGCGGCTCTTTACGGTAGCCGTGGTGCCAACGGCGTCATGTTGATAACCACTAAAAAAGGTACAGTCGGCAAGGCAAAGATTGAGATTACTAGTGGTGTCAGCTTCGAGAATCCTTTTCTGTTACCCGAGCTACAAAATTCTTTCGGTCAGGGCAACGGTGGTGTTTCTAACACAACTTCTTCCGGGAGTTGGGGAGGAACGGCCACTGGTTTTGAGGATAATGTTTCGGACTTTTTCCGCACTGGCGTCAGTCTGGACAACAGCGTCAGCGTCTCCGGTGGAACGGAGACAACTCAGGCCTACTTCTCTTTCACCAACAACCGTAACCAGGGCATTATCGCCAACAACGAGTTGATCCGTAACACTTACAACTTGCGCCTCAACCAGAAGATTGGTAGCCGCCTTTCTGCTGACTTTAAGGCTACGATTATGTCTCAGGACATTGAGAACAAGGTACGGACCGGTGAGGAAAGTGGTATCGTGCAGAACCTCTACAAAATTCCGCGTTCCGTTGACCTGGGTACGTACGAAGACTTTGAGGATGCCGATGGTAACCCGACTTACTGGACGACTTCTTCCATCTACATGAATCCCTACTGGACGCTGAACCGGACGCTCAACAACGATCGCCGTGACCGCCGCATTTTTCTGGCTAGCCTGACTTATGAGCTGACCGACCGGATCAGCGTTACCGGCCGGGCCAATCTCGACCGGAGTAATGACCTCCTCACCTTTAAGATCTACGACCGGACGCTGCTCTTCGCTGGCCCCGGTGGTAGTTACCAGGAAGGAAGTGGTTACTTCCAGGAGAACAACTTTGACCTTTTTCTGAACGGCTACCAAGACGTTGGTGAGGACCTTCGCCTGGATTTCCTCGTGGGTACGGCCCGCAACCGCCGGGAGAGTAAGTATACCTTCATTAACGCCAACGGCCTGCTGGTTCCGAATAAGTTCTCTACCGACTTTGGTGTAAACATCGGAACGCAGAGTTCCATTAGTGAACGGGAATACCAATCGGTCTTCGGTACGATGTCTCTGGCATATAAAAATTTCCTGGTCTTGGATGCTTCGGCTCGTAACGACTGGTCGTCCACGCTGCCTTCTCCGCATGGGTTCTTCTACCCATCCTTTGGCGCTTCCTGGATCGTCAGTGAAATGACCGACCTCCCCGACTTTTTGTCTTTCGTGAAACTTCGTGGTACTTGGTCGGAGGTAGGCAACGATGCTGATCCGTACCGCCTGCAGAACACCTTCTCCGTTCAGCAGGGTGGAACCAACGGCTTTATCGCCCAGGATCCGATCCAGAATATTCCCAACCTGAAGCCGGAGATTACCCGCTCGCTTGAGTTTGGTGCTGATGTCCGTATGTTAAGAGGACGACTTGGCCTGGACTTTACCTGGTACCAGACGAACTCCGTCAACCAGTTATTCCTCGTGCCGCTACCGGCTCCGTCCGGCTTCTCCGAGCAGTACATTAACGCTGGTAATATCCAGAACAACGGCATCGAACTGACCGCGAAATGGCGGGCCATCGAGACTGAAAACTTTACCTACAACACGACGGTGAACTACGCCCGTAACGTCAATAAGGTCATTGAACTTTCCGACGACGTCGACCGTGTATTCCTAAGTGGTGGTTTCGGCCGTACCGCCGGAGTAGTGGTGGAAGAAGGTGGCGAATATGGCGACCTCTTCGCTGAGGGCTGGATGCGCGACGACGCTGGCAATTTTGTAGTTGACGACTTTGGCCTGCCGGTTGGTTCCGGCGGTGGTTCTACCTTCATCGGTAACTTCAACCCGGACTACAGCGTGGGCTGGAACAACCAGATTAATTATAAGGGGATCAACTTGTCCTTCCTTATCGACGGTCGCTTCGGTGGCGTGATGGTTTCGGGTACGGATGCCAACCTAGCCTTTGACGGAACGGGTGAATACACCGAGGCTTTCCGTGACGGTGGCCTGGTGCTTGACGCTGTTACAACGGACGGAAGCCAGAATACAACACCGATCAACGCAGAGGCGCTCTGGACGCGGGTGTCCGGCGGTCGCTATTCCTTCGGCGAGTTCTTTGCGTACGATGCGACAAACGTCCGCCTGCGTGAACTTTCTCTGGGTTATACCTTTAACCTGCCTGAGCGGTTGAAAATAAGCAACTTACGCCTTTCCATAACGGGTCGTAACCTCTTCTTCCTTTACCGTGGCAAAGCGCTGCTGGACATTCCGGGTATCCCGGAGCGGACGATGAACTTTGACCCGGATATTCAGTTGGGCGCTGGCAACTTCCAGGGTGTAGAGTATGGTAACTTACCATCTACCCGGACGGTCGGCTTCAACCTGAATGTTAGCTTTTAGTGCATTTTAAACCATTCAATTTAAAAACAAGTAAGATGAAATCTAATTTCCATACGGCGTTGCGGGGCTTCCTCGTAATAGCCTTTGCCTTCACCCTTTTTACGGGATGTACGGACGACTTCGCGGAGCTTAACGTCGACCAGACCAAACTGGCTGAGCTTAGTGACGCGGAGATTCCCTTCCTGTTCAGTAAGGCACAATCTTCTTCCTCCTATGCTTTCTGGCGCTACCAGGTGGCCCAGAACCTCTTCTCTGACCTTTATTCCCAGTACCACGCTACTTGTGCGACGTACTTCCCGTCTGACCGTAATGTAGTTCGGATGGACTGGATGCAGTGGCACTGGCGTCCGATCTACACCGATGCCGTCCCGCAGCTTAAGGCCATCCTTGAAGCGACTGAGCCGAGTACGGCCGAGAACGCTCTGGCCAGTGTTACCTGGGTCTACGCTTTTCACCGCCTGACGGATTACTACGGTCCCGTGCCGTACTTCCAGGCTGGTGAGCCGCTGGGCTCCGTACCCTACGATAGCCAGGAGGACATTTATAATGACTTCTTTACGCGACTCGACGAGGCCGAAGAGGTTCTTCGCAACGCCAGTGGAGAAGCTCCTTATGGTTCTTTTGACCTCATTTATGGTGGTGACGTCGATAAGTGGATCAAGTTTACCAATACGCTGCGCCTGCGGTTAGCCATCCGTGTTTCTGGTGTCAACCCGGCCCTTGCTAAGGAGCAAGCTGAAGCCGCCGTAGCCGGTGGTGTAATGGAAAGCATTGACGACGACGCGTACATGTTCAAGACCGAAGCTGGTACTGATGTGAACGGACTTGCCGGTATTTCCGTATGGAACGAATTCCGAATGAGTGCCGCCATGGAGTCTGTGCTGAAAGGCTACGACGATCCCCGCATGAGTGTGTACTACCAGCCCGACGACAATGGTGAGTTCAACGGCCTGCGCAACGGCCTGGATCCAGCTCAGCTGGGTGATGCCGCGAACCAAGCCAATGCCAACTCTAACGTTGGTACCCGCTGGACTGTAGGAAGTGGTGGAAACTGGGCCCGTCAGGGCGGAACGGCGCAGAACATTCTGCACGCCGCCGAAGCCTACTTCAACCGCGCCGAAGGTGCACTGAACGGCTGGAACATGGGTGGAAGCGCTGAAGAACTGTACAACCAGGGAATCGAAGCTTCTATGAACCAGTGGGGCATTACCGATGCCGCCGCCATCAGCGCTTACCAGCAGTCCGATGCCGTACCCGTTGCCCCCGGTGACTTCTTGGGCTCTCCCGCCATGAGCGATACGCCCATCAGCTTTGGTGGAAGTGACGCCGAACAACGCGAGCAGATTGCAACCCAGAAATGGCTAGCCCTCTACCCCGATGGTATGGAAGCATGGGCCAATCAGCGCCGTAGTGGCCTGCCGGTACTCTACCCCGTCGTTAATTCCGAAAACAGCCTGCTCCCCAACGGAGAGCGGCCTAACCGTATTCCCTTCATCGACTACGAGAAGAATACCAACAGCGACGCTGTAACTGCGGCCGTTGGCCTGCTCAACGGACCGGACGACGTGACTACTCGCCTTTGGTGGGATGTTGACTAAGTTTTTGACCGATTCGCGGCCTGAACGCCGTACGACTGAAGTGGACTCCGATGCGTTGGGGTCCACTTCTTTGGTTTGGCTAGCCAGGGCAATCGTAAAGTAAAGGCAGAGGACCTCCCGGTCCGACTTCATATATTGTAGTCATTAACTTCATTACTGCTTTAGCGTCGGACCGGGAGATCCTCAACCTAGCAGGCCGCCTACTTTGCTATTACCCTACTGAGTCTGATGGCCAACACACCGCATTTCCACCAGAGTATTACTTTAGCCAGCTAAAATTATTCACTTGCAATACTATCTTCTCCCGCTCCTACTAATTTGCTGCCTCACCGCCTGCCAACCTACCAACGATACGCTGTTCACCCGCCTGGAGCACGGCGAAACCGGCGTCCGCTTCTTCAATAAGCTGGAAGAATCCGCCGATTTCAACGTCCTCAAATACGGGTACTTCTACAACGGTGGTGGCGTGGCGACCGGTGACTTTAATAACGATGGCCTGCCCGACCTTTACTTCAGCGGCAACCTCGTACCCAACCAGCTTTATTTTGCTGAAGCTGGCGACGAGATCAACTACCGCCTGGCCCCCGAAACCGCCGGCATTAGTGCTGCCGATGGCTGGAATACCGGCGTTAGTCTGGTCGACATCAACGGCGACGGCTACCTCGATATCTACCAATGCCGTTCGGCTGCCAACTCGTCTCGTCTGCGTAGCAACCTATTGTTTATCAATAACGGCGACGAAACCTTCACTGAACGCGCTGAAAAATACGGCCTCGACGACCCGGCGTATTCTACCCAGGCCGTCTTTTTTGATTACGACCGCGATGGTGATCTGGACTGCTTCGTGCTCAACCATTCCCTTCAGAAATACGCCGGCTTTAGCTCGGCTACCACGCGGCTGAAGAACACCCCCGGCCCGAATTATGCTTCCAGGTTACTGCGCAACGATGGGGATTTTGGCTACGTCGACGTATCCAAAGAGGCTGGGTTGAAGAACAATGTGCTTGGCTTCGGCCTTTCGGTTGCGGTCAGCGATTTCGACGGAGACGGCTGGGCGGACCTGTATATTTCTAACGATTACCACGAGGAAGACTACTACTACCGCAATCAGGGGGACGGGACCTTTAGCTCTGATCTGGAGGAGGCTTTTGACCATGTCTCTCTCTTTTCGATGGGTGCTGATGCGGCTGATCTTGATAACGATGGCCGCACCGATCTGGTTACCCTCGACATGCTGCCGGCGGGCAACGAACGGATCAAAATGACCTCTGGAGCAGACAATTACCAGAAGTTCTTAGGCCTCGTTAACCAGGGCTTTTATTACCAGTACTCTCGCAACATGCTGCACCTTAATCAGGGTGGAACCTTCGCCGAGGTGGGGCAGCAATGGGGCGTTTCGAACACGGACTGGTCGTGGTCGGTGCTCGCTGGCGACCTCGACCTGGACGGCCGTAAAGACCTCTTCATTACCAACGGCTACGCCCGCGACTACACCAATATGGAGTTTCTGAACTATACCATGGCCGTGCAGACCAAGTCCCGCAGCGATGGAAAACCGGTCGATCAAATGGAGGTGATCGCTAATATGCCCGCCATTGATGTGCCCAATTATGCCTTTGCCGGTTCGGTAGACAGCGGCTTTGTTGACCGTTCGGTGGATTGGGGCTTCGGCAAATCCGCGCTTTCTAATGGGGCGGTGCTGGTAGACCTTGATGGTGATGGTGACCTCGATGTGGTGGTCAGTAACGTTAATTCTCCGGCGGGGGTCTACCGAAACGGGACGGTTGGAGCAAATCAAATTACGGTCGACCTCACCGCCGCACCACCGGCTTTGGCCATTGGCGCGCGGGTGACCGTGACGACTGAGGCGGGCACGCAGGTACAGGAGTTTTACCCGGCCCGGGGGTTCCAGTCATGCGCTTACGTGCCGTTGACGTTTGGTGTGGGCGCGGCCGCAGGTGCAAAGAAGGTTGAAGTGCAATGGACGAACGGCCGGCGCGCGTTTTTTAACGACGTGCTGGCGGGCGACGTGTTGAAACCCCAAGTCATGCTCGGTCCGGCTGCTCCGCAGCAGAAAAATGACTTGCCTACCGCTTCCGAACCGCTAATTTTAGAGACCCTTACGTTCGTTCACAAAGAAGACCGACGCAACGATTTTGACCAGCAACGGTTGCTGCCCTTCATGCTGTCTTACGAAGGACCGGCGCTAGCGGCCTCCTCGAACGGTGAACATCTATTTTTTGGTGGGGCACGCGGACAGGCCTCTGAGATGTTCCGACTCAAGCGCGGGAACTACGTCAGCCAGCGCGGAACCAACTTCCTAGCGGCAGCCGACTTCGAAGACACGGCCGCCACCTTCGCCGATCTGGACGGCGATGGCGACGAAGACCTGATCGTAGCCAGTGCCGGCTACGAACTAGCGGCAGAAGATCCCCGCTTACAACCGCGTATTTACCGCAACGATGGCTCGTTGTTCCGGATGGCTGCTGATGTTTTGCCCGCTGACCTGCGTATCTCGGCCTCCGTCGTCGTGGCGTTGGATGCGGACGACGATGGCGACCAGGATTTGTTCTTTGGCTCCCGCCTAGCGCCGGGGGACTATCCGCTGGGTGGGAGTTCCTACCTGCTACTGAACGATGGAGCTGGCAACTTTTCTACCATGACCGCCTTTGACCTCGGCATGGTAACCGACGCGCTTATGATTGATGTGGACGACGACGGTCGTGAAGACCTGGTCGTTAGCCGCCACTTCGGTAGCATCGTGGCATTGCTCAATAAGAAGGGTGGTTTCGACTCGACCAATACTCTTGATCTGTCGCCTACCGGACTGTGGAACACCCTCCACGCCGCCGACCTGGACGGGGATGGCCAGCCAGAGATCATCGCTGGTAACCTGGGAACGAACAATCAGTTCAGTGTAGTAGGGGAGGGCGAACTTGCTTTGTACCACGGCAAATTTCTGGGAGCTAACCAACGCATTCCGGTACTGGCCTACGAGCAGGATGGTAAGGAATACCCTTTTCCCGCTCGTGATGAGCTGATGGAAGTACTCCCCGGCCTGAAGAAGAAATTTCCCGACTACCTCAGCTATAGCACCGCGACGATGACGGAGGTATTCGGCGACGCTTTGACGGTTGAGGGACAACGACTCGGGGCCATGGAACTTCGCTCCATCACCATTTACCTTGCACCTGCGGCCGCGCCTAATTCTTTTTATTTACCCTTGTCGGAGGAAGCCCAACGCTCACCAGTATTCGCCATCACCACCGCTGACCTTGACGGTGACGGCCAGGCCGAGCTACTACTCGGAGGTAACCTGACCCATACCCGCGTACGAATTGGGCGGATGGACGCCAACCACGGTCAGGTCTATACCATTGGGAACAATGGCGGAGAGACCTACGGCTATGACCTCGGCCTGCGCGGTGACCTGCGTGGGTTATTACCACTTAAGAATGGCGTTGTCGCTGCTTTCGACGACGGGCCGGTGGTCTTTATCTCTGCTAATAAAGATTGACTTCCCGCACACCAACTTTGAAGCGTGGATTTATATGGATTTTCTGCCACACAACCTGGGGCAGTTGGCGCTCCTAAAGCCCCCCTTCCACAAAAGCAAAGTAAAGCGGTAGCCCAATCGTGATGTTGACGGGAAAGG
>JAPKCQ010000183.1 GCA_026421165.1 Lewinella sp. | reverse complement strand
AGCCGTCTAAAAGCGCAGCGTCTAAAAGGCGCAGCCGCTTAAAACAATGTACAATGCTTGCAATTTACACCAAGGAAATCAACGCCTTCTTCTCTTCCCTGATCGGCTACATCGTCATCGCGGTGTTCCTAATGGTGATGGGTTTTTTCATGTTCGTTGTGCCGGACTCTAGTTTGTTGAGGTTCGGCTACGCCAGCCTGGGCCCTTTCTTTACGTTGGCGCCCAACGTACTCACCTTCATCATTCCCGCGATCTGTATGCGGGCGTTTGCCGAGGAAAAACAAACGGGAGCGATTGAGCTGCTGGTTACCCGTCCGCTACGTGACGTAGAAATCATAATGGGCAAATTCCTGGCCTGCCTCACCTTGGTGGTCATTGCGCTCATTCCAACTTTATTGTACTATTACACCGTCTATCAGCTCGGCGCGCCCGTGGGCAATATTGATGCCGGAGGCACCATTGGCTCCTATCTGGGGCTGGTGCTTTTATCGATGGCTTTTGTTGCCATTGGGTTGTTTGCCAGCTCGCTTACCAGCAACCAGATTGTTGGGTTCTTACTGGCCTTGGCGCTTACCTTTTTCTTTTATTTCGGCTTCGATTTGGTGGCGTCCATCCCCAGTTTCGACGGCAAGCCGTCACTCTTTATCGAATCACTAGGCATGCAAGCCCATTTCCGCTCTCTTGGGCGGGGGTTGATTGATAGCCGGGATGTGGTTTACTTCCTCAGCGTTACCGCCTTTTTCCTTTTGCTTACGGTGCTTAGCTTGGAGCGGCGTAAGTGGTGAAGATTAGGCTTTTATGCGCACCCTTAAATTGCTGTAATAGTCTAATCACTAACGATTTATAACTGTTCCACATTAAGCGACCGGTCTACCTTACGAATGAGCCCGGCCAGGATCTTTCCTTTTCCACCTATTTCTACGAAGTTGGTTAATCCAGCGGCTTGCATGTTCTGGATCGTCTGCGTCCAGCGGACGGGGCTGGTGAGCTGGGCAATGAGTTTAGCCTTGATCTCATCCGGGTCGGTGCTGGGCTGGGCGTCGGTGTTCTGGTAGATTTCGCAGGCTGGCGTACGGAAGCTAGCTTTTTCGATGGCGGCGCGGAGGCGGTCTTGCGCAGGTTGCATCAGTGGGCTGTGGAAGGCACCGCCTACGGGTAAGAGGACTACGCGACGGGCACCCAGGTCGGTCAGGATTTTAGCGGCTTTTTCCACACCTTCGACTGATCCGGAGATCACGAGTTGCCCGTTGGTATTGTAGTTAGCGGGTACGACTACTTCTTCGATGGCGGCGCAGGCGTTTTCGATGATGTCATCGTCGAGGCCGAGTACGGCGGCCATGGTTCCGGGTACGGCATCGGTGGCTTCCTGCATCGCGAGGGCGCGTTCGGCGACTAGCCGGAGGGCGGAGGGAAAATCTAACGCACCGGCAGCGACCAGGGCGGAAAATTCGCCGAGGCTGTGGCCAGCTACGGCTGTGGGCTGCTCAATATCGTTGTTGATCAGGTAGGTGATCGCCGAGTGACAAAAAATAGCCGGTTGCGTGATTTTCGTTTCGCGCAGCTCTTCTTCTGTGCCTTCGAACATCACTTTTGAGAGCTCGTAGCCGAGTACTTCGTCGGCTTGCTTAAAGAGCACTTGGGCTTCGGGGTTCAGGTCGTAAAGGTCTTTGCCCATACCGCTGAACTGGGCACCTTGGCCGGGGAATACGTATGCTTTCATGATTCGGTCTGTTGGTCTGCTGAAATTTTGGTTCGTTGGGACTTAACTTTTAAGTGCCGCAAAAGTAATCAAGTAGTTCCGTACGTACTTCTTGATTTTTTAGATACAGGCGCACCGTGCCGTCGGCATCAAAATTGGTACGCCACTGATGAGCACTTTGGCATAAGGATGTTTTATTAGTGGTGCTTGTGTGTTCTTTTTGTCAGAATGGGAGCAGATATACTTGGTTGATTGTCTTCTCCGTTACCTTTACGGTTATGAAAAACCTCCTTCGGCTAACCGCCATTCTTGGCGCCCTGGCCGTTGCCATCGGCGCTTTCGGCGCCCACGGCCTCAAGGCTATGGTCAGTCCTGAGTACTTGGAAACCTTCAAGACGGGTGTGGCTTATCAGTTTTACCACGTGCTTGCCATGGGGCTTGCCGTCGCGCTTTGGTCCGTCCCGGGTATTAGGCAAAAGCAACTACGTCGGGCGGGTTGGTGCTGGGCCACCGGTATCCTACTTTTTAGCGGATCACTATATTTACTCAGTCTGCGCGAAGTGATTAGTGTACCGACGGCAGTGCTCGGTCCCATCACACCGCTGGGCGGATTATTCTTTATTGCTGGCTGGGTGCTACTTTTTTTCGCCCCTGGTCGTAATTTTACTCTCGATGCGTAACCTCATATATATAGCCTTCGCCTTGTTTGCTTTTGGTTGCAAGGCATCCCTTTATTCGCCGACTGTCCAGCCTAATTATTATAAGGTTGCCGATAAAGCAGAGGCCAATGAGGCGGGGCCGCAGGTGCAAAGAATGGTCGAGACCATCGCTCCGTACAAAGCCCAGCTCGACTCGAAAATGAACCGCGTCCTCGCTACCGTAAAGTTACCGTTGAAGAAAGGATCACCCGAAAGTAACCTTGGCAACTGGTCCGCAGACCTTCTCGCCGAGGCAGCAGCCGCCAATTATCCGGACCGTGAGATCGCCTTCGCGACCATGAATCAGGGCGGTATTCGCGTTTCTGAAATCGGGACCGGCCCCCTCATCGTCTCTGAAATCTACGAACTGATGCCTTTCGACAATACCCTCGTGTTGATGGACCTGACGGGAAAAGAACTCACTGAATTCGTAAGTCACATTGCCAACAGCGGCGGATGGCCGGTGAGCGAAAATCTCTCCGTCGTGAAGACCGATAAAGGCCTGAATATCCGTATCGGCGGCAAAGCGGTAGACGATAAGTCTACTTACACCGTCGTACTCCCCGATTATGTCGCTGGTGGAGGCAGCGGTTCTGCCATGCTTAAAGAAAAAGCCCGTATCGATTCCGGACTCCTCATTCGCGATCTCCTCGTTGAATACGCAGGTAAGATCACTCAGCCCATTGACGTGAAAGTGGAGGGTAAACGAATGAGGCTTAACTAGTACAGTATAATCTAAGTTTCAATGCACCCAAGTCTTGGATTTTTACGCCGTAGCTTCGTTGCTGAAATCCTCAATTCACTACGTGTTAACTACGGCTAAACTCCGGTTTCAGCGCCTCACCACGCCGCAAAAAACCGGCGACTTAGTGCATCAAACTTAAATTACACCGTACTAGAATCATAAATCAGAGTTCAGACCGTAAGTTTGGAGAAATTCCAGCTGCTGATTTTTTCTGACTTCTTATCCTCTTTCTATGATAACCAGAAGAATTTTCCTGAGAAAAGCGGCAGTAGGCGGAGGGTTGCTGATGCTTCCCGGCCTGGCTTCTGCTTCGTCGCTGCTGAAGGGAGTTCCTCGGCTGACGATCCTACACACGAACGACTGGCACAGCCGCATCGATCCCTTTCCGGACGATGGTGGGCGTAATGCGAATCAGGGTGGTGCAGTTCGGAGGATGGGCCTGATTAATAAAATCCGTGCTGAAGAATCCAACGTATTGCTGTTGGACAGCGGCGACATTTTTCAGGGGACGCCTTATTTCAACTTCTTCGCCGGTGAGCTGGAGATGAAGCTAATGAGCCAGATGGGCTACGACGCCGCCACGATCGGTAACCATGATTTTGATGCTGGAATGGAGAACCTAGCTACCCAGATGGGCCACGCCAATTTCCCGATGCTGACGGCCAACTACGACTTTAAAGGGACGCCGCTGGCGGGAATGACGCAACCTTATAAGGTATTCAATAAAGCGGGTATCAAGGTCGGTGTGTTTGGACTTGGTATCCAGCTTTCGGGGATGGTGCCGGATGAGCTTTACGGAAATACGGAGTACCTCGATCCATTGGCCTGTGGCAACGAGACTGCCCGGGTACTTCGGCACAAGGAAAAATGTGACCTGGTGATTTGTCTAAGCCATCTGGGTTACCAATACCGGAGCGACGATGAAGTGGATGACATTGACCTGGCTTCTTCTTCGAACGATATCGATATTATTCTCGGTGGCCACACCCACACCTTCCTCAACGAACCGACCCTGGTGAACAACCAACAAGGTGATCCCGTAATCGTGAATCAGGTCGGTTTCGCCGGCCTCCGGCTCGGCCGTATGGAGGTGACCTTCCCGGGCAATACGAAACGCCGCTGCGTCGCTTGCAATAATTTGCGGGTATAAAATTGGGTTTAATCGCGTCCTGCTTATGACAAAATTGCCGATCTGGGTGATTGACGTATGCCAAAGATAATTCTGCTGAAATAAGCAGTGGTTTACTTGCAAGGGTGCTGTGTTTTTCCTCATATTTGCCCTCCGGCCTAAGGAGATTGGGCGACTAAAATCATACTGACCTGCGCATGTTCCGCCCTTCAATACGGGGCTTCTGACGGAATACTCGCCGACCCCGCGGAATTGCGGTTCCCGTTTTTTAACTTACTGATTTACGCAAACTTATTTTTTAACTGACCGGCACTTACCACGCCGTGATTGGAACACTACTACTGTGCAACTGGGATACAAAATGGATCACACTTCTATCTGGAACAATTGTCTGCAGAATATTCGGCAAAACGTCGACCCCCAAAGTTTTCAGACTTGGTTTGCCCCGATACGCCCTGTTGCGTTAAAACAGAACGAGTTGACGATCCAGATTCCCAATCGTTTGTTTTACGAATGGCTCGAGGAGCATTACGTAGAAGTCCTTAAGGCAAGTCTGCAACAGGCACTTGGTACTGCTGGTCGCCTTCAGTACCGTATCAATCCTGTCCGTGGTGAGGGAAGGAATGGTGGCCCGGCGAACGACGTATCTAAAAACGGTAAAAACGAAACGGGTGGTCCCGCTCCACGCCCCGCTCCCGGAAATCCCTTCGTGATCCCCGGCGTAACCCGGCCCCGCATTCCTAGTAATCTGGATACGCGCTACACTTTTGATAACTTCATTGAAGGTGATTGTAACAGCCTCGCCCGCAACGCTGCTAAAGCTGTGGCTGATAGCCCGGCGAATACAGCTTTTAACCCGCTTGTGATCCATGGCAACGTCGGCTTAGGTAAAACGCACCTATTGCAAGCAATCGGCAATTACATTACCGCGAAGTTCCCAAATAAAGCGGTACTCTACGTCAGTACCGACACCTTCACGAATCAGCTGGTGAGCTCCATCGGAAGTAACACCACCAACGATCTCGTCAATTGGTATCAGAACGTAGACGTTCTGCTGGTAGACGATATTCAGCAACTCGTGAAGCGGAAGAAGACGCAGGATGTGTTCTTTAACCTCTTTAACGTTTTGCGCCAGAACAATAAGGCCGTTGTCATGACTTGTGACCGCCCGATCATCGAACTTGACATTGAGGAGCGTTTGCGTAGCCGCTTCCAGTGGGGCCTGAGTGCCGACCTAAGTATGCCGGCGCTGGAAACGCGGATGGCTATTCTGAAGTCAAAAGCAGATAACACAGAAGTTGACATCCCGTCCAACGTAGCCGAGTTCATCTGCTTCCATATTCAACACAACATCCGCCAGCTGGAGGGTGTACTGAACAACCTGGTACTGCACAAAGGCGTACTTGGCGATGGGCAAGAGATCGACCTCAAGTTGGCCAAGGACGTACTCAAGAACTTTGTTACTGAAATCAATAAAGAGGTAACGCCCGATGTGATTCAGCGAACGGTTGCGGAATACTATAACCTTGATGTCGAGAACCTGGCATCGGCTACCCGCCGCCGGCACGTAGTACTTGCCCGCCAGATCAGTATGTTTCTGGTCAAGCAGTACACCGAGGAAAGCCTTAAATCCATCGGCCGAATGTTTGGTGGTCGCGACCATTCGACCGTCCTATACTCTATCAAAACGGTAAAGGACCTGATGGAAACCAACGATGATATCCGAAAGTCTCTAGGCGAGCTGGAGCGGAAAATCCGCATCGGCCAGGGAGAAGGGTCTGAGATGGACTTTTAATAGCGTAAAGTACTGAGCAGGGGGCAATGTAGTTAACCTCCCTCTGCACCCGCGGCCGCGCCCAAAAAAATCTAATCAATTGCTGGCAACAAATGCTTGCTTAATATCTCTTCCGCCTGCCAGTGCGCAAAGGGTTTACCGTAAGCTGTTGCTGTAATAACGATGACAACGTTTAACTCGTCAAGTATAATAATCTTATTGCCACCGTTGCCGCTGGCATGGGCGTAAGTATAGGTCTTACCGTTAGCTTCAATGCTGTCGTTCCAAAATAGGTAGCCGTAATATCCAGCTTTCTCATCCTTTCTTGGAACCAGTGGCTGAAGGCTGGTCGTTACCCATTTTGTGGGAAGAATGTCTCGTCCTCCATCCTTATAGAGTTGGCCGAAAGTCGCCAGGGAAAGAGAAGACATCTGCAAACTGCCGGCGGTATTGCCTACTCCTTGGGGGGTCTGCTGCCACCGCTGGTCGGTGATTTTGAGTGGTGTGAAGAGGTGCTTTTCCGCGTAACGTTCAAGTCCGCCGGGTAAGATACGGTGGAGGATGTCGCCGAGTAAGACTGTTCCCGCAGAGAAATAGCTCCAGTTGGTATCGCTTCTTGCGGGCAAGTCGAGCGTAAATTTGACCCAGTCCTTCGTCGGGTACATATTTTCTTCCTGACCCGGTGAATCTAAGTCGCTATCGTTACCGTCAAAGCCGGCGGTCATGGTTAGTAGTTGGCGTAATGTTGTGCCGGACTTGAACGGAGATGGGTTGTTGAAACCATCAGACGTGTAGAAATTGGAAACTGGCTGGTCCACGCTCTCCAGGTGGCCGGCTTTAATGGCGATCCCCGTGAGGGCACCGGCGAAAGATTTTCCTACCGAGCGGGTATCGTGAAGGGTAGTACGATCAGCTCCATTGAAGTATTCTTCCAGGAGGAGTTCTCCCTCTTTCAGTACGATGACACTGGTGATATCGACGAACTGGTCACGGGCTATTTTTGTATTCATCGTCACTAGCGGGCCTTCGTTTAGCGTTGCCTCACTTGCCGGAAAACGGTCAGTAGGGGCAATGGCCTGAAGGGTAATTTCCTCCGGGGTAACTTCGGGTAAGGTAGCGATGGTGCGCAGGGACCCGGAGGCGATCAGCGGGCCGGTTTTTAGGCTGCCCTGCTCAATGTAGGGGCGAACTTCAATGGCCAGTTTGTGGATGCCCCGGCTCAGTGCGGCCTCTCCGCCGCCTAGTTTCATGAATTTTACCCAGAGGAAACGCCCCCAGTGGTCTTGTTCTTCTTCGCCGAGCCAGGGAATTCCGATAACGGTGGCTTCGTTTTTATAGTCGCAGCTTCCAGCTCCGGTCGGAAGGTTGTAAACGTAGGTTTCCGTCCCGTCGACTAGGAAGGTGAACTGAAAGCTTCCGGCTGCGCAGAGTTCTTCGACGGTCAGTTCCGGGGCGAGGTCGTGGAGGTGGGAAGTGATGGTCCGGTCGAGGAACATCCGGGCGTTGAGCGCGGTCTTTTCGTTGATGTTGTGGTTGGTGATAAAGTCTTCGGGACCGAAGTCTTCGTAGCCGATCCAGTCGTTGAAGAAGCGGATTTGCCCGATCTGGATTTGGTGAAAATCGTCGATGATTTCGCCCTGGCTTAGCTTAAGGGGTATTGTTGGGGCTTGCTCCTTGCAGGCGGTTAGGAGGAGTAAAAGGGAGAGGATTATCAAGCGGTACATGAAGTTGGATTGTAGATTTACGTTACCCTCTTTTCCGGGGCCAATAGCTTTGCGGCTTCCTTCGGAGGTCCTTGGGAAAGTGGAGATGGCCCAGGTGGTAAGGTGGCGGGTAGTGTTCTGAGACCTCTCTTTGTACCTGCGTTCGCGCCCAAAAAATATCGTTTGGTAAAAAGGCTACCAGCATTTATTCAACAACGGCATCGCTTTGCAATATTCTGACGGCCTCAAGTAAACTATCGATCGTCTGCTGTTGGTTTTTTTTGTACGCTTCTTTTCTCCGCTTAACGAGTTCAACGGTGGAGCGTTCCGTACGAATTTTTTTCCCGGCACTGAGTTCAGGAAGATTAACTTCGGGAACGCTGAGGTCTTCGTAAAGAACCTCCAGTCGTTCGGTCTTTCCGGTAACGTTAGTAACGTGTTTACTCTTCCATAAAACGAGGTCTCGCGTATCAACTTCAACCCGACCGGAGGAGAGGTTAATCATCTCCAGAAATTGGAATTTAAGCGGTCCGTTAGTAGTGAAAACTGGCAAAAGTGAAGTGCGGCGTTCTTCCTGAACACAGTTGACCCGCATCCGATTACTCCCATGTGCCTGAAGGTTAACCCTGATTTCGACGAGTTCTGCGAGCCGTAACGGTTTACTGAAATCCGGCTTGAGCTGGCCTCGTTCATTTGAAACCGAAAGCTGGTCGAGGGCGGTGACCGGGCCACGGGCGATTATTTCTTTACCAAGGCCTGGATCATGTACGATCCGGAATCCGGCGTTGACATCCACCCGCGAAATGAACCCTAGCGAAAAACGGCGTTCTTCCATCGTTCCGGTGGTCGCGTCGATAGGATTATCGAGGCCGTTGATGAATTCGACAACCTGAGGGTGTGTGGCTTCCTGCGCATCGAATAACGCCTTCGGGAGAAAATTGAACAGGTAATCGACGGCAAGCATTGCCGCGAAAGCACCAAAATACAGTAAGGCTGGAATTTTCATGGCTTGTCTATTTTGGAGTTAGAGTTGAGCATGTTGAGCAGGTCTTCGGTGCTGATGCCAAGGAGGTCTAAGGTCCGCCGGAATCGTGGAAGCTCGTCTTCCATGAAAACCGAACGGCGTAGTGCGATGGCGGCCTTACGACCGGCTGAGGAGACGAAAAACCCGAGCCCTCTGCGGGTTTCGATGATGTTCAGGTCTTTGAGGTAATCGTAGGCGTGCATCACCGTATTGG
>JAPKCQ010000182.1 GCA_026421165.1 Lewinella sp. | reverse complement strand
AAAGTGATATCAGTTGATTTTTTGAGCTCGCGTGGTAATGTCCAAGTCTTCCCAAATCCTTCAGGAAGAAATTTCAACATACATATTGACAATATTCGGAATAGACAACTTAAAGTTCAAGTACTCAACAGCTTGGGAAGTGTAGTCTGGAAGAGCGGTTTGGTTGAGAATGTATCCAGTTACAGACAGGAGTTAGAAATTGACGAGAACGGGATTTATTTTATTGCCATTCTGATAGGCAAAGAAGTTCATGCTGAAAAGTTGATCATTCTAAATAAGTAGTAAAATACAATATCCTGCTCTTCCAGAAAGGCCGGCTCCCCGCTGAAGGCATCAATACAGACGGGAAGAGCTACCGCTACTATGGCACCTCGGTCAGTGTATACCTCCGGATTCTCCCGAAGGCGTGGTAGAAGGATAAGCCGCTTTGCTTGATTAAGCCGAAAAATGCTTAAGGTGAGGGTACGGCCTTCTAGGAAATCACTTCTGTTAGGTCAAGTTCTTATGTTCGCTGTGGCTGATCGGCAGCTGATAGGCGTCGATCAGCCCATCGCGATGTTCGAGCTAGCGATTGACCTAGATGACTTCACAACCTACCACGCCCGTAAAACGATTTAGTCTTACATTGCCCATCATGATAGACCTATCTCATACCAAGAGTCAAATTCACCAGGTAACAAGCTTCAAAGACCTAACCTCTACCCCTTTCCAAGGAGAAATGAACGCAATATGCTGGACCCGTAAACTAATAGGTGACTTCTCTGAGATTGTAGAAAAGTTGGAGCTAAATGAAAATATGGCCGCACTTGACCAGGCCGAACTTCACGAACTCCAATTGAGTGAACAGGGCCAGCTCGCTCGTGAAATTCTGTTAAACGACTTGAAGGTACTGAAAGCGCACGGCGCAGATCCAACCCTCAACATAATCAAGTGCTACGAGCGAGATGACAGCTACCCGCTGTTCCCAACCGATGTCTATTCGTTTCATATAGACCGCTCTCCCATACCAAGCGATACTTTTTTATGCACCTACCACGGCGCGCCGAGCGACATATTGCCAAATGCACAAGCCACCCAAAAAGTGCTCGTTCCCGAAATACGGGAGGAACTCAAAAAGCTGTACGGTGGAGCAGAGGAGGGGTTTGAATCTTTTTTAAGGGAGTATTTCTTTGACCTGCACTATCAAGCTAAGCCTACGGCACGTCCGATCAGCTTAGGCATTGGTCACTTATGGCGGTTGGCGATTGATCATCCTGAGCGCCAGGTTCTTCCTTGTTTGCACCGTGCACCGAAGGAGAATACTGGAGAGGCGCGGTTGATGATTATTTGTTGAAGATTGGGTTGAGCGCTTGTAGCGCGATTGCCACGATGAGCAATTGGTGTTTAATGATCCGGCAATCGCCAGAAGTGTCAGCTCTTTACCGCCGTACCCACGACCAACACAGGTATAAACACCTGGTCTCGTCCACAACGCTTGATCTTTCACATTGGCTGGTGCACCATACGTTCATACTTGTCAACCTACAGAAGTGGACCGACAGCCGCAAACTTTACACAGTAGCAAGACTTGGCGGTTCAGAATAAACACCTAAACATCCCGTACAAATACTCCTCGGCTTCGCTCGGGATTCGGGGTTTAGTTACTACTCCGTCTGGCCTGAGGCCGGACGGTTTCTTTCGGTTGGTTCTGGTGATCGCTACTGAAGTCAGTTATACGATCCGCTCTTCCTACTAAGTAGGCAACAGCTCTTCCTTCTGGTTAACCGGATGACTTATAACTTTGCTCTTAAAATCCGTTCCTTTGCATCCCGCGTTCGCGCCCGCTGGTAAGACTTTGCTTATAAAAGTCTGAGTTGAAGCCCCGAATTGCGCCCACCAACGAACCAAAAGATCAACGAATCAACTATCCAATGAGAATAGCATCCTACAACGTAAACGGCATCCGCGCCGCCCTGAAAAAAGACCTTGCTGGCTGGACGAAAGACACTAAGCTAGACGTGCTCTGCGTACAAGAAACCAAGGCGATGAGCGAACAGGTCGATATGGCCGAATTTGACGCCGCCGGCTACACCCACGCCCAGTGGCACAGCGCGACGAGCAAGAAAGGCTACAGTGGCGTAATGACGCTGAGCAAAGTGGCACCTGATTTCGTGCAGCACGGCTTCGGAATGGAGGAATACGACCGCGAGGGTAGGGTAGTCCGCACCGATTTTGGTGACCTGACGATCTTTAATTGCTATTTCCCCAACGGCGGCCAGGGCGAAGAACGGCAAGCTTATAAGGACCGCTTTCTCGATGATTTTCTCGCGCACATTGTGGAACTGAAAAAGACCCGCCCTAATATTTTGGTGATAGGAGACTACAACATCGCGCATGAGGAAATCGATATCCACGCACCGAAGCGGAACGAGAACAATAGCGGCTTCCTACGCCCCGAACGCGACTGGATGACGAAGTGGTTCGCGGAAACGGGACTGGTAGACACCTTCCGCGCCCTACATCCCGAAAAAGTCGCGTACAGCTGGTGGAGCTACCGCGCCAACGCCCGCAACAACAATAAAGGATGGCGGATCGACTACCAGAGCCTTAGCAAGGAGATGATGGACCAGGTGGTTTCTGTAGAACATATTAAGGAGGCGGTGCATTCTGATCATTGTGCTATTGTGCTTGAACTCGCCTCTTAACCTAATTGGTTTTTTGAAATGACCGTTAGGCTTCTGTTATTCTTTAACCTGAAAGCAGAAAAACAATAGCTTAAAAGCTGTCGAACAGGTGGTCTACCCGTTTGAAAGCGGTGGACTCCCCGATAGACTGCAACCAGCTTGTTTCTGTAGTCCAATCCGGTTACATTTGCATTGTTATTACTAACCAGTTATACTTTTACCATCATGTCTCGTATATTTTTCGACAACGCCGCCACTACACCGCTTGATCCCGAAGTGCTCACAGCCATGACCGAGGTGATGGCGAAGAATTACGGTAATCCTTCGAGTATCCACTCCGAAGGCCGGACGGCGCGGGCGCTGATCGAGCAGGCACGCAAGACCGTTGCCAACACGCTGAACTGTAGCATCGGAGAGATTTTCTTCACTTCCGGAGGTACCGAAGCTAATAATATGGCGCTAAAGAATAGCGTCCGTGATCTTGGCGTAACGCGCATTATTTCTTCCCCGCTGGAGCACCATTGCGTCCTCCATTCCCTGGATTCGATCAGAGAAACGGGCAATGCATCGGTAGAAATGGTCCGAATCGACGAAAAGGGTAGCGTTGACCTGGAGGACCTGAAGACGAGGCTTGCGGCTTCCGACGAGAAGACCCTGGTGAGCCTAATGCACTCCAACAACGAGATTGGTAACCTGCTTCCGCTGGATACGGTCGCGGCAATTTGTGAAGAAGCCGGTGCCTATTTCCATTGCGATACGGTACAGACGATGGGCTACTTCCCGATTGATTTGGACGTTACTAACGTAAGTTTTCTCTCCGGTTCGGCGCATAAGTTTTACGGCCCGAAAGGCATTGGTTTCGTGTACATCTGTAACGACAATATCATCAAGCCTTACCTCGACGGTGGTGCACAGGAACGCAATATGCGGGGAGGGACGGAGAACATCTACGGCATCGTAGGTTTGGCCAAAGCCTTAGAAAAAGCCGTTACTGAGCGGGAAGCGCGCGCGGAGAAGATTAGCTCGCTCAAGACTCACTTTATTGAGAAAATCACTACGACTTATCCCGACGTAACGATCAACGGCGATTCAATTAATAGTCACTTCAAGGTGTTGAGTGTAAGTTTTCCCGAGAGCCCGAGAGGAGAACTGTTGCTAATGAACCTTGACTTGCACGGCGTTTCGGCCTCCGGCGGCTCGGCGTGCTCCAGCGGAATTGACGTTGGCAGCCACGTGATCGGTCACTTATCTCCCGACTCAAAGCGGCATACGGTTCGTTTTAGCTTTAGCCATCTTAATAGCCTTGAGGAGGTCGATGCGGTCGTGGAGAAGCTGGGGGGTATGCTTTAGGAAATTAAGGTGATGGTTGGTTTTCCCTTACTTTACCGGATGTTAAAGCCACTTACTTTTTTGATTGCTGGAGTCTGGCTGGCCAACGGCCTCTTCGCCAAAGTACTCAACCTGGTTCCCCGCCACACTGAAATCGTAGCGGGTATTCTGGGTTCGGAGTACGCCCGCCCGCTAACGATCATAATCGGTCTGTCTGAAATTATCATGGGGCTGTGGATCCTGGCCGGAGGATACCGCAAAGAAACAGCCATCGCTCAAATCGCCATCATCCTGACGATGAACACGCTGGAAGGTTTGCTGGTGCCGGAGCTGCTGCTTTGGGGTTACTTGAACCCGTTATTTGCGGCACTTTTTTGTGGGTTGGTGTACTGGAATGGATGCTATATTGAAGGGAAACGCAGCTAGTACATTCCGCTGTTTTCTTCCTCCTTTTCGGCAGCCTACAACGTAGAGTGCGAAGCGCTAAATTTAAATACTGCGAAGCAGAAAGACCGTAATTTTACGGACATGAACTTCTTAAAACGCCACCCCTTTCCCGTAGCCGCCCATTTCAAGCAGTCGCTGGTGTTAACTTTCTCCCTGCCGCCGGAAGCACTGGCTAAAATGCTCCCTCCACCGCTAAGTCTGGACACCCTCGAAGGCCGCTGCGCCTTCGTAGCGGTAGCAATGGTCCAAACCGAAGCATTGCGCCCGAAGGGTTTCCCCCGCTGGCTGGGCAACGACTTCTTTCTGGCGGGCTACCGGATTTTTGTCCGCTACACCAACACCAAGGGCAAAAACCTGCGCGGATTGTACATTCTTGAATCCCAGACGGACCGGCGTAAGATGGAAGTTATGGGCAACCTGATGACCCACTACAACTACTCGAAGATTGAGGTAGTACAGGCTTATGGTGAAGAGGACGGATTAAAGACTTATCAGATTGAGAGCCCGTCGGAAGGATTCGCCGTTAAAGTAAAGTACGGTGAAGATCCGGCCCTGCCCGCAGAAAGTCCTTTTGCCGACTGGAAACAAGCCCGCCGCTTCGCCGGCCCGCTACCCTTTACCTTTACTTACGACGCTGAGCAGCAGAATGTATTGATCGTGGAGGGCATCCGCCAGAACTGGAAGCCGCGGCCGGTGACGGTGGAGAGTTACCGCTTACCCTGGTTGGAGGGCAAAGGCTTATCGGAGGCTGTGCTTGCGTCGGCCTTTGTCGTGGAAGACATCCCGTACTGGTGGCGGAAGGGTAAGACTGAGCCTTGGTTGGCCAGTCTTTAGGCCAAAACTAGCCGACCTAAAGGCCGGTTAACCTTTACGTCCTAAAGGCCCGATTAATCGAAAAGGGCATTAGCGCTACCGGTTGTACCTTACCTTGGCTAATCGTTTCTCGTCCTACAAATCAAAAATGTAGCATCAAAAATAGAGCATCAAACATCATGGCACGTCGCTCTTCCTTTCAGGGAGTAGTGAACATCGTCCGCTTCAACTGGCACTTTTATGTACTGGCGGCGGTGGGCGTTGCCGTTGGCTTATTGGTAGCGAGTTGGTTGGGTGACTATTTTTTTGTGGCGGGTGTTTGCGTAGCGGTCGGTGTTCTGGCTACGACGATTATTTCCCTGCTGGTATCTTGGTACGTCTACGATAAATCTGAATTGTACCGCTTCGGGTGGTTACCGGAGGTGCCCGCCGGAGCGAACATCGTAAACATCCACGCTGGTTTCGATGAGACGAGCTCTTTGCTTGCCGATAAATACCCGACGGCAGACCTCACGGTGCTCGACTTCTACGATCCAAAATTACACACCGAAGTTTCCATCAAACGGGCACGGCGGGCGTATCCTCCTTATCCGGGAACGCTGCCGATATCAACGACTGACCTTGGCCTCGAAGCGGAATCCATCGACATGATTTTCCTACTATTGGCCGCGCATGAGATCCGGCAGTTGGAGGAACGGGCGCACTTCTTTCAGCAAATCAGGCAAGCGCTAAAGCCGGGCGGCCACGTGATTCTGACGGAGCACCTGCGCGACGGGCCGAACGCCTTTGCCTATTCCTTCGGCGCCTTTCATTTTTTGCCGTACCACGAGTGGCGGGCTACTTTTTCGATGGCACAGTTCGAGCTCGTCGGAGCGCAGAAAATCACCCCTTTCCTAACTACGTTTACCCTGACCAAAGATGTGGATACACCTTAAAGTTATTGGCTGGCTATTGATGCTGCTTTCTTTGTTGCACGTCTTCGTCCCCGGCTACCTCAACTGGAAAAAGGACCTCGCGCCCATCAGCCTCATGAACCGGCAGATGATGATGACGCACATGATCTTTATTGCCATTACCGTCTTCTCCATTGGGCTACTTTGTGTCTCTTCAACGGAGGATTTATTGTCAACGCCACTTGGGAATAAGCTCTGTTTAGGCTTGGCCTTGTTTTGGGGCTTACGATTGGCTTTTCAGTTTTTTGGTTATTCTGCGGAGCTTTGGCGGGGGAAGAAGTTTGAGACCTTCATTCACGTCATGGCCGTTGGCTTTTGGGCTTATATGACGGTTGTTTTTGGGCTTTGCTGGTGGGGCGTTTAGAAACCAAGGGTGAGGGGCTTTACTCTTATTTCCAATCAGTTGGGGCACCGCTTTTCATTCTTTTCCTGCGTCCTTTTCTATAAAATCAAGCAGGTCAGAATAAACCATACTCTGCCGCAGGATGTCTGGGCAACCGACGATAACGAGGTGCTCGCGTGCACGGGTCATGGCGACGTTCAGTTTGCGGTCCACACCTTCGTCGCTGATCTGGGAGAGCATCTGAATCTGGCTGAATTCGTTGGTGCACAGCGAGATGAGGACAATGCGTTTGGCGCCGCCCTGGTAGCGTTCCACGGTGTCCACCTGATAGTCGTCGGCGGGGAGATTGGCGGTGCGGAGGCAGCGACGGATGTGCGCAATCTGGGCCCGATAGGGCGTAATTATGCCGATGTCTCCAGCTTGCAACGGCCGCTCCGTAGCAGCATATAGCCGGGTGAATGCCTGGATTAATTCCACCATCAGATCGGCCTCAAAATCGTTTACTTTTGGGTCTGCATGGGTATGATCGGGCTGCGTTGGTAGGAAGACTAGGCGGTTTTTACTCAGCGTTTCATCAAGCGGCGCGGTCGCAGGTGCAAGGGAAAGTTCATGGAGCTGGGTAAGGCGATGCGGTATTCCCTCCGGCAATATTTGGAGCTGTTGGTCGTAGAATGTCCGGGCTGGGAATGCCATAATATCCTGGTGCATCCGCCCCTGGTGGCTTAGCTGATCGTAGGCCCACGACCAGCCTTCCCGCTGCGCCGTGAGGTACAGTCGCTCGAATAAACTGGTGGACAAATTCTTCAGCCCAATCTCCTGTAGTTGGGGGTCGTACACCTTCGTATCTGTCGTACGCTGCTGCACAACTGCGGGTAATTGCCGGTGGTCTCCGATAAGTAATGTCCGGGAGGCCCGCGGCAATAAACCAGCTAGTAGTGGTTCAAGAATCTGGCTTGCTTCGTCCACGATAATGCGGTCGAACTGCTTGAGCTCAAATAACTCATGTTTACCACCGACGCTTGCTACCGTCCCGACAAAAACACGGGTATTCTGGACTAGAGCTTTAAGCTCCGCCCGTTTATTTACTTGTTGGCTCTTCAGCTGTAGAAGCTGGTCCTCAAAAGCTGGGTCTACTCCGTAGCGGCTACCGATGCGGAGGTAGTCTTTAAAGATGGTTCCGTCCGCATTCGTGATCCGTTCGATGCTCTCGCAAATCTCGTCTACCGCCCGGTTGGTGTAGGCCACCAGTAGCAGGCTCTCACCACTGTTGTTCAGTAGGTGGCGGACGAGGTGATGAAGCATCTGGCTCGTTTTACCCGTTCCCGGAGGCCCCCACAGTAGGAAGTAATCCGGCGCCGTGATGATGCTGCGCAGGATCCTGTTTTGCTCATCAGTTAGCGTGGTAGCGATGTCTCCTTCGTAGGGCTCGGCCTGGCGGGGAGCTTCCTGCCCCAGCCATTTACGCCGCAAGCCTGGATCTGCGGAGGCCCAAATGAGCATGCCCTGGTAATGGTTGCGGAAGCTGCTGTCCAAAACATCCTTTTCGATGCTCCAGAACTTACTCCGCTTGAAGGCTGTATCGTTCAGCTGCTGGCTGCGTAGGCGAACGCTGACCGTTTCCGGGTTAACGCTTACAATCGTAGACTTCAGCACCTGAGATGCGAGTACATCGCGTGGGCTGGCGGCGGCTTTAGGCGTCGCATAAAGGGCAATGATGTCTCCCTGCCGGAACTTCACCAAACGATCATCCTCCTGTGGCCGGGAGAGGGTGAGTATTGCAGTCTTGTCATCATAAGTATCGTACTCTAGCCCGTCGAGCAACTCAAAGCGTTCGATTTTTTCCAGCCGTTCATCTAGCCAGAGGCTGGCAAGCCCGTTGACACCCTCGAGGCGCTGCTCACCGGTTTTGGCCAGTTTTTGCTCCCGGGCGGTGAAGCCGAGGTAAGCGCCGAAATACCGTTTTTCCAGACCGGTGAGGCCGTGATATTTACTCAGCACAGCTTCATGGTCCCGTTTAGCGAAGCTGCTAAGGTCTTTCAACCGGGCGGGCTGGAGGCGGTTGATGAGTTTGGTCGTTTGTGCTTCCAAGTCCTGGTTAGGGTTAGCTCCCAGCTGACCGATCAGGAGTTCCACGCCGAGGAGCTGGTTGCGGGCGGCGATGGCTTCCAGCTTCTGCAGGTTTTCCGGCGGAGCGTACTTGAGGCCGCTTTCGAAATCGGCGCTATAGAGGATGTAACTACGAACATTGGCACCTTCGCCCAGCGCCTGGTTAATCATCAGGTCGTAGAGTAAGGTCTGGATGTAATTGGTCTGATTGATGCCGTGGCGGTTCGTGTTCCAGTATTTACTGGTTTTAAGCTCGACGATGGTGGTCTGGGAATCCCGGTCCTTTCCCGCCTGCAGAAGGTCAAGACGACCCTGAACGCCGTAGGTAGGACTTAAGAAAGTGGGTTCCAACAGGATCTGCTCCCGCTCAATATCGATGCTCGCCAAATCTTGACGAACAAATTT
>JAPKCQ010000181.1 GCA_026421165.1 Lewinella sp. | reverse complement strand
TCACCGCTCACGACGATGAGGGTCGCTGATTTTCCGGCTTCCAGGCTACCGTACATTTTATCGATGCCGGAGATTTTAGCGGGAGAGAGCGTGATCGCGGTGATCGCTTTTTCGTAGTCCAGGCCAAAGCCTACCGCCTGTCCGGCCACGAAAGGCAGGTTGCGTTGTTCCCAGTAACCTCCGTGGCTGATGGCGAAGGTCACCCCTGCTTCTGCAAGTTTGGCGGGGTTGGCGTAGGGTGCGTCAATGTCGTCATCTTCGTTGTTCGGCAGCGCCTGGGTACTGGATAGAATTACGGGTACGTTCTCCCGCTTCAGAAATTCAGCGGCGAGGTAGGCGTTTTGGCCACCGACGATCACGGGTTTCCCGCCCATTTTTTTCACCAGTTGTACGCTCTGCATGATCTCACGGGGATTATCCATGTGGAGGTAAACGTTTTTCGTGCCGGAAATCGCGTCACACATAGCTTCTAGCTTAAGCAGCCGGTCTCCATCGCGGGAGGTACTGCAGTAGGCGGCGGCTTCTTTCATAAAGTTCAGTAGCCCATCTATTTGCTTAGCGTAGTTTTTGTTTTCGCTTACCATACGGGTTTTCCAGCTCCAGCTGCTGCGGTTGGGCCAGTTGATGTGTACGCCGTCATCTTTGCCCACCACGGCGTCTTCGAAGTTCCAGCCGTCTAGTTGGACCATACTGCTGCGTCCGCTTATCATGCCACCCTGGGGGGTGATTTGTGCAAGCATTACGCCGCGGCTGCGCACGGTTGGGATCACCTGACTGTCGGTATTAAAGGCGATCAGCGCGCGGGCATTGGGGTTGAGGACTCCGGTTTCGCGCTGATCGTTGGTAGACCGTACCGCTCCGATTTCCGTTAGGCCGAGTTGGCTGTTCAGGGCGATCAGGCCGGGGTAGATCTGCTTGCCGGTCACATCCACGGTTTCGTAGCCAGCGGGTACCGGAATACCGCTGCCTACACGTTCGAGCTTACCGTCTTTGAAGAGCACGGTTCCGTTTTCGATCACCGTGCCGTTGCCAACGTGGATGGTGGCGCCGGTCAGGGCCATTGGTTTGTCCTGGTCTGCGGCGGGCGTCGGGTTTTGGGCGCGGGCGCTGGTGCAGAGGAGGGTTAAAAGGAGCAGGGTTAGGAAGCTCCGTTGGATATATTTCACGCTGGTCATTTGCGTTGATTTTGATTTATTAATCTAATTTTCAGCGTTCAGCATTGTTCTAGATGCTGAACGCTGAGTACTAATAGCTTTCTAGTGCTCGTGCGCCTCCATCCGGTGGTCCAACGAGTTACAGTGCAGCGTCCGGCGCTTCTTACCCTTCGGCTTCTGCGTTTCGGCACCGGCTTTTTTGGCGTCCAGGCTTTTCTGAATGAGGGCGTTGCGCTCTTCGTTTACGGCCACCCGTGCTTTCTTGTCCTGTTCGCGGTTGAAGTACTCGATGCCGTCTACGAAGGTGTGCTCGGCGCGGGCGTAGATGCTCAGGGGGTTGTTGTTCCATACCACTACGTCGGCGTCTTTCCCCGTTTTGATGCTACCGACGCGGTCGTCGATGTGCAGTATTTTGGCGGGGTTGAGGGTTACAAACTTCAAGGCATCTTCTTCGGAGACACCGCCGAAGAGCACGGCTTTACCGGCCTCCTGGTTGAGGCGGCGGGCCATTTCGGCGTCGTCGGAGTTGAAGGCGGTAAGTACACCGTTCTCGTGCATGATGGCACCGTTGTACGGGATGGCTTCATTCACTTCGTATTTGTATGCCCACCAGTCGGAAAAGGTGGAAGCGGCAACTCCGTGCTCACGCATTTGATCCGCTACTTTATATCCTTCCAGAATGTGGGTGAAGGTGTTGACGCGGAAGCCGTGGCGCTCGGCCACCTGCATCAGCATGTTGATTTCGCCCTGTTGGTAACTGTGGCAGGTGATAAAGCGTTCGCCGTTGACGATCTCCAGCACAGCCTCTAGGTCGAGGTCTTTGCGGACGGTCTTACCGGCCTTAAGCGCATCACCATATTCTTTGGCACGGCTGAAGTAGCTCTCGAAGACCTGTTCTACGCCCATCCGAGTCTGGGGGTAACGGCCACGGTAAAGATCGCCCCAGTTGGATTGCTTTACGTTTTCACCGAGGGCAAACTTGATGAAGGGGTCAGCTCCTTTGAACTTCATCTCTTCGGCAGTCTTGCCCCAACGGAGCTTGATGATGGCCGACTGCCCGCCGATGGGGTTGGCCGAACCGTGCAGAAGCTGACTGGTGGTAACACCCCCGGCCAACTGGCGGTAGATATTGATGTCCGTTGCGTCAATCACATCGTTCATCCGTACTTCGGCGCTGGAGACCTGGCTGCCTTCGTTGACGCTGCTCAGGGCGATGTGGCTGTGCTCATCGATGATGCCAGCGGTTACGTGCATGTCGGTTCCGTCGATGACCGTTGCGCCACGGTCGGAGAGGCCTTTGCCTACGCCAGCGATCTTTCCGTCTACGATCAGAACGTCGGTTTCTTTCAGGATGCCGGCGGACTCGTTCGTCCAGACCGTTGCGTTGCGGATGAGGTAGGTCCCCGCTTTGCTTTCGTCAGCTGTCTTTGCACCTGCGTTCGCGCCAAAGGCAATGTTCGGATGGGTCAGTTGCCCTACCAAGGTCATGTCATCATCGTCCTCTTTATCTTTCTTTTTCTTCTCGTCCTTGTCTTTATCACCCTTGGTTTCGGTAGCGGACCAACTGACGATTTTACCCATCGGATTCCGACCAGTACCAGCGTAACCACCTTTCATGGGCGCACCGACGAGGCGGTAAAAGCCTTTATCGTCTTTAAGCTGAAAACGGAGCGTCATGACACCGTTGGTAGTAGATGTGGTAGCATCCACCCCGGTCGTATCACCGGCAATGAGGACTTTCATCTTCTGCTTTTCGGATGGTCCCGAAATTTTTCCGGTGAAGTTCTTTCCGTCAATAGTGAGCTTGTAGCCATCGGCCAGGCTGACCGTTTCCAGGTCTTTTAGTGCAAAGGGAGCGCCCTTTACCCAGTTTTGGTAAACGGTGGCCTTTTCGGTAAAGTAGTCTTTATCGGTAACGATGAAATTGGCCATTTTGCCGTCGTCCAGGGTGCCGGCTAGGTCGCTGATGCCTAGTAGTTTGGCGGGGCCGGTGGTGAGGGCGGCGAAGGCGGCTTTAGGGTCAGCGCCTATTTTGATGGCCTTGCGCAGCGCGTCGGGGAAGCCAGACATTTTCTTCTGGTCGTGGGTGGTGAGCACGAAGGGAATACCGGCCTTAGCCATGGCTGCCATATTGCCCGGAGCGCGTTCCCAGTGGCGGAGCTGGCCGAGGTTGACCAGGTCGGCGGCGAAGGGATCAGCCACGTCGTAAGCCTTCGGGAAAACGAGGGGGAGGATGAAGGTTGCGCCGGTGGCCTTGACCGCGTCGAGGCGTTGGTATTCGTCGCCGCCGCCGAGGAGGATGTACTGCTTACCGAATTCATCACCCAGGCCGTCGGCCCGGAGGTTGTCCTGCCAGTTTCCGCTAGCGTCGAAAATTTGGGGCAGACTTTGGAGCTTGTTCCAAGCCTCGATGCTGAGGTTGATTTCTTCACCATTTTGCTTGGTGTACCACTGGCCATCGTGGTAAGTCTGACGGAGTAACGCCATCGTGCCCATCCGCGAGCTGGGGTAATTCTGCCGTGAGGAGCCCTTGCTGAAGCTGAGGTGATGCGCCGATCTGCGCTTGATGATTACGTCGTTTTCCTTGTCTTCGCCCAGGCTGACGACCACCGACGAGCCGCGGCTGACCCCGTCGGGCCGGTGGGTGGAAACGATGCCGTAACCGATGTCGCGTAGTTCTTTAGCGTCTTTTTTGTTGACAGTGAACAGGGCTGCAGCCTCGGTCTCTGACTTTATCGCCTGGTTCCAGCTGAAGGCACCGGGCGTTTTGGAATCGGTCTGCGGAGGGTCGCCCCAGCCACCGCCGCCGCTCTTCACGTCTGGCATTCCGTAAGTGCCGTAGGGCTCGATGAAGCTGGGGTAAACGTGCTTGCCGGTTAGCTTTACCTCCACCGCTCCGGCGGGGATGCTGCCGCCCGCGCTAACGCTGACGACTTTACCCTTTTTGATGACGAGGGTGGCGTTTTCCACCATCTTATCCGGACTGACGTGAACGGTCGCACCGGTGAAGGCGAAATGCCCGTCGCGCTGGTCGTATACGCCGTTATAAGGGTAGGTCTGCTGCGCCACAAGGGCGGTGGAGAACAGCAAAAAAATGGTGGCCAGGAGTGACCAAGATTGTAATCCTTTCATGTTTTGATCCGGTTTCTTTATTAAGTGTAAGAGCAATTGCTCTTACTACATAGCGAATTTTATGGGGAAAGGTTTACAATTCCTCATCGCAATTATGACAGATGTCGTATTAAGCTGGTCGATGCTCACTCCGTGAGCGAGTTTACGATTCGCTCTCCGAGCGCGCGACTTTATCGCTTCGCGCTTTATGTGGCAGCTTTGCCGTAGGCCGGCGAAGGAGAATAGGAGGAATTGTTTGGCTTCGCCAGTTTTAGGTTCTCGCTTCGCGGGTTTTGCGTTAGAGGCTGCCGGATGAGGTGGAGGAGAGGAGGAGAATAGAGAATTGGTTTTACTCATGTAGTCATGGACTTCAGTTTATGGAAATCCATTCGGAGGACAGTCTGAAATCCATGACTATGTGAGCTAAAGGTTAAAAAGCGGAACATCAGGAAACTGCTCCAAGTCCGCTTCTGTCGGCTTCAGGCCGCTGATTAGCATCTCGTTATTTTCCAAGAAAGAAAGTCGCAAGTCTACGTAATCGCTTCCAGAAAAATTATCCGTCAGCCAATTTTGAAACCGCTCAGCATCTCCTTTCGAGTAAGTGAGGGTGATGGAACTGCTCCAATTACGGACCGGGCGCAGGTCCATAATTTCTTCTATTGTACGGTCTTCGTCTGAGATGTCGCTATCGGTTAGGCAGTCAAAGGTCGTGCCATCTTCGACAAGGTATATGCGGAAATCCTCAACACCATGGAAACCGTCGTCGGTCATTACTTCCTCATCGAAGAGGCCGAACTCTTCAAGGTCAGTAGTGAATGAGGCAAAGGTGGCAGCATCCATGATTTTGCCTTCCGGCTGCGGGGCGATTTCGGTGGAGTCGGTAGCGTAGTCAGTGGTGCAAGCAAAGAAGCCGCAAGCCATGAGTACTAGTAGTAGGAGATAGATCGGTTTCATAACAACAATAGGTTTAGTGATTAAAAACGGATGATTCTATTCACCGAAAGTAGATTGACAAAGGGTATAACCAAGTGGTTCATAGACGAGCATCCCGCAAAAATCTACGAAACCAGCCTGCTGATCCGAGGCTTTCAACTTTGCTCCGACATTCTTTTAATGCACCTGAGGCGGCGCCCGTAAGAGTGTTGCATAGAGAAGATCATATTTTATAAAATCCTTTCATAGTTGTCCGCAAACGTCAGGAAGTAATGTTTGAGCCCCCCTTTTCCACGCGAGGTTGCCGTAAAAGCGTAGTTTACCGTAGAATTAACTGAGTAACCCACGCACTATGCACGTCGCCATCATTGGTAACGGCATCGCCGGAGTATCTGCAGCCCGCTGGCTGCGCAAACTCGACGACGCCGTCCGGATCACCATCATCTCGGCCGAAACCGAATTTCACTTTTCCCGAACCGCCCTTATGTACGCCTACATGGGCCACATGCGCTGGGAAGACCTGATGCCCTACGAGCCTTTTTTCTGGGAGAAGAACCGGATTGAGCTAGAAAAGAATTACGTCGAACGCGTCGACGCCGCCGATAACAAACTAGAATTCGCGGACGGTACGACGATGCACTACGACCACCTGGTTATCGCCTGCGGTAGCAGCTGGAATAAATTCGGCTGGCCAGGGCAAGACCTCGAACGGGTCGGCGGCATGGTATCCGCGCAGGACCTGCAGTACCTCGAAGAAATTACGCCGGAGATCAAGCAAGCCGTAGTGGTTGGCGGCGGGCTTATCGGCATCGAGCTGGCCGAAATGCTGCACAGCCGGCAAATTCCCGTCTCCCTGCTCATCCGCGAAGGTTCCTACTGGAGCAACGCCCTGCCACCCGATGAAAGCCGGATGGTAAGCCGCCACATCAAGAGCCACCACATCGACCTGCGCGAGCACACCGAACTGGATACGATCCACGACGACGGCCAGGGCGCTGCCGGTAGCATCACGACTAAGGACGGTGAAACAATCGAGTGTCAATTCGTAGGCCTCACCGCCGGAGTAAGCCCTAATGTGAGCTTCCTGAAGTCTGAAGAATCGATTGAACTCGGCCGCGGCATCAAGGTGGACAACAACCTACGGACCTCCGTCTCCAACATCTACGCCATCGGCGACTGCGCCGAGCTGAAAACCCCGCGCGAAGGCCGCCGGGGCATCGAAGCGATCTGGTACACCGGCCGCATGATGGGCGAAACAGTAGCCTACAACATCCTCGGTAAAGCAGTGGATTACGACCCCGGCATCTGGTTCAACTCCGCCAAGTTCATGGACCTCGAATACCAGGTCTACGGTGAAGTCCCCGCCCACGGCCGTGATGGTCTTGCCAGCCTTTACTGGGAACACGAAGACGGTGAACACGCCGTGCGCATCAACTACGAAGCAAGCACCAAAGTCGTGCGCGGCTTCAACCTGATGGGCATCCGTTACCGCCACGAAGTATGCGAGAAATGGATCAAGGAAGAAACCCACATTGAGGAAGTACTCCAGAGCCTCGGCCTGGCCAACTTCGATCCCGAGTTCTACAAACAGTATGAGCAGGAGGTGGTTAATCTTTACAATAAGCAGGAGGGTACTAAGCTAGAGCTTAAGACTAAGCGGGGGCTTTCGGCTGCGATTCGCTTTTTGCGCAAGGCTGTTAACACCTGATCCGTTCCACAGGCTTCAGCCTGTACCGCCAATGATCAAATAAACTCCACAACAGCTTAAAGGCTTCCGAACAGTAAAAACAAAGAAATGCCAACTAAGTCAACCAAAAAATCCATCCTACAGTACCTCGGTCTCGGCCTGTTTGCTATTTCTCTTTTGGTCTTTACGGCCATGCTGGGGCTCGACGGTTACAAATTTAGCGAAGAGCAGATTATTGCCTCGTTTGCTGCTGGGGAAGATGCCAACTACTGGCAGCAAGACGCAGCGGATTTTCAGCAGGTCCACCTCAAGATTGCAGGAGAAGAAACCGGGCTTTTCTCCGAAACCTTTGGGAGCACTTTCGCTTCAGAAAGTAAGTTGAAGGAAGCTTATAGGCTTGCCCAGGCGCGGGTGAAAGAGTATTACGAAACCGAAGGGCTACCTCAGGATTTGGACGGCGAGGGCAAGCCGAAAATTGGAGAGGATGGCCAACCCGCCCGGGTCCAAATATGGCAAGTGGAGCTTCCCGACTGGAAGTTGAAAGACAATAAGGCGGGCTGGATCATGAAGGCGGCCACTGGCCCCGTGGAAAGTAACCCCTGGCTGTTCTTTCTGCTTACCTTCGGATTGGGCGCCCTTGGCGGATTACTCTATATTTTACCCAAGTTCTCGGCGAAGCCAGGGATCAAGAACGACCACATATTCCATAACCCGCTCACCCGAGGGCTCGACCTCAGCTGGCGCAGCGTCTTCCTGACCCTGACCATCCTGGGCATTATCGTTTACGGTTTTTACTACATGGACGATAAGCTGTTCTGGCCAGCCATCACGACCGTAATCGGGCTCACCATCATCGGGTTGGTCTTGTTTGTCCATAATAGCTGGGGCCGCGATGCACGCGATGCGGGGCCGGAAGATTACAGCGGCTGGCTCGGTATTCTGGCCGGTACTTACTTCATTGCCTTCTACGTACTGCTTTACTGGGCCAATCAGCACATCGTAGCTTGGGTACACATGGTGAGTCCGCTTAGTGAGGGTATTTACCAGTTCTTTAGTGGTAAGGAAGAGGGCGGACAAGCGAGCCAGTGGTTCCTTTACGGGCTCATGTATTGCACCATTATGGTGGTGATGGGCGTGCGAATGATCTCCAAGTACCGCCACAATAAATACCAGATCATCCGGACGATCTCCGTGATGTTCTTCCAACTTTCTTTTGCCTTCATGATCCCCGAAATCCTGGTGGCACTCAACAAGCCCTGGTACGATTTTAAGAACATCTGGCCGCTGGATTACGACTTTTTCCACCGTTGGTCGATTGACGACTTCATCAATAACCCTGGCTCACTGGGCATGTTCATGCTCTTCTGGGGCATCATCCTGGTCATCGTCGGGGTACCCCTGATGGTGCACCTGGTGGGTAAGCGCTGGTACTGTAGCTGGGTCTGCGGTTGCGGCGGCCTGGCCGAAACGATGGGCGACCCCTGGCGGCAGCTTTCCGATAAAAGCCTTCGGGCCTGGAAGTTCGAGCGCTACATCATCCACGGTGTGCTCATCTTTGCTATCCTGATGACGGCCGCTACGATCTATTCTTTCTTGCCCAACGGTGATTACTGGATCAACCGAACGAGCTTCTTGGCCATCTTCTCCGTGCTGCTGCTTGGCTCGATGGGCGTTGCCCTCTATGCTTACCGCCAGAGTAAGCTCACGATCTCGAAGTTGGGCCTTTCCCTCGGCGTGGCTTTCGGCGTAAGTATGGTTGCCCTCAACGTTTACTACATGACTTTTGGCGGTGACAACTACCTGTTTGCTAGCACCGGCAACGTGCAGAAATGGTATGGTTTTCTGATTGGCGCGGGCTTTGCCGGCGTGGTTGGTACCGGTTTTTACCCGCTTATGGGCAACCGTGTTTGGTGCCGTTTCGGCTGTCCACTCGCGGCTTATCTCGGTTTGGTACAGAAATTCCAGAGTCGCTTCCGGATTACGACTAACGGCAGCCAGTGCATCAGTTGCGGCAACTGCTCCACGCATTGCGAAATGGGGATCGACGTGCGCGCTTACGCGCAGAAGGGACAGGACATCGTGCGGTCCAGTTGTGTTGGCTGTGGCGTGTGTGCGGCGGTTTGCCCACGGGGTGTATTGCGCCTGGAGAACTCCAGCGAAGACATCTACTACCGCGCGGAGACGGAGCGGGTTATTCA
>JAPKCQ010000017.1 GCA_026421165.1 Lewinella sp. | reverse complement strand
CACCAAAAGGCATCGCAGATTACCCCAATATTTAATGTTGACAGACCACTAGGCTACAAATACGAAGCTGACGTCCGAGCGCTGATTTCTATTCCCTTTTCATCCCCCGCACCAGGCCTACCAGCAACAACACCCCTACCCCAACGCCAATTCGCAGCCAGTAACTCTGCCGGGTAACAACCGTTGCTTTCAAGTATTCTGGGTTGGCTGAGCAGGGTGTTCCGTTGCCGGATTGTACCGCCCAGTGGCGGGCATCGGTATTATCCAGTCCGGGTAGGACCAGTGCCTGAATGAAGGAAGTATCGGACTCAGATGCCGCAAACGTAACAGTATTCACGTAAGCACCTTGCGTGCCGTAGAGCGCTAGGGTTTCGCCGTCTTTGTTGACGCCAAAAGAAAGCCCGCCGATCACATTGTGGGCAGCTGGGTACACCGTTCGGAAGCGTTCCTGATCACGGCAGATTACGAGGTAGTCTCCAGGGGCAAGGCGGGCGTTGGGTAGGCGGGCCTCGTGGTAGCTATCGGTCAATCGCCAACCCGTAAGGTCTACGGTTTCTTCGGTGCGGTTGTGAAGCTCAACCCAGTCGCCGCTGGCTTTACTACGGGGGCATATTTCGTTAAAGATGACCTTATTGGCCAGAGGATGATCAAAGGGTTCGAAGGTAGCCTTCAGCTTTAAGGGTTTGGGACTAAGTAGCGGCAGATCAAAAGCTATTTCTGTCCGGCTTATGCCCTCCCACCCCACAAAACGAAAACCATTATGGGCGACGGCGCGCAGGTGCAACGGAAGGTTTTGAAAGTACGTTCCTGCGTAACTGCCCTCATCGACGCGGATATTTTTATTGACTTCTACGTAGCCTCCGGCCGCAGCAATAATGGTAATGGCGCGGTCCTCTCCGGCGGAAAAATACGCGCGCAGGTGCTCCCGCAAGTACGCCGGACGTTGTCTTCCGAAAGCCCGTAGCCGGTCGAGGTGAATCCGCCAGTTTTCCTCCTTACCTCGCCACCGTTCAAACTGCCGTGGTATATCGTACTCCAGACCTGCGACCCGGCGCTCAATGGCTGCGACTACGGTGACTGGGGCAAAGTCGGTGTGCAGGTAATCCAGCGTCCGGTTCACGAAGTAGCGGCGGTACTCTGGGTTGGCCAGCAGCTTACGCTGAAAGAGCGTACTCCAGGGCGGGTTAGGCCAGGCCGGACCGTTTGCTTTAGTATAAAATTTCAGGCTATTACGGTTGGCCCCTTCTTCCTGGTGGAGGCCGAAGCCCTGGTCCACATCGTAAAGGATCCACCGCCAGCGACTGTCCGGCGTTTTCGGCTTCCAGTAGCGAATGTTACCGCCGGCGTCCCGGTTATCAAAATACGTTTGGGCTATCTGAAGGCGCTGGTAGTTGTCGATGTCCATCAGCTGCCCAAGGTCGCGGTAGTTAGCCGCCTCGCTCAGATCCTTATTGTATATGAAGTTACGGAGCTTACTGTATTCACCGATGCTGCCTTGCTTTACGGTTTTCTCGTGCTCGATCAGATCGATATTTTCTTTGTCGACTTCCGGGTGGTGGTCAGCCAGAAAACGAGCATTGATCTTTTCCCGCAGGTGGTAGATGCCCCAGTATTGGCCGTTGATATAGACCTGGGTGGGTCGACCAGCCTGATGCTCAAGGTCCCAGCTGTCGTCCTGCAGCAGGCCGGTCAGCAGTACGTCACGGATGTAGGAACGGTTCCAATCAGAGCCCGAGTTACGGCCCACCAGAAACTTGAAGGATTTACCACCTTCCTGACCGAAGAGCTTATGTTTAATCCGCTTCTTACCGTATTTCTCCCGGGCAGAAATAGAGAAGGATTTTTGCGGATGGAGGCGGCTCATCCCTCCGAACATCCGAAAGCCGGTGGTGCCGCTGAAGACGCACTCGCCGCCGTAGACGGAATTCGTTTCTGGGTTGGTTTCGATAAGGTCGAGCTGGGCGGGGTGTTCTCTACTGGTCCACCAGTTGGCACCAGGTTGTTTCCAGTGGCCAGGATCGGCACCGTGGCCGGGCTTGAACCAGCCGCTGGCCTCACTAAAAAGGCGCCACGGGTCGATGCCAATGCTTAGGGTGAGCAGGCGGCTATCTGGTTCGTTGATGAAGTAGGTGGCTCCCTGGACGGGAGTAGTCAGCTCACCCGCTGCGTTAAACTCGGCGTAGCGGAGTACGGTGCTTTCGGCGATGGTAACTTCTCCTGCTGAAAGTGGGGAAGCTGGCGTTGGCGTGCTTCCGTTCAGGGTGTAGTGGACGTTTTTGGGCAGGGTTACCGTAATGGAGTGGTCGTAGAAGCCGGCCCCCGGTTCCATTTGTAGTTCCCCTCGGGATTGAGCAAGAAGATCGTTCGGTAGAGCGTCCTTCCGAAGTTCGCACGCGGAGCTTGCATCCGCCAGGATAGACAAGAGTAATACCAGCAAAATTAATCGTCCAAAAACGCGCAAATCAGGATAACTTCTAATGGAATACCCGAAAGGTAGCTCACTTAATTGACATTTCGCCCCTTCATACGTTATCACATACTAACTAAGCCCTCGGTAATATGCGCCATTCTGTAGAAAATCATCGTATCCGTATTTCCGTCGATCAGGTCGGCGCGGAACTTTTTAGCCTCATTAATCTCGACTCCGGAAAGGAGTATATGTGGCAGGCCGACCCCGATATTTGGGGAGGCCACGCCCCCGTACTTTTCCCCATCATCGGAAAACTCAAAGATGGGACCACCGAGATCGACGGCAAGCAGTACGCCATCACAAAGCATGGCATAGTCCGAAACAACGAAGACCTCGAACTCTATTCCCACTCCGAAGATCGAATCACCTTCCGCCTGTGCTCAAGCGAGAAAACGAAGAAGCAATACCCCTACGATTTTGATTTCCGCATCACTTACCGCGTCCGTAACGCGCACGTAATCGTTTACCACGAAATACAAAATATGAGCACCGAGCCGATGTATTTCTGCCTGGGTGGTCACCCCGCTTTCCGGGTTCCGTTGCACGACCACGATCCGTACGATGCGCACTTTCTCCGCTTTGAGCACGACGAGACCTCGGCGTCCCACATCGTCAAAGAAGACGGTACGCTCAGGGAAGTAACCCGTCCCGTTCCGTGGACAGAAGGTAACATCCTACCCTTGAGCCACGAGCTGTTCGACAACGATGCCCTTGTTTTCCGCGACCTCAAGTCCCGCAGCGTCGTGCTGGAAAGTAAGATCAACGGACCGCTACTGAAGGTTGATTATGCGGGCTGGACCCACCTCGGCATCTGGGCCAAGCCCAACGGGGACTTCGTCTGCATCGAACCATGGATGGGCCTGGCTGACTTTGAGGATTCCGACGGCGCTTTCAAGCACAAAGAAGGAATCATCGAACTGGCAGGTAATGAGACTTATGTGATGTCGTTTGACATTAAGGTACTGTAGGAATCCAGCATCCATCTCGTCCAAAAATGATTACGCCCTGAAATCTACAAGCGCGGAGTATCCTGAACCTAAGCTTTCATCTCCCGTTTATACCTCTGAACCTTTTCGTTTCAATGAAACAACTATTCTACCTCTTCCTTGCGGCAATGATCGGCGGTATCGCAGCCGCAGTAACAGTGCTAAGCATAGTTGGTAGCCCGTCGTCCGCTACTCCTTTACCTCCCCCGGCACCTGCGGCCTCGCCCACATTAGTTGCCCAAAGAAATATGGTTGAGGAATTGCCCACCCCTTTGGATCTCCGGCCAGCCGCTCGCCTAGCCATCCCCGCCGTGGTCCACATCAAGGCCTTGACGAAGGACGGCCAACGGGAGGTCGTGAAGGCACTATTTAGCGATAGGGAGACAAGCCAAGGGCTCCGCGAAGGCGAAGGTTCGGGCGTAATTTACACCTCCAACGGCTACATCGTGACCAACCACCACGTGATTGCTGGCGCCGATGATATTACCGTCACCACCACCGACCGCAAGGTCTACCCCGCCAGCCTGGTCGGCGAAGACCCGAAGTCCGACCTAGCCGTTCTACGCATCGAAGGCAATGACCTGCCTTACCTGAAACTCGCTGATTCCGACGATGTGGAACCCGGTACCTGGGTACTCGCCGTCGGAAACCCCTTCGGCCTCACCAGCACGGTGACCGCCGGCATCATCAGCGCCCGTGGGCGGAGCATCAACCTACTGGCTGACCTCGACGCGATCGAGAGTTTCCTGCAAACCGACGCCGCCGTCAACCCCGGAAATTCCGGAGGGGCACTGGTGGATGCCGACGGTCAACTGGTCGGCATCAACACCGCCATCGCGTCTAAAACCGGAAAATTCCAGGGCTACAGCTTCGCCATCCCCAGCAACCTTGTCCAGCGGGTAGCCGACGACATCATCGCCTACGGTAATTACCGGCGGGCCTTCCTCGGCGTGGAGATTTCCACCTTCACCAATTCCGACCAGCAGCGCCTAGGCCTCAAAAACCGTACCGAAGGTGTCGTGATCGACGCTATCTTTGCCGGCGGATCGGCCGCCGCCGCCGGGCTCAAGGTAGACGACCTGATCATCCGCATCGACAACCGTACCATCCGCGACCTACCAAAACTCACCGAATTCATCGGCCGTGCCCGGGTTGGGGAAACGTTAAAGTTGACCGTGGTACGTAACGGATTGGAGCTCGAAGTCGTCGTACCATTAATTAAATGATAGAATAAAAGCGAAGCCGCACGATCAAAGCGAGCATCCAAACTACCAGATGCGGTAGCTCTATCATTCAACTATTCAATCATTCAGTTAAACATTCCCTCTTGCGTCTAAGTAGCAAAAACCTCTACAAGAAATACGGTTCCCGAACGGTAGTAAAAGACGTCTCCCTCTACGTAGACCGTGGCGAGATCGTTGGCCTACTCGGCCCCAACGGCGCGGGCAAGACGACGACTTTTTACATGACCGTCGGCTTCATCAAGCCCAACCAGGGCAAAGTTTTCCTGGACGATCGCGACATCACCAAAATGCCCATGTACAAGCGGGCGCAACTCGGCATCGGCTATTTGCCGCAAGAAGCATCGGTGTTCCGCAAGCTCACCGTAGAAGACAACATCTACGCCGTGCTGGAGATGACCAACCTAAACAGGGCCGAACGCGACGCGAAGTTGGAAGAGCTGATCGAAGAATTCAGTCTGGAGAAAGTACGCAAGAGCCACGGAGATACCCTCTCCGGTGGCGAGCGCCGCCGCACCGAAATCGCCCGCGCCCTATCCACCGACCCCAGCTTCATCCTCCTCGATGAGCCCTTTGCGGGCATCGACCCCATCGCCGTGGAAGACATCCAAAGCATCGTCGCCAAACTACGCACCAAGAACATCGGCATCCTCATCACCGACCACGACGTGCAGGCCACGCTCAACATCACCGATCGGGCTTATCTCATGTTCGAAGGGGCCATCCTGAAGGCCGGTACCGCCGATGAATTAGCTGCGGATGAGATGGTTCGTAAGGTTTATTTGGGTAAGAACTTCAAGCTGCGCCGCCAGGTCATAAACTGAGTTAGCGAGTCACTGAATTCGCTGCCGAACGTACCGTTCGTGGCGCTATCCTTGCTCACCCGAACAAGCGTAGCGCCGTGAGTGATAACATCAGCAGCAACTCAACGGCTAATAAACCCAGCGGCTCAGTTGTTACCTTGCGGCCATGTTCCAAGCCCAAACCTACCAACAACGCCGCCACGACCTGGCCGCCCTCATATCCTCCGGCCTCATCTTCCTCCCCAGCAACCGGGAAGCTTCGATGAACTGCACGGACAATACCTATCCGTTCCGCCAGGATAGCAATTTCCGCTACTTCGCCGGCCACAACATCCCCGATCTGGCCCTGACCATCGACGGAGCAACGGGCGAAAGCCGACTTTGGGGCGATGACATCAACCTGGACCACGTCGTCTGGATGGGTGAGCAGCCCAGCGTTGCTGAATTGGCCAAAAATATCGGTGCGAAACGCGGTGGCACACAGGCAGAACTATCTACCCTACTGAAAAAGCACTCCGGAGATGTCCGCTTCCTGCCGCCTTACCGGGCCGAGCGTGAAACGTTCATCAAAGAGCATCTGGGCGCGGCCGCAGGTGCAGACGAAGGATTAATAAGAGCAGTAATCGCTCTACGTTCCGTAAAGTCTGCCGAAGAACTGGAGCAGATGGACATCGCGGTAAAAACCAGCATGAAGATGCACGCCGCCGCCGCCGCCCACGCCGCTCCCGGCCAGCTCGAAGCCGAAGTCGCCGGTCTCCTCGAAGGCATCGCTATTTCCGGCAACGGTCGCCTCTCCTACCCCGCCATCGTGACCCGCAACGGCCACGTGCTCCACAACCATTACCACGGCAATATCCTTAAAAAAGGTGACCTCCTGCTCATCGACGCCGGAGCAGAAGCCACTTCGGGTTACGCCGGAGACATTACCCGCACCTTCGCCGTCGGGGCCGACATGACCGCCAAACAGCAAGACGTTTATGACATCGTGCAAAAGGCGCTGACGGACTGTACCGCTGCCCTCCGCCCTGGCATCACCTACCAATCCATCCACCTCGACGCCGGCCGCATCATTGCCTCCGGACTTAAAGACCTTGGCCTGATGAAAGGCAACGTCGACGAAGCCGTTGCCGCCGGAGCCCACGCCCTGTTCATGCCCCACGGCCTCGGCCACATGATCGGCCTCGACGTCCACGATATGGAGGACCTCGGGGAAGACCTCGTTGGCTACGACGATAAAATGAAGCGAAGCGCCCAGTTCGGCACAAAAAACCTACGCCTCGGTAAAGAACTGCAGGCCGGCTACGCCCTCACCGTTGAGCCCGGTATCTACTTCATTCCTGCCCTCATCGATCGCTGGGCTGCAGATGGCACCTGCTCCGACTTTATCAATTTCTCCGCCCTGGAAGGCTACCGTGACTTTGGTGGCATTCGGTTGGAGGATGATGTGGTGGTTACGAATACCGGCCACCGGGTGCTAGGGTAGTTGTTTTCAGCTTGAGGACCTCCCGATCCAATTTTGGACTCAGACAGGAAGGTTCTCAACCTGAAAATCCACACATAAAAACGGCGTAGCAGAATGATTCTGCTACGCCGTTTGTTTTTTGTGCCCGCTATACTACAAGTAGGGGCGAGGTCTACCCTCGCCCCTACTGTGCAAGATTTCGACACCAAACGCTCGCTGAGCGAGCGTACGGTAAAATAATCAGGCACTGTACGGGTGAGGCAAGCCCCACCCGTACAGCTGATGACCAATAAGCTACTTAATTAATAGTAACTTTAGTAGTACTAACCCGGTTAGCGCCAGTAACCTGCACCACGTACATGCCCGCAGGTAGGTCAGCGGTGTTGATAGTGGTACGTCCACCGCCAGCAACCAGGCTCAGCTGCTTGTTGCGCAGTACGCGCCCGTCGATGGTCAGGAGTTGTACGATAGCGCTGCCGGCCCGTTCGGTCGTTACGTTCACCGTTACGAAGTCCTCGGCGGGATTGGGGAACACGCGAACCTTGGTTTCACCCAGGGCTAGGTCGTTTACATCGTTAACAATGGCGTTGAGAACGAGGACACCGTAGTTGCCTACTTCAGCGGTGATGTTATCTCCAGCGTCAGAAGTCAGTGTAGCGGTACTCTCGTAATTCTTCGCGTCGAGCATTTCGATCTCGTCAATCCACCAGCCGGTTCCGCTTACTGCAGCATCGGAGATGAAGCGGTAGCGGATGAATACATCCTGACCAGCGTAACCGCTAAGGTCAATGATAATTTCGCGATAGTCACGGTTGTTGGCGTCTGGCTCATCACCGCTATTGCCCCAGAAAGAGTCGGTATTAAGCAGGTCTGCGGAGGCATTAGGACTCACTTTACCACGGTAGTTTCCGCGTACCAACTTGTCTTCTACCCGCACCCAGTTCGTTTCGTCGGTGCTTACTTCTACAATTCCTGCATCCCAGCCGGCCTCCGTGTCATACTTCGTAAAGAAACGCATAACCGGCTGTTCGCCGGTTATCGCAAAGGCTTCGGCGCATTGAAGTACCTGATCCTGTGTCGTGGCAGCGTTGATTACGTAGTAGGCCAGATCGCCAAGGAAAGGCGTTGTATCGGTCTGTTCCCAGAATAACTCGACAGGAGCGTCGGGGATTGTGTTGTCATTAAGGCTGAGCGCAAACCAGTCATCATCACCATCTTCGGCGCCGTCGTAGTAAGAACGGGTGGAACCGATAGCGGGGTCGGAGGAAACGGAGTAGCGAATGAGTTCTTCTCTTTCAAAGTCCATACTACCGATGTTGAAAGTTATCGTCTGCCCGTCGATGGTAAAGTCGTCAGTACCTCGGACAGAGCCTGCGTCTACAATCATGCCGTCGGGAACGATATCGGTGACGACCACATTCTCGGTTTCACCTTCCCGGTAGTTGATTACGGCGATGCTGTAAGTAACCCCTTCACCTGCGTTGATCGTATTTTCGTCCACGGTCTTTACCAAGGCCATGGTCTCAAGGCAGGCGGGGCTGAGATCAAAAGCTTCGCGGCCGTCGGTACGGCTGTCAGAACCTCCCTGGCGGGCGGAGAAGCCTACACCACGGCGGCTAAATACTTCCCAGATAAGGCACTGGTTGGCCCCTTCATTAACGTCCATATCAGCGGCAAGAATACCGTCACGGCCGTCCACAAAACCGGGACGGCAACTGGTCAGCTTCATCCCTTCGATTACGAGTTGAACGGCCTGGTTGTTGCCGCCGGTACCGTTGATGAGGTCTTCGTCGTAGCCGTACTCATCGGTCATGGCCCACCACAGATCCCAGAGCATCGTGGCCCACACTTCGCCAAGCGGGTGGGGAGCGGTACCGGAGATGATCACGTCATCGAAGGTGTGATTATTAACCGTAAAATCAGTGGAGTACGGCAGGTTACGAATACCAGCGCCGTTGACTCCCCGGCGGGTAGCGTAGTTTCCGATACCACGTGCTTCCGTGCCATCGGGTGCGTTAACAATGGTCTGCGGGGTAGAAGCAAGGGTAAAGAAGTCAGACCAGCCTTCGCCCATCTGCTCGTCGTTACCTAAACATCCAGCGTTACTCGGGCCACCAACAAGGCGGTTAGAGACACCGTGGCCCATTTCGTGGGCAACGATGCCATTGTCGAAGTCACCGTCCCGGGGTGGTGGCGGTGTAAACTGAAAAGTTACGGAAACGCTGTCGCCCGCCTCAACGGTATTACGCAAGTTCACGCAGTCCTCAAACGTAAGGAAAACACTAGGGATGGTAACCGTGAGTTCCGGGTTACCGTCGCTCATATTGATGAGACCTCCACGGTCTTCGCCAGCCATGGCGTCGTTACAGATAATGACGCCTACTGCACCAGCTTCCTGAGCGTTGAACGCCTTCAGGGAGAAGTTACATTCTCCACGGGTGACTAGGGCAATCTTTCCCGTAAGGTCATTGGTAATTTCTGTACATCCAAGGGCTGGATCAGAAATAACAACTTGGCCTGTGATCGCCGTTGAACCAATCACTGGACCGAACTGAGCGGTACCAGTGGTATACGGTCCGGCAATCGTTTCGGGAGTGGTTACCTGCATGCTACTGGCGCCGGAGGTCCAGAGGAACATCTGCATCGTACCGCTGCTTCCATCGGACGGCGTAGAGAAGTTGGCGTTGTTGGTGCCGGAGCCATCCTGGACCTCTACGCGAACTTCATCGCGGTCCAGGCCGTCGCCGGTGTAATTGTTACGCTGGAAGTTACCGGCGCGTTCGTCAAAACCAGCGTGGAAGAGCCAGTCGTGCATCATGTTAGTGAAGTAAAAGGTCTGCACCATGGCTGCAGGTAGGATGGTATCGATGACATCGTTGGATACTTCATCAGCGAAGAAGAAGTCGAACACCAGGCTGTCACCACCATCGGCGACAATGTCGGTTTCTGCTACGTTATCACCATCCGTATCGGGGTAAGAGTACGTATTATTACCACGGGTGATGGTAAACTCGGGGCCTTCCTGGCCGTTGATGTCGTGCCAACCAAAAGGTGACGCGACGGGATCAGAGGGGCTTTTCTCCTGGGTACGAACACCGTGGATAGGTGATTCAACACCGAAACGAAAGACATTGTAGCGGCTTTCTTCCGCAACGGCGCTTTCAAAGATCTGCTCGCTTACGGGCAGTGCCTTAGGCGTTACGTTAGTGGAGGCGTTGTCGTAGTTGTGCTGGTGATTCGGGGTGCCAAAGTCACACTTCAGCACCTGGTTTCTTTGCTCCAGGACGTTACCGTTTTCGGCATCCACAACAACATACCAGATGTCGGAGTCAGCGGCGTGGCGATCAATCACCACCCGGTAGGCCAGGCGTAGACCAGCTTTGGTCACATAGTAAGCCGTACGGACCCGAATGGGTTCAGGGCTTGCGGCGGGCCAGCTGAAGAGGGCGTCTTTACCGTCTGTTCCGGCGGCGACGGGGTTACCAAAGGCGACGGTGACTGCGTTTACAGCGTTACCGATAGCGGTTTGGGCACTGAACGCCGGTGCCGGAGAAGGAACGGCGGCAAGGCCAGTCGCAAGATCGCTCGTACGGTAAACAAGCTTATCACCACGAAAGTGTAACGAGGCCTGAGCGTTGAGGATCGACAGACCGTGAAGCTGCTGGACGACGTAGATGTGCCGGGTACCGCTGGGGCTGGCGTAGCTATCGGTCACCCGAAGGTCGTCGATATCAGTCGCTTCGAGACCAAAGACTGCGTATTCTTTTTGGAGGTAATCAAGTGCGATTTTCCCTTCAGTCTGGGCCGAGAGGCTAGCGGTGGCTCCGAGCAATAGCAGGAGGAGCAGAGAGGTAAACTTAGTCTTCATGTTTTGATTTGAATGTGAAAAATTTTGAACTTCGGGCTGCCAAAGCTAAGCAATGATTGAAACACAACAGCCGTATTAATGGCTCCGTCCGAAAAATGTTAATTATTTATCGGTACTTCGGCATATGGAAGACACTTTAAATGGGCAGCGGTGCCTCCTCGTCCTGCTTCTCCTAACGTGTTTTTACACCTGCGGCCGCGCCCAAGGTCCCGATCGCGAACTGAGAGGCGTCTGGATGGCCACCGTTCTAAACATCGATTACCCGCAAAACCCCACGCCAAGCGCCGCCACTCTGCAGGCCGATTTCAAAAGCCAGCTCTACCGACTCCGCCAAGCGGGAATGAACGTTATCTTCGTACAGGTCCGCCCCGCCGGAGACGCCATTTACCCCAGTAAACTTGCGCCATGGAGCGAATGGCTCACCGGTATTCAGGGCAAAGCCCCGGTCAGTGATTTCGACCCGCTGGCCTACATGATCAAAACCGCCCACGCCCAGGGCGTCGAACTCCACGCCTGGGTAAACCCCTACCGTGTTGCGATGACGATGGACAGCCTGGACAAGGCCCCCAACCACCTACTGAACACCCACCCAGAGTGGTGCCGCGCTTACAACGGCCGCCGTTATCTCGACCCGGGCCTGCCCGAAGTACGCATCCACCTCGGCGAAGTGATTGATGAGCTGGTCGCTAATTACGACCTCGACGGCGTCCATTTCGACGACTATTTCTACCCCTACCCCGCCGCCGGCCAGCCCTTCCCCGACCAGCAAACATTTGCCCGCTATGGTCGCAGCCAACGGCTCGCCGATTGGCGCCGCAGCAACGTGAATACCTTCGTTGCCGAAACCTACCGCCGAATAAAAGCAAAAAAACCGTGGGTCCATTTCGGCATCAGCCCCTACGGCGTCTGGCGCAACCAACGTCAGGACCCAGCCCGGGGAAGTAACTCCCGCGCCTCGGTCAGCAGCTACGACGACCTCTACGGCGACGCCCTGCACTGGGCCAACAACGGTACGGTGGACTACCTGCTGCCCCAACTCTACTGGAGTATGAACTACGCCCCCGCCAGCTACAAAATTCTGGCAGACTGGTGGGCCGCCAGTACCCCCACCAAGGTAGCGCTGTACACCGGCCACGCCGCTTACAAAGTCGGTACCGATACCGCCGACCCCGACGCCTGGAACACGTTCGAAGAATTACCAACTCAGGTAGCTTATAACCGCCGCCTTCCGGCCGTGCGCGGTAGTGTCTATTTCAGTTCCAAATCCATTCTACTCAACCCCTCCGGCCTCCTCCAACGGATGGCCGACGTTTATCCGGTCCCAGCGCTGCTACCCAAACGAGTCGCGCCTAAGCCGATAACAGCCCGCAAAGTGAAGGTATATGAACCAACACACACCGAAAAAGGAATGCTCCTGGTCTGGGAAGTCGATAAGAACCTACCGAAAGAGGACGTACCCTACTATTATGCAGTGTATCGTTCGAATGCTTCTTCACCGCTGACTTTATTGCATAAAACGCCCTACGGACAGGGGTGCCACCGCTTGCATTTTTATGATGCTTCGGCGGATGCGGCGGTTAAATATGATTACCGCGTTGTGCCGCTCGATCGGTACCACCGTTCGCTCTCGTTCAGCAACCTTGAGGCTGCGGACCGTAAACATTGAGGGTAACTTATACCCGGCCACAGCCTGAAAGCGGTGGAACAGCAGCCTCAAGGCTACCGAACGGACCAGCTAGTCCGCGACCTGGACCTGGTCATCCTCCAACAACGGCTTAAGCTGGTAGCGGAAGAACAGTTGTGCCGTCGCCAGTACATCTTTCTCACAATAAGTAGCAATACGTTCCAGGTCATCTTCCTCCCAGAAAACGCGGCCTACCTGGCTGCCGTCAATGTCGTCCTTCGGGGTAGGGAAGCCCAGAACTCCGGCGAGGAGCTTCAGCGAAGTGTAGGATTTGTAGTCGCCGAATTTCCAGAGGTCCATCGTATCCAGCAGGTGCTTAGTTTCCCAGGGCTTTTTACCAGCGATATCGAGCATTTTCGGAAGGGAAAGTTGGTTAACGATGAGGCGACGGCACATGTAGGGGACATCGAATTCCTTGATGTTGTGGCCGCAGATGAACTGAGTATTTACGTTACCGTAGTACTGATCGAGCATGGCGTTGAAGTCCTGAAGTAAGATTTTCTCGTCGCGGTTGGCGAAGGATTTCAAGCGGATCTTCAGGCGCTTGTCCTTATCGCGGTAAACGGCGCCTACGCTAATGCAGATGATCTTGCCGAACTCGGCGTAGATAGCAGCTTTGTCGATGTAACTATTCGCGTTTTCTTCTTCGGTTAGTTCTTCGCCGTAGCGCTTGAGGACACCAGGGGCTTTAAGGCCCCAGAGGTACTGGAAAGTTTCGTCCAGTTCCTTATAGGAAGCGCGGCCGCTTACGGTCTCGATGTCAAGAAATAGGACTTTTGTGGCGTCGATGTGCTCGATCATTGCGTATGGTTTTTGCGGCGCTCAGCGCTGCGGCCTAAATTACTCGGGACTTCGTTCGAGGCTAACGCCTCTTTCTGCGTCCCGGCCTACTATTGGTGAATCCCTGCGGAATTAGTAGTTAGGATGAAAGATTATACTAAAGATACGATTTCGATCGCAAATAGTTTGCCTTTTATTAAAGTGTTACTTATTTGAAACCACAATCTCTTTACGACGGCTTAAGCATCGCCCGGTAAAGGCTGATCATCTCCTCCTCCGGAGCGCCGGCTTTGTACATCCGAAAAACTTTGAGGTTGGCCATCTGTACCCGGTACCAGCCGTTGGCGCGGTACTTGCGCGCGGAGACGGTGACCGAGCGGGGAATGATGCGAAAGGGGATTTTCCGTTCCCATATCCGTTCGATGATGTCGTAGTCTTCCATGATCCGCATATCGCGGAAACCGTCGAGTTCCCGGAAGGTATTCATCGCAAGGTAAAGCGATTGGTCTCCGCCACGACAGGCCAGTCCGTTGAAGCGGGTACAGTAGGCATTAATCCAGAGCAACGGGTGCCACCTATCGAACTTGAAACGGTAGCAACCTACGGGGTAGCCTTCTTCAATTCCTTGCTTAATATCCTGATAGAAACCAGTGGGCGGGCGGGTATCTGCGTGGATGAAGTAAACGGCATCGAAGTTGTCCTGACCTTGCTTCGCCGCTTCGTTCATTTGCTGGGCGCGGCCGCACTGGTCGCACCGCAAATGATTGACCATGGGAAATTTGCGAAGCACCTCAACCGTATCGTCCGTACTTCCACCATCGGCAATGGTTAGCCTGCTGCCGGAAGGCAATTCGTTAAGCAGCAGGGGAAGTAGCGAGCGTAGATTATCTGCTTCGTTAAGAGCGGGCGTAATGACGTGTAAGCGCATGGAGGAGAAGGAAATCAGCTAATGATGTAAGGTACGAAATCCTTTGAGGGCTTGGATTTAAGCGAGCGGGCCGGTGTGTGCAACAAATTACACAATGGGTTGAGCCCTTTGGCACGATTTGCCTTTAAAGAAGCGCACCAGAAGCGCTCAACCCGCTAAAAGTGCAACTTGTTGCGTACACGGCAGAGGTCCTCTGCCTAAGAAATCCGGTAATACCCCGACTTGAGGTAAGCCCCCTCCGGAAAACCAACCGGATGATCATCATCATGAGCGGTCTTTTCCAGCAAAGAAAATTTACGCCCGGAAGCTTTAAGCACCCCCTCCACCACACAGAAGAAGTCTTCGGCCGGTACGCGCGCGGAGCAGGAGGCGGCAAGTAAAACGCCTCCGGGAGCGACTAGTGGTACCGCCAATTTATTGATCCGGCGGTAAGCCTCCAGAGCGCCAGGAACTTCTTTTTCACGCTTGGCGAAGCTGGGTGGATCTACGATTACGACGCCAAAGGTCTCCCCGTTTTTCTGTAGCCGCTCGAGAGCTACGAAGGCATCCTCGGCCAGGGTTTCGTGACGGCGGTCTTCGCCAAAATTCAGAGCGACGTTGCGGCCGGCCATGGCGAGGGCTGGTGCGCTGATATCCAAGCTAATTACCCGCCGAGCTCCACCTTCGAGGGCGTGTACGCTGAAGCCACCGGCGTAGCTGAACACATCGAGTACATCGTGGCCTTCGGAGAACTGGCCCACCCGGCGGCGGTTATCGCGGTGGTCCAGAAAGAAGCCGGTTTTATGGCCTTTAACTACGTTAGCGACGAAGGACAGGCCGTGCTCCCGGAAGACCACGTCTTCGTCGGCCAGCTGGCCGTGAATGACCTGTCCATCGGTGAAGCCCAGGGCCGCAGCAGCTTTCTCAACGTTACGGGCACAGCGAAAGACGGCGGTCTCGGCTTCCGCAGCTTCAACGATGATGGGGATGAGACCGGTAAGCCAGGGAAACCAGACAGGAGAATAGACTTTGATGACGGCCACGCCGGCGTAGACATCCACGACAAGGCCAGGAAAGCCATCGTTCTCGCCGTGCAGGAGGCGGTATCCGTTGGTGTCGGTTTCGAGCAATGCTTCTCTAACTTTCTTTGCATCCTGCGTCCGCGCCCGAAAAAAGTCTGTATCGATCTTCGCCGGACTGCCCTGGTGCAACACCCGAATCCGAATCGGCGAATCAGGATCATACAGCCCCACCCCGATGAATCTATTTTTCTTAAAACTGAAGATTACCGCCAGGTCACCGGCCCGGCCCTCTCCCTTCATTTTAGCAATCGCACCGTCGAAAAGCCACGGGTGGCCAGATTTGAGGGCGCGCTCACCGGCGGCAGTCAGCGTAACGGGCAAACGGTTCATGGACGGGAAGTTTAGCGGGGAAAAATAGTGGACTCCACGATTTCGCAGAGGGTATGGCCAATGTGCATGTGGCACTCCTGAATACGCGGTGTATCGGAAGATGGAACGCGCAACACCAGGTCACAAATACCCTTCAAAGCGCCGCCATCTGCGCCGGTAAAACCGATGGTAACCATACCGTTTTCGTTGGCCTGCGCCACTGCTTTCACCACGTTCGGCGAGTTGCCGGAGGTAGAAAGTGCGATCAAAACATCGCCCTCTTGACCAATGGCCGTGAGCCAGCGAGCGTACACTTCATCAAACGAATAGTCGTTCGCTACCGCCGTGATGTAAGAAGTGTTTACGTGCAGCGCTTCGGCAAAAAGTGCAGGCCGATCGTAGTAATAACGCCCGGAAAGCTCCGCCGCGAGATGCTGCGCATCGGCCGCCGATCCGCCGTTGCCGCAGAAGAAAACTTTATGGCCCTCGCGGTACGCTTTGACGATGGCTTCCGTCATTTCCGCGATCAGACTTAACGTCGCTTCATCGGCGAGCAGTTGCTGCTTTAAGGCGATGGCATTTTGCAGATTTTTACGGATAGTGGCTTGCATGAAGCAAAGGTAGTAATGTAGTAGTGTAGTCAGGTAGTAATGTAGTCGCTCTGCACATTGTAGTGGAGATGCACGGAGGTCTTGAAAAGGGCAGAGAACGGAAGCTCGGAGGTCCTTGGATTATCCTTTGGCGTTGAGTTGAGGGTCTCGAAACCTACATCCCGCTGGTCATCAGCAAATCAATATCAGTACACCGCATCTCAAACCGCTTACCGAGGTACGTATTCGTAAGGCAGCCGCGGAAAGTATAAACGCCGTGGCGCATACCGGCTCTCCGCAGGATGAAGTGCTCGAAAGAGCGCTCTCCATCGGCCTTCAGCAGCATGGGTACGATTACGTTATTGACCGCAATACTGGCCGTACGCCCTACCCGACTTGCCAGATTAGGGACACAACAGTGAATCACGTCGTGTTTCACGAAGGTGGGGTTATCCAGGGTAGTGAGTTCACTCGTGGCGAAGCAGCCGCCCTGGTCGATGCTCACGTCGATAATGACGGAACCTGGGCGCATCTGGCTCACCATTTCTTCGCTTACGACTACTGGCGTGCGGCCATTTTCTGCGTGAATAGCGCCAATGGCAACTTCGGCCGTCACCAGTTCGCGGCGCAGGTAGAGCGGGTTGATGGCACTGGTGTAGAGCTGACGGCCAACGCTGTTTTGCAGCCGCATCAGTTTGGAGATATTATCGTCAAAAATGCGGACTTCAGCGCCCATGCCGAGGGCTGCGCGGGTGGCGTATTCGGCAACCACCCCGCCGCCGAGGATAACGACCTTGGCGCTCGGCACGCCGGAGACGCCACCGAGCAGTACGCCCGGTCCGCCCTGCGCAGAAGAAAGAAGGTGCGCAGCGGTCTGGATGGCAGAAATGCCGGCCATTTCACTCATGATGCGCACAATCGGGAAGCAGCCGTCTTCGTCCTGAAGGTACTCCATCGCCAGGGCGATGATGCGTTTATGCTTGAGCCGGTAGAGGTATTCAGCGCTGATGGTGGGGAGTTGCAGCGGGCTGATGAGCACCGTATTGGGCTGCATCATATCGATTTCCTCCAGCGTTGGCGGAGCCACCTTCAGAATGATATGAGCTTTGCGGTAAACCTCCTGGGCGGAGTGAGCGATTTCGCCGCCGTTTTCACTGTAGGCGTGATCGGTGAAGTTGCTGGCTACGCCGGCTTTGGTTTCAATCAGAACGCGGTGGCCGCGACTGCTCAGGCTGGCAACTCCGCTGGGGACCAAAGCGACGCGTTTTTCCTGCAGCGTGATCTCCTTCGGGATACCAATATATAAGGATTCTTCCTTGTGCTGAACAGCGAGCGTTTCGGTCTGCGTCTGGCCGTAGCCGGACGTTAGCTCCTCGGGGAGGGGTACCTTATTTTTATCCTTACTGCTCATTACTGGTGGGGGGGTTGGCCGGGCGTTATGTCTTAACACCTTTTGGGCGGGGAGGTTGTGTTGGGCTGATCAATTTAGAATTAGGGCTCGGTAGCGGGTGCAGTAGACGCTCATAGGAACAAGCTAGTCGGTCTCGTTATGAACGTTAAACTTTAGCCGCGAGGATGTCCGGCAGGCCTCCTTCGGCCTGGCCGTACGGGCCAACTACCATTTATTTTCAGGCCGCCGTTTTCACCCTTATTTCGGTATGGGCCAGGCTCCATACGCCATCCCCTGCACGCTACGCAAAACGTCCCTCCGGGACTCTTGGCACCATTACTTCCCGACTCCCTTAATATCCTTAATAATGCCCATGATAGAAGGCGTTACCTCCTTCGGCATAGCGAAGGTATCGCGGCGGTATTTCGCCCAGTTCTCCTCCTCCGCCAGCCGGTGGTCAACCTCGCGGCGCAGAGCTACGCAGAGGTGCTTCAGGTGGCGGTGCTTTTTCTCTATCTCTTCCAGGATGCGCTGGGCCTCCTGCATGCTGTTGCTCGGAAAAATGTCTACCTGCAACGCGACTTCCACCCGGCGCGGCTGCTTCGAGTAGAACCATTCCTGGATTTCCTCCAGTGCGATGCCTCCCCGGTTTTCGGTGCTCCAGCACAGCACGTTGTACAGCTCGGCAACCTTGACGGCCGGCATCCCATCGCTCAGTTTATAGATCAGTTCTGTAATATTATCCGTGGGCACCATGGCCAGGAAGGTCAGTAATTCCGCGAAGGTTTCCTCGCCGAAGGCTACCTGCTCATAGCCAGGGCGGCCTTCGAGAACCATCAGATTATAGACTTTTTGGAGTTGGGTGCGGGCTTCGTTTATCATAAATAATTGGTTCGTTGGTCTTTTGGATCGTTCGTCTTTTGGCTACAAAGCACCAACGATCCAAACTACGGTACCGTTCGTAACACCGTATACCGCAAAACGGTTTCCAACAGCAACAAACCCAGCCCGATCAGCAAAAACTGGCCAAACTGTTCTTCATACCGCTTAAAGACGGTAGTTTCGATTTCGGTCTTCTCCAACTCGTCGATGTAGTCGTAGATAGATTCAAGTTCTTCCTGATCGCGGGCGCGGAAGTAGCGGCCGTTGGTGGTTTCAGCGATGTAGGCGAGCAGTTTGTCGTCCACCGTACCGCGGGTGGGTTTGAAGGTATAGCGGCCGCCACCGAGGGGGCTGCTGGGCATCAGGGTTTCCTGGCCGCTGCCCACGCCGATGGTGTAGACGCGGATGCCGAATTCCTTAGCGAGCTCGGCGGCGAGCTCCGGGCTGTGGTAGCCCTGATTATTCTCTCCGTCGGTGAGCAGGATGATGATTTTACTGGCAGCTTCGCTGTCTTTAAGGCGGTTCACGGCGGTAGCCAGACCGGTGCCGATGGCCGTTCCGTCGGTAATTTCGCCCATTTCGAGTTCGGCGATGAAGCGGTCGATGATGTCTTTGTCTACCGTCAGGGGTGATTTTGTGTAAGCTTCGCCGGCGTAGACGACCAGCCCGATGCGGTCGAACTCCCGCTGGGCAACGAACTGGCGGGCGACCTGCTTGGCAACCTCCAGGCGGTTGGGCACGAAGTCGGTAGCACCCATACTCGTGGAAAGGTCCATCGTGAGGACGATGTCGATGCCCTCGGCGGTGACGGACTCTTCGCTCAGGTCAAGCCGGGGCCTGGCCAGGGCGATGATGAAAGCGGAGAGCGCGGCGATGCGCAACAACGGCAAAAAGGGGCGAATGGTACTCCTCCAGCTCCTCAGTCCGGAGATGGATTTAGTACTCGGTAGGCGCAGAGAAACCTCCCGGTCGCGCGTCTTGCGGAAGCGCCAGAACCAGATCAGCGGCGGTACGACCAGCAGGGGCAGCAACCACGGAAAGACGAACTCGAATTGATTCCACCAGCTTATCATTCTTTTTCGGTTATCGGGTTGTCGGTTGCAGGTTCTTCGGTTATCGGTTGTTGGTTGTCGGTTGCAGGTTCTTGGGGCGCGGTCGCGGGTTCAGCGGAAGTTGGAGGAGCAACGACCGGCACCATGCTAGCTTCGGGCACGGGCTCAGGAACAGCCTCGATACCGGTTTCCTTCACGAAAGCACGGACCCGATCCATCCCCTCAGCGTGCAGCTCAACGGCCGGACGGGCCTTGGCAAACTTCACAAGGTCGGATATCTCCAGCAGGTTGCCCAGTTCTTTGGCCTGAACTTTGTCGAAGTCATTCCGCTTACTCAACTTATCGGTGATCTGGCGGGTGGTCATCTCCAACGCCTGCACGTCGAAGCGACCTTCGAGGTATTCACGGAGGATGTGGGTAAGCTCGGAGTAGTATTCTTTGGTATGGCTTTGCTGCCAGAGTTCCTTGCCTTCCAGTTCCTTCAGGGCATCCAGCGCGACGATGTATGCCGGTGGCGGCGGCGGCGGTGGTGGCGCATCAGCCTGGCGACGTTTTTGGATCACGTAGAGTAGGTACCCGAGTCCGGCCACGATCAACAACAAGAAGAGCCACCAGAAATCGAGCAGGTTGAGCGGTTCCTCGATGATGGGTTTGATGGGCATGATCTCCTCGTCTCCCGTAACGGGTAGAGCATTTACGGTGAGGAGGAGGTCGTTGGTGTAAGCCGTGTCCAACCGCCCGTCCGCCGCTTTGTAGATGTAAGGCAGCGGCGGCACAGCGATGTAGCCAGTATCGAAGCTGGTGATGAGAAACCGTTGCTGCAGCAGGCGCTCGGGGACTTCAGCCATTACGCTGAGGTCTTTCGCGTCGATCGTTTCTAATCCGTCGAGCGCGTCGATGTATTCTGGGGCCAGGCCGGAGACTTCCGTTCCCGGAGGTGCAGAGATATTTACCGTTAGCCAGATCTGATCGCCGATCTCGATGGTCTTACGGCCTAGTTCTGCCCGGGCGAGGACTTGCTCGTTGGTGCTTTGCTGGGCGCTTAGGCCGGCTGCTAGGAAGATTAGTAGGATTAATAGTCTTTGGGGCACGGAGGGCTTGGTTCTTTGGGTTGGGATGCAAACTTACTGAAAAATGGGGTGGGGTAATTCTCTTCGGCGCCAAAAGAGTAGGTATAGATGAATGCAGAGAGGGTAAATCGGTTGATTTCTTGCCTTTGAATTAGTGCATGTTGCTCCCTTGGTCTGGGAAATGCTATACCCGTAGGCTGTTCTGGAAACAGCGAAGGGGTAGCCAGATGGCCGCCCCTTCGGGGTATTCCCTGAAACACTTATGCTATCAGTGTGCTGTGGACGGTCAAAAGATGCAAAATTTTCGCCGCTCATAACTGTCCTTATGGACGAGTAGTTTGTATTTTTCTCTTTTATCCCAACAACCGCTACCCGACAAGTGCTAAGGCACCTGCGTCTAGCTATCCATTGGGTGAGGATAAAGTATCCCTATCATCCGCATTTCCGGTTACCTTTCAGTCTCTTTAATTTTATCGTGCATTATTCGTGGAGAAGATGAGGATAGAATATCTACGCATATATCATCAGTATAAACGGCATAATGCGTGATAGCCAGATCGCCATAGATCCCTAGCGAGAGATCATTAAACTGCTTAATGTATTCTGACTCTTTTACTTGATAGAAGACATGACCTGTGTTCTCTTCATCTAACGAGCCCCATACTTTTAATAAATAGCTTTCATGACTAACTTTGTAACTCAAGAAATTATCGAAAATAAGAATTTCATGATGGTCACTCTTCTCATCTATTAGATCTATTGAAAATCCAGAAGAGTCCCAATACACAGCTCTTAATATCGGTACTCGCAATAGGCTTCCACCCATATTCCAAGGCTCAATTTTTTCTTTATGGATATTCTTCATTAGTACCTAATTTTCATTAGGGTAGTATGACAGGTCCGATAGTACAGCATTTTCGATAAAATCAGTATTCCTTATCAGATTTGCAATAGTTGACCATTGCAAATTATTAAAAAGACTTCATTGCTTTGAGCAAGTACTTCGTTTCGATAGTATTCATCGTAAACTACCCAATCCGTTTGTTCAGACATCATCAACGTGTTTAGGTGAGCATCGGCAGGTACACGTTCCGGGAAGTTCAGTACGGGAATAATGTCATCTGAAAGCGTAGTCCCTTCCGTTGCCGAAGCTTCGCCCTCGCATCAAAAAAAGGTAAAAGCAAACATGCTGGCGACGAGCAATTGGAATAAAGTGGATTTAAACACAAGGATATAATATTGAATTTGAAATTGGGTTGAATTATTTTACTGTTTTATACAGGCCCCATAGGGTGAGCTTGGTTGCAACAATTGTCCTGAGCAGTTTGTGCGGTAACGATTGAAGAGTCATCAACTGACCATACACCTTCGTTTTCTACGTAGGTATGTACAACTCCGCTTCCAATTACATTGCCAGAGCAGCAACCAGTTCCAGAGACCGTATAAGCAGTAATTCCACCGGAATGAGTATCACACTCACAGCTAGCGGCTGCGTCGAGGACTGTTACAACCCTAACAGCGGCCGTATTAAGAGAGAGAGATCAATTGAACACAACACTAACCTGAGCGGCTTGGGGGTGATCCATCCTACACACCCTATCTTAGCCCAGAATTATCCCCCCATCCCCGGCTTTGAATCTTTCTAAAAAAACCATCTACCTCTTCCTCATTCTAACAATTCCCGTACTCTCAGTACGGGCCGAAACACCCGTGGAAGCGCGCGTCACTTACATCATGGAGACCGCCGACTCTTTGGTAAAAGCCCGGCTGGCGATGTTCGACCAGTCCATCATGGACCACCGTTTCGACAAAGCGGTGCGCAAGCGGATTGAGAGCTACGTCGGCTATTGGAGCCACGCGACCGGTCGGATTTTAGCCCGTTCCGCCCGCTTCTTCCCCATCTTCGAAGAGCAGTTAGCGGCCAAAGGAATGCCCCTCGGCCTCAAGTACGTCACCATTCAGGAGAGCGCCCTGCGCCCCTACGCCACTAGCCACGCCGGGGCCGGAGGTCTCTGGCAACTCATGCCGGGTACCGCCCGCGAGCTCGGTCTCACCGTAGAAGATTATCTCGACGAGCGCCTCGACCCCGAGCTCGGCTGCGCCGCTGGGCTGGAGTATCTCCAGATTCAGTACGAGCGCTACGAAGACTGGGCCCTGGCCCTCGCCGCCTACAACTGCGGGCCCGGCAACGTCAACAAAGCCCTCCGCCGCGCCGGAGGGAAGAATAAGAGTTACTGGCAAATCCGTAAGCATCTCCCCCGCGAGACCAGCAACTACCTACCCAGCATCATCGCCGCTGCCTACGTGATGGCCTTCCACCACCTGCACGACGTGGCTCCCGGGCCAATGGACCTCGATCTCCAGATAACCGAAGCCATCACCGTTGAGCGCAAGCTAAGCCTCCACCGCGTGATCCAGGTTACCGGTCTGCGGTCTGACGTAGTGATCGAGCTCAACGCCCAGTACCTAAGGGGCTACCTCCCCGGGCTACCCGGTGGTCACCGCCTACGACTTCCAAAACGGGTGATGCCCGCCATGCGCACCTACCTTTCTTTGCATCCTGCGGCCGCGCCCGAAACGGACGCTGACCTGCCCTGGGCCAGCCCCCGACTACATAAGAGTGAGCTGAACACTGAGCGCCACTACAGCCAGTACCGCACCTCCGTAGGTAGCCAGGATACGACCCTGCGCCAAATCGCCAACAACTACCAAATACCCGTAGACCAGCTTGCCATCTGGAGCAACCTCGGTGAATTCGACAGCCTCGCGCTCTTCGATGAAATCGTTTTCTTCACCGTCAACGACTACCTCCCCTACGATCCGCGCGACCGCGACACGCCGCCCGCCGCGCCGCTGGTGGAAATGCTGCCCGCTACGCCGGTGCGAATTCCTAACCGGAAAAAAGTTAGTGGATTGCCGGAAGTTAAGGCGGTGGTGCCGGATGGGGGTAAAAGAAAACCAGGGCTTGGGGATATCCTCAAGTCCTGGTTTTAAATTGTCCGTTTCGTATTCTTCCTGAAAATAAAATATTACTACGCCAGAACAGCGCCTTCCTTAGGCAAACCCTGCACCCCATTGACCGTAGTATACTTAAAATTAAGCTTCTTATCCGGGTAAATATAACTGAAGGCCGACTGCACCGCAATCGTCCCCTCATGGAAACCACAAAGGATCAACTTCAGCTTACCTTCATAGTGGTTAATATCACCAATGGCGTAAATGCCGGGGATGCCAGTGCTGTAGTCTTTCGTATCAACAACAATGGCATTTTTATTGATCTGAAGCCCCCATTCAGCGATTGGGCCGAGCTTGGGTGCGAGGCCAAATAGTGGAATAAACTCCTCCACCGCAATGACTTCCTCTTCGCCGGTTTTGTGCTTCACGGTGATTCCCTCCACGTGGTCATCGCCGGAGATGCCGACCGCCTGGGCGTTGGTAACGAGGTTGATTTTGCCCGTTTCGGCGAGGTGCATCACCTTCTCCACGCTGTCGAGTGCGCCCCGAAAAGAATCGCGGCGGTGAACGAGGGTTACTTTTTTAGCGACGTCGGCCAGAAAGATGGTCCAGTCGAGGGCGGAGTCGCCACCACCGGCCAGCAGAACAGTCTTATCGCGGTAAACTTCCGGATCACGAATCACATAAGCAACACCCTTATCCTCATAATCGGCGATGCCGGGAATCGGCGGTTTGCGGGGCGTGAATACACCAAGGCCCCCAGCAACCATAATGACTGGTGCCTGGTGAACGGTACCTTTGGAAGTCGTTACCTGGTACATCTTCTCCCCAACTTTCTCGATCGTCTTTGCCGGTTCCCCCATGGTAAAACCGGGGTTGAAGGGCTTAATTTGTTCCATCAGATTGTCCACCAGTTCTGAGGCCAGTACGGTCGGGTAACCGGGGATGTCGTAGATCGGCTTCTTGGGGTAAATTTCCGTCAGCTGGCCGCCGGGCTGGCCGAGGCTATCGATCAGGTGGCAGCGTAGCTTCAATAATCCGGCTTCAAAAACGGTAAAAAGGCCTACTGGGCCTGCGCCGATTATTAGGATGTCTGTTTGAATCATTGTGTCTATTTTTAGGGTAACGCTAGATTAGCGGATGTAGTTGGGACGGAATGGAACAAGCCATTCCTCTCTGGTAAAATTACGACCTTTTAGGGTGGTCCCGGTCCTATCGTACAGAAAGAGTCTACCCCTTTTCGTAGTGAAAGCACAGCCTCTACGAAACATGCAATCCACACTCCTCCTTTTCCTTATCAGCCCAGCGACCAGCCCTACCCTGCCCCGGCCGGGTACAGTGGTGGCAGCCGATGGAGCCGTAGCCCTTAGCTTCGAGCGGATGGCGGGGTAGTTTATCTTTTTCCAGATGGAAGCGGAATTCGCCTTCGGTGATATCGATCAGCGGATGGAAGTGAATTAGGCCTTCTACTTCTTCGAAGATGCGCATGGCGGCGCGGTTCATCGTCTGGTAGCTGTGTACGCCTGACATCCAGACGGTGTGCACTTCCTTTACAGCCTTCAGCGGCATAACTTTATTGTAGTGACAGCAGCGGGCGGGTTGACTTTCCCACATTTTGGCGTCCTGGGTTTCTTGCTGGCGCGCAGCGTCCGGGTGGATCTCAACGACCTCCAGGCCAGTTACTTCGGAGAGTGTGTCTTTGTAGGCAATCGTTTCCGGAAAGTGATAGCCCGTGTTCAGCATGTGTACTTTTTGGCCGGCGTTTCCGCGGCTTACCAGGGTTAGCATGACGACGGATTTGGTGCCGAAGCTGCTGGTAAACAACACCTGGTCTACCAGAAAATATTCGTAGAGGCGCTTGATCCGTTCCTGAAAACCGAGTGGTTCGAATTCGGCGTTTAGGGCTTCTATATCTACTTTTATTATTGTTTTGGTCATTGGTTTTCTTTTGTGTGTACTGAATCGCTGAGTTAGTAGGTCATTAAGTGGCTATTGTCCTTCGCTTGCTCACCTTGAGGTGCTACGTTTCGCCTATCATGTGCAGTAGCCACTCAGGGGCTCATCAACTCGGCAACTCAGTTTTCAGGGGCGCGGCCGCAGGTACAGAGGAAGTTAAGGGAGCAGCGTCTTTAGCCGCTGCTTCCACCAAACACTCCCCTTCGGAGCATCGGCATCCGGCCTGATCACCAGTGGTTGAAGCGAGTAAACTATTCGTCACCGCGTTAAGTTGGCGGACCTTCGCCCGGAAATCTCCGGTTAGCCGGTCCCTGAACACTTTCAGGTTGCCAAGGAGATTAGTCGTTTCAAAGTCGGGCAACTCCGCCTCCAGGAACTGGCGGAAGCGTTTGGCAAAGGTGGGGCTCTGTCCGTTCGTACTAATGGCAATCTTGAGCGGGCCGCGGGTTACGATGCTGCCGAGGTAGAAATCGCAGAGGCTTGGGGTATCGGCGATGTTGGTTAACCTTCTGGAGGTTTTGGCTGAGGCGTGTACTTCCAGGTTAATTTCTTTGAAATTGGTAGCAGCGATTACGAGGTCGGCAATTTCTACGTCCGCGTTGCGGAATTCCCGGGCATACCAGATTACTGTTCCACCGGCAGGAGTACGCCATTCACCAGCTGGTGATTCATCGGTGAAACGGGCAGCGGTTATGGTTTTGCCGCCGAACTTTGCTTCGTCTAACTCTTCTTGTACCTGCGTTCGCGCCTGATTACCGTACTTCTCCAGTAATTTTTTCAACTCCTGCCCCATCCAGGGCGCCACGATCACTACCCTTGCGTTCGGGCTGGATTTGAGGATGAAACTAAGCTTCTCTTCACCTACTTCGCCGGCACCAACCACCAGTATTTGAAGGCGGTCTAGACGGAAGAAGGCGGGGTATAATGGGTTGGTCATTTTAATAAGGGATATTTGATAAGCGATTTGGCTGCCGCACGTTGAAAGCTACCGCCGTTGTAGAAAAGGGGTATTTAATATGTGATTCACTTCGTGGCTGCTTCGCGGTGGCTGCCGCACATGGTAGGCCGTCGCTAGGACCTCGGTTTTGAATTTAGGATGCTGGCTCACCGTAGCACCTAAGACGATAATACCCGGCCCTTTGTCCCGCTCGGCGGCAACGCGGGAAGCTATCTCGTTCACGGTGCCCACCCAAGCGCGTTCGTTCGGGCGGCTACCGTTCTGAATCACCATGGCGGGCAAATCTCCCTTGCCCTCGGCGTCCCAAAGGGCGCAAATCTGATCCAGGCGGCCCAGGCCCATAAGGATGATGACGGTCGCGTTGCTGCGCGGAGCCAAAAGCAAGTCATTACTCAGACCTCCGTCGCGGGTATGGGCGGTCAGCACCCAGAAGCTGTCGGCGTAGCCCCGGCTGGTTGGCGCTACGCCCTGCAGTTCGGGCAGACTGATGCAGCTGCTGATGCCCGGCACCACCGTTACCGGCAAGCCGCGCTTCTCGGCGTAGGCCTTCTCCTCCTGACCCCGGCCGAAAATGAACGGATCACCGCCTTTGAGCCGTACCGCGTGGCCGTACTCATAAGCGGAGGCCACCAACAGTTCGTTGATCTCGTCCTGCTTTTTGTAGTGACAGCCGGCGCGTTTGCCTACGAAGATGCGGATGCAGGTTTTAGGGGTTTCCTCCAACAGTTCGTCGGAGCTTAGGGCGTCGTACAGAACTACGTCGGCGGCTTGTAGGGCTTTTAGGCCTTTGCGGGTGATCAGGTCTGGGTCGCCGGGGCCGGCACCTACTAGGGTTATAGACGGCTG
>JAPKCQ010000474.1 GCA_026421165.1 Lewinella sp. | reverse complement strand
GCGATAGCCCAGTTTGAAAAGTTCATCGGGTGTAAAACCGCGAGCAATAAGTTTTATACACCTTACCTCAAACCTTCCCTTGCACCAGCGTCCTCGCCCAAATACTGACCAACCCAAGGCGAATACTAGTTGGCGCAAAATTCAGCACCCATCCCACCTTTGCCCCAATAAAATAAAGAAAAATGCTAACCCAAATCAAGAATCGAGAATCGAAAGCTACCTTCGCCCCCATGACCGACAACGGAACCTTTATCGTAGAAGGAGGCCACAAGCTCTCCGGCGAAATCATCCCTCAGGGCGCTAAGAACGAAGCCCTCCAGATCATCTCCGCTACCCTACTCACCGCAGAGCCGGTGCTGATTGAGAACCTCCCCGATATTCTGGACATCAATAAGCTGCTGGATCTCGTCGAAGGTCTTGGGGCTAAAGTCGAACGCCTCACCCCTGAGAGTGTCCGCATTACGGCAAAGAACATCAACATTGATTACGTGCTGAGCGAAGACTACGTGCGCGACGCCCAAAAGATTCGGGGCTCCGTAATGCTGATTGCTCCGCTGCTCAACCGTTACGGCCGCGCCAGCCTGCCCAAACCCGGTGGAGACAAGATTGGTCGCCGCCGGCTGGACACTCACCTGCTTGGCCTCCAGGCCATGGGCGCCGACTTCAAGTACGACGCCGACCGCTACATCTACACCTTCAGTACCGACGGCCTCGTCGGCACCTACCTCCACATGGAGGAGATTAGCGTTACCGGAACGGCCAACGTCGTGATGGCTGCCGTGTTGGCAAAGGGCGAAACCACGATCTACAACGCAGCCTGTGAGCCATATTTGCAGCAGCTGTGTAAGATGCTCGTCCGGATGGGCGCGAAGATCGAAGGCATCGGCTCCAATCTGTTGAAGATTCAGGGTGTCGAGACCCTCGGTGGCACCGAGCACCGGATGCTACCCGACATGATCGAGATCGGATCCTTCATCGGTATGGCAGCCATGACGGGCTCAGACCTAACCATCAAGGACGTCCGGCTAGACCAGCTCGGCCTCATCCCCGGCACCTTCAAGCGCCTCGGCATCAAGATGAACTTTGTGGGCGACGACATCCACATCCCCGCCCAGGACCACTACGAGATCGGCTCCTTCATCGAAGGTGGCCTGATGACCCTCTACGATGCACCCTGGCCCGGCTTCACGCCCGACCTGATGAGCATTGCGCTCGTTACGGCCATCCAGGCCCGCGGCTCCGTACTCATCCACCAGAAGATGTTCGAGAGCCGGCTCTTCTTCGTAGATAAGCTAATCGACATGGGTGCGCAGATCATCCTCTGTGATCCGCACCGCGCCACCGTTATCGGTCTCGACAAACGAGCACCGCTGCGGGGCATTTCCATGAGCTCGCCCGACATCCGCGCCGGAGTTTCCCTACTCATCGCCGCCATGTCCGCCGAAGGCACCAGCCGTATCGATAACATCAACCAGATCGACCGGGGGTATCAGCGGATTGATGAGCGGTTAAATGCCTTAGGCGCGCACATCGTGCGCGAGTAGACGGACTTCGCATTTTAACGCTACGCTTTTAAACTACCGCGCGGCAAGGTGTTACATTTACCCGTGTAGTAGTCTAAAAGGGCAAAGCCCGTCTAACACATGTTAATTTACAACGTAACCTCAAAAGTAGAAGCCCGCCAACACGCCGCCTGGCTAAGCTGGATGGAACGCACCTACCTTCCCGCCGTAATGGAATCCGGCACCGTAGAAAAATACCACCTGACCCGGCTGTTAGGCGTAGACGATACCGAAGGGCCTACCTACGCGCTACTAATGACCTTCAAGTCCAGGGTAGTATTCGATATTTACCAGGAAAAATTTGCCCTAAGCCACCAGAAGGCAGTCAAAGAAAAGTGGGGCGAGGGGGTACTAAGTTTTCCAAGTATTCTTGATGTGGTGCTGAAAAAGGAGTGAGAAGCTAGTGGTCTGTCAATATTGAATTTGTGGGTAAGGTGCTGATGAATTTTGGT
>JAPKCQ010000180.1 GCA_026421165.1 Lewinella sp. | reverse complement strand
GACGGCCTTCGGCCTTTTATACTGCTGCATGTTGTAGACGGCCCCGAAACCGTGCGGCAGCCTAAAAGCGCAGCGTCTAAAAACGCAGTGTCTAAAAGCGCAGCGTCTAAAAAAGCCTCAACCAGAGGTAACTCACGTTCAGTGAAAACTTTAAGGTTTTCAGCACAATAGGGAAGCCTTTAAAGTGGTTTAACTTTTTGTGAGCGGCAAGATTGTTTTACTATCGTTTCATCCCGACGTATATTTGCCGCTGCGAATTTTGGAAAAAACTCGGTTTATCTCAGATTTATGAATTACTGGAAAAAAGTGCTGCCCCTTCTCTGTATGGTAGCCATCTTCGCCTCTTGTGGCAAAAACGATCGCTCCTCCATCACTGGATGGAAGATGAACGACACCAAGTGGGGTGGTTTTGAAACCAAAGTTGACTATGGTGGTCAGGAAACTCCACCAAACATGGTCCTTATTCCTGGAGGAAACTTCGTAATGGGGTTCACTGAAGAAGACGTGCCTTACGATTGGGACAACATTCCCCGCCGGGTAACGGTCTCTACGTTCTACATGGACCAGACGGAGATGAGCAACAACGATTACCTCTTCTACCTTGACTGGACGCAGCTCTCCTACGGAGAAAGCTACCGGGAAGTTTACCTGAAAGCACTGCCCGATACCCTGGTATGGCGTGATGAGCTTTCTGCGAACGAGCCTTACGTGCAGAACTACCTGCGCCACCCGGCTACCGGTGACCATCCGGTAGTGGGTGTAAACTGGCGTCAGGCCCGTGAGTTCGCGCGCTGGCGTACGGACCGGACCAACGAAGCCATCCTTATCGATAAGGGTATCCTGAACCCAAGCCCTGCTGCCAAAGACGATCAGGTATTCGTAACCGATGCCTACTTCGCCGGCCAGTACGATGGTACGCCCCGCAAGCAACTCAAAGACCTTCGTACCGGAGGTGAGCGTGGTGTTAAGCTGGAAGATGGCATGCTTCAGCCTAAATTCCGCCTACCGACCGAAGCCGAATGGGAATACGCCGCTCTGGCCCTTCCCGGTCTTCAGGCAAACGAAAAAGACGAAAATTACACCGATCGCCGAATCTATCCATGGAGTGGAACGAGCGTACGCTACCAACGTCACGACAAGTACCAGGGCCAGATGTACGCCAACTTCAAGCGCCGCGGTGGCGATTACATGGGTATTGCCGGTAAGCCTAACGATGGTTCTTCTATCACTACTTCCGTTCTTGAGAACTACCCCAACGACTTTGGCCTCTACAACATGGCAGGTAACGTGAACGAGTGGGTGGAAGATCTTTATCGCCCACTGACGACTACCGATCTGAGCGATACCGAAAATCACGAACTCAACCCGTTCCGTGGTAATAAATTCAAAGATGTTGCCCGCGACGCTGTTGACGGCACCATACTACCTAAGGATAGCCTCGGTCGCTTGAAGTACGAATACGTAACGGATGAGGAAGCCGCCCAGCGCGACAACTATAAAGTTGGCCGTCCTTACGATTATCTTGATGGTGACGAGCAGAGTCTCGCCAGCTACCAAACCAACAAATACACCCTCATTTCCAACTCTGTTCGCGTCTACAAAGGCGGTAGCTGGGCCGATCGTGCTTACTGGCTCAGCCCCGGTACACGCCGCTTCATGGAAGAGGAGAGGTCAAGCCGTACCGTCGGTTTCCGTTGTGCCATGATTAGCATGGGAGGAGACAGCAGTGGCTCTCAAACCCGTGGCGAGGAGAACCGCTTTGGTTCTTCACCAAAGAAGCGCCGTCGCTCACGTCGTTAGACTTTTCGCTCTTCAGAACCTGAAAAACTCCCCGTCGGCATGAGATTGCCAACGGGGAGTTTTTTGTGTACGGAAGACATAATAATCGACGATAAGGGACGCAGAAGTTAGATGCTGGCTTGTAAATCCTTGAAAACTGGCGCACGTAAATTCGTGGACAAACACCGAAAAGTTGTTCCTTAACACTTGACTAACCTATCTTCGTGGTATTATTGTAATTTCTACACTATCCCCCCATCAAAGATGAAAGCTACCGACCACCAAAATACCAAGATCGTTGCTACCGTAGGCCCTGCCTGTAGTTCGTACGAAGGCCTTAAGGGGCTGATAATAGCGGGTGTAGATGTTTTTCGGCTCAACTTTAGCCACGGTACCCATGATGTACATGGAGAGACTATCGAAAGAATTGTCCAACTTAACGAGGAGCTTAACACTCATGTAAGCATTCTGGCGGACCTCCAGGGACCCAAACTGCGCGTTGGTAAGATGGAAGGAGAGGGGCTTCCTGTAGCCGAAGGCCAAATCGTAACTTTCACTAACACAGAATGTATCGGCAATGCCGAACGGGTGTACATGAGCTATCCGCAGTTCGCCCAGGACGTGGCCGTAGGCGAACGGGTTCTGGTTGACGACGGTACCCTTGTTTTTGAAGTTGTGGAAACTAATGGCATCGACACGGTTAAGTTGAAAACGCTTTTTGGCGGCTTATTGAAGTCGAACAAAGGCGTCAACCTACCGAACACAAAGATCAGCTTACCTAGCCTTACGGAGAAAGACCTGAGAGACCTTGAGTACATCCTGACTCAACCGGTGAATTGGATCGCACTCAGCTTTGTCCGTTACGCCAAGGATTTGAAGAACCTCAAGAAATACATTGACGCTGCGGGCCACCCGGCTAAGATCATTTCTAAAATCGAGAAGCCGGAGGCTATCGAGAACCTTGACAAGATCATCAAGCACTCCAACGCCATCATGGTGGCCCGTGGAGACCTTGGTATTGAGGTACCGATGGAGCGTCTTCCAATCATCCAGAAGGAGATCATCCGTAAGTGTATCCAGCGGGCCCGCCCCGTTATCGTGGCAACGCAGATGATGGACTCGATGATCAATAACCCCGGCCCGACCCGTGCTGAGGTAACCGATGTTGCTAACGCGGTACTGGACGGAACCGACGCCGTTATGCTCTCGGGCGAGACTTCCGTGGGGCGCCATCCTGAGCTGGTCGTACAGGCCATGAACGCCATCATCGCCGAAGCGGAGAAGGTTTACGAGATTGGGATGAAACGACCCAAGTCTAACGACAAGTCCGGCACCTTCGTCAGTGATGTTGTTTGCTCTGCGGCTGCCTGGACGGCGCAAAACGTTGGTGCACGAGGAATTGTAGGTATGACCCGTTCGGGCTACACGGCTTTTAAGCTGTCCAGCTTCCGTCCGAGGGCGAAAATCTATATCTTCAGTGACCTTAAGCACATGCTCAAGACGATGAGCCTGTGCTGGGGTGTTCGTTGTTTCCACTACGACAATTTTACAAGTACTGATCAGACCGTTGAGGATGTGACTAAGATCCTTAAGGATAACGGCCACATCATTACTGGAGACATAATTGTTAATACTGGTTCTATGCCTCTAGAAAAACAGCGGCGTACTAATATGCTGAAAATCACCATTGTAGAGTAGTCGGTGGTGACTTCTTGTCAAAAATATCAGGCCGGGTTGCGTATTGCGTAATCCGGCCTGAGGTTTTAACAAGAAGTTACCACCACTCGTTACAGTACAACACTAGCAGAACACAGGCGTTACAAGGAGGAACCGATCCTTCTTTATGCGCACTGCTCTATTACTCTGTCTTTACTTTCTGTCCGTTTCTCTCTTCGCTCAGGATGACATACTCACCGAAGGTGATATCAAACAGCAGACCCGTTTTATTGAAGCGAAACGCGAAGCGCTGCTGGGCAAGACGGAGAAAGCCATCAGCATGTTTAAAGAATTGGTGGAAGCTACTCCCGCTATGGATGCCGCTCAGTTTGAACTTGGTCGATTACAGTACGCTGCGGGAAATACCGAGGATGCTATAGATCATTTGAAGAAGGCTTACGGCAAGCGTCCCAATGAGGTGTACGCATCGTTTCTGGCGGAGTTGTACCAAGCTAGCGGGCGCCACAAAGAAGGTGCGGAACTGTACGAAGGGTTGATCAAGAAAAATCCGGAAGAGGCCGACTATTACCTTGAGCGTGCTGCATTTCTCGTCCGTGCCCAGGATGTTAAAGGTGCTATTGGAACGTATAACCAATTGGAGAACCTGATCGGTGTCAATATTGAGCTGGCGCGTTTAAAGCATTCGCTTTACTTGGGCCAGGGAGACCAGAAGCGGGCGGAGAAGGAGCTTAGTGCTTTGGTAGCGTCTCAACCGGAAAATCTCCGTTTCCGCCACATGCTTGCCGGTTACTTTACGAGCCAGAAGGAGACCGGGAAGGCTAAGAAAGTCTACGAGAAAATTTTGCTCCTGCAACCTGCCGACGTACGGGCACAACTCGCGTTGCAAGATGTGGGCCCAACAAAGTCTTCGGGCAGTGATGCTGAGTTGATGGCCCTGCTTGGCCGCTCGGATATACATATTGACCTGAAGGTCGGTAAGTTACTACCTCTAGTAAATGAGGTGGCGCAAACGCAGGATGAAGAGAAAGGTACAAGAGCAGTGATGCTGACCACCGAGCTCCGACGCGTACATCCGGATGAAGCTAAAGCGGCAGCTCTCCAGGGAGACGTATTCTTTCACACCGGTCGCCTGGCCGAAGCCGCGGACGCTTACAGGGCCACCATCGAGTTGGATGATACGGTGTACTCGGTATGGGAACAACTCCTAGCCACGCTCTATCTCGATAACCAAACGATAAAGCTGCGTAAATACGCCGAAGAAGCGCTGGACGTATTTCCCAACCGCCCGGTAGTGTACGTTCACTACGCACTGGGTGAGGCGCTCCGCTCCAATTTCTCCGAAGCAAATTCCCTGCTGGAGCAAGCCCAACTAATGACCTCCGGCCAGCCAAAAGGCAAAGCGGCCATTGAACAACTGTCTCTCGCACTATCCGGCCTGGAAGCAGGAGGCGCAACGGTTAAGACCGATTTGGCCCAACTCCCCGGTGGCAAAGAAGGGCCTCTCGCATTTCTGATTACCAACGGAAGTAATGCCTCTTCCCTCATTGCTTACGATACGGAGGAGAACACCAACGCTCTTTTCCTGGAAATGCTGGGCGATGCTTACGCTAAGTCAGGAGACAAGGCGGCGGCGGCCAAAGCATACGCCCGGTCCAAAGCTACAGGTAGTAAATCTACCAACCTGCGCGGCAAGATGACCCGGGTACAGTAACCTTCTCTGCTTCTCGATCCAATTTGTGCACCTGCGGCCTCGCCCACCATAAAAAGCATGGTGCGAAAAGATGCTTAGCTAATTCTGACTTCAATTCCTTATGCGTATACTTCTCTTCTTCCTGACCTTTACGGTATTGACCCTTGCTTCCGCCTGTAACAAAAAAATAGTCGACGGCATTGACGGCCGCGACGGCCTAGCCACCACCAGTAAAGCCGGAAAAATCATCAAGGGGCTCGAAGACAACAGCTTCGACACAGAATACCTAGAGGGCTCTGCCCGTGTGAAGCTAGAAAGTAGGGACTTCAATATTGGCGGAACGGCCACCATTCGCCTGCACAAGGATAAGGCGATCTGGATGAGCGTCAAGAAGTTTGGCTTCGAGGGCGCGCGGGCTTTGATCCGACCCGATTCTTTCTTTGTTATCAACCGGCTGAATGGGGACTATACTGCCGAGCCGCTCAGCTATATCGAAGCGAAATACAAAATTCCTGCCCGTTTTGATCTGCTGCAGGAGATCGTACTCGGTAATGCCGTTTTCTTTACCCGCGACCTTGAACTACAAACGGAGGGCGAAACTTACACTCTTTCGGGACAAGACGGTCGCTTCGCCACCAAACACGTCGTGGATGGCCGTGGATTCAAGCTATTGGAAATGACGCTGAATGAGTTGGCCCAGGATCGTACCCTGAGTATTAGTAACGCCGACTTCCGCAAAGCACCGGGTAAGGAAGATGAACCCGACTTTGCTTTCGAGCGTACGGTTCGCATCAACGCGGAGGCTACCGGCCCGGCGAAGCTGGACCTGATTTTTAACCGGTTAAATTTTTCGGGCCCGTTGGCTATGCCGTTTCAGCGGCGTTAGTCCTGATCTTCAGAGTAGAACGTTTTTTTGTCTTTCACGATAATCTTCTGGCCACCCTTCAGCTTCCTGCTAAGTTCGGTATACGGTCCGGAAACGACCTTTTCTCCTTCCGTTAAACCCGTCTTGACCTGAATAACGTTTGCATCCTGAACGCCGGTGGTGACGACTTGCTGGCGAACGGTGTCTCCGCTAATTACAAAGACTACTTCCTCGATATCATCGGTACCGACGGTCTCCTTATCATCTGTTTCCTTTTCGCGGGTAGTTACGGCTTCAATCGGAACGGAGATGATGCCTTCTGCGGTCTTTGTGAGAATGTCAACTCCGGCGGACATGCCGGGGCGGAAAGGGTAAACGTTACCTTCCGCTACCAGGTCGGCATAACTTTCGGGTTCAATACTGATACGGACCTCGAAGTTGGTGACCTGATCTGAGTTCAAAATATTATCGGCAAGGCCAGCGGTAGTACTGGAGTTCGCAATTTGGGTCACACGGCCGTAGAAGGTGCGGTTTAGGTAAGCGTCTACTTCCACTTCTACCTTATTGCCGATCTTAACGGTTGGCACGTCGTTTTCACTTACTTCTACACGCACTTCCATGGCGTTAAGATTAGCGATGCGCATCAGTTCGGTACCGGTCATTTGGATGGTACCAACGACGCGCTCGCCCTGTTCCACATTAAGTAGGGAGACCACGCCACCCATTGGTGCGTAAATGGTGGTACGGCGGAGACTGGTACGTAGCTCACTGAGCGTAGCCTCGCTAGATACTACTCCAAACTCGGCGGCTTTTGCACTCTGGCGGGCACCGTTGATGTTACTCTTTGAAGCAGATAGGTTGGCCTCGAGCACCCGGAGGTTCGCTTTGCTGGTTTCCATTTCTGCCTGGCTGACGACGCCGTCGGCGGCGAGGGTTTTGCTGCGGCTGTAGATCACACGGGCGTTCTCTATCTGGGCTTCGATTTGTGTTTGCTGGGCTTCCAGGCTATTGATCTGAGCGCGAGAGTTGGCCAGCTGTGCTTTACTGCTGTTCACACCGGCAACGCCGCGGGCGACCTGGCTCTGGTAGGCGTCGGCGTCGATTTTAGCCAGCAACTGGTTGGGCATAACACTGTCGCCTTCTCCGACGTAGAGTTCGACAACCTCACCAGAAACGTCGGAACTGATTTTGACTTCCGTTTGCGGGAAGATCTTACCGCTGGCGGAAACGACTTCCTGAATAGTACGGGCCTTAGCCTCCGAAGTGTACACTTTTGTACCGGATTCTTTGCGGCCACCAAAGGCGACAGCGGCAATAATGCCAATAATGATCAGTGCGAAAACGGCGATGATTATCTTACGAGCCATGATAAAATAGATTTCAGTAGATGGAGTTTGCGTCCTGTTGGTCCCGAAAGCTTTCGGAACAGGATGCAATAGTGAGGGATAAAGAAGCAGTGCCGGTGCACCGTCTCCGGAGGATTAAAGTATTGGTTATTTAGTCGAGCGAGAAACCTTGGCCGAGGTAGAAACGGATCACCTGGCGGTTGAAAATTAGCTGGTACTTACTGCGCGTTCGTTCTGTCTGGGCCTGCTCGTAGCGGTTAGAAGCCGTTACGAGTTGAAGGCTGTTGGCCGCGCCGGCTTTGAAACTGCGCTGGGCGTTGTCGTAAGCCAGCTTAGAAGCTTCCTCGCTCGCCTGGGCCGCACGGTAGGTCTCCTGGGCACCACGAAGGTTGGTGAGAGCTAGTTGTACGTCGTTGCGCAGTTGGTTGTCTGCTTGCTCGATGTCGAGTACGGCGTTTGCCTGTTGAATTTTAGCCCGCTGAACGTTGATTTTATTGCGCCCCTGGCTGTAGATCGGAACGCTTAGCGACATTCCGGCAGACTGGCCGAAGTTGCGGTTGAGCTGGGTGAAGTAACCGAGCGTCGAAAATTCTACCTGGCCACCGGTCTGTTCTAATTGTGAGAGCGCGACCTCCACACCGTTGATCTGTACGGGGCGGGGATTTCCGAAGCCAAAGGTGGGGTCTACAATAATATCGGGGTTAGCAAAGTCTTTGGATGCTGTAGAGAAGTTGGTGCTGATGCTACCAAACAGGCTCACGGTTGGGCGCATACCGGCTTTGGCGACTTCGATGCCCATTTCCGCTGCATCCCGACGGATTTCGGCAGCCATTACCGTTGGCTGGATGCCGCGGGCGGAGAGGTACACTTCGTCGATGTTGTAGGTGATGAAGAGCTCAGTCTCCAAAGGGTTGAGTTCAGGGGTGACGACTTGAAAATCGGCGTTAAAATCGAGTTCCAATAGGAGCTTGAGGGTCAGTTGTGCGAGTTCTACCTGGTTTTCGAGGTCGACGATGGTTCGCTGATTGGCTGCCTGCTGGGCAACGAGGTCGAAGCGCTGGGCAGAGGGTAGTGCACCTGCGCTGATGAGCGCGTCCGTATTACTCAGTTGATCGTTCGTTAGTTGTAGTTGAGCGCGGGTGTTGGTAAGTTGCTCTTCCAGTAGCACGATGTTTAGGTAACCGTTGGCAACCTGCAGGCCGATGTTGTTACCGGTGATTTTACGGTCCAGTTCTGCTGCGGCAAGGTTGAGGTCTGCCTGACGGAGGTTGTTCTTGATTAGCCCGCCGTTGTACAGCGTGACGCCGGCCTGAAGCTGGTAGCCTTGGAAACCAATTGTCTGCTGGTTGAAGGTGTTGGTGGTCGGATCAATCGTCCTACCTAACTGCACACCGAGATTGGTAGAGCCATTCGCCGTGGGTAGCCGACCGTTTTTGGCCTGCTGCCGGTTCAAACGGGCAATTTCAGTAATGTTGTTGAGCTGTTTTACCTGCAGGTTATTGGTCAGGGCATGCTCTACAGCACGTTCTAGTGTCCATGAATCTCCGCTCTGAGCGGAAAGTAGTCCAGTGGATAAACAAGCAAGGAGGAGTAAGTAAACTTGGCGCATAAGTGGTCTTTTGACTACGATGGTCAAAGCTAACTAATGGATGAGGGCTGGGAAATTTTATCTATGAACGGGTGAGAAAATTAGACGGCTGCGCCTTTTTGGACGCGTTATGCGCTTTTAGACAACCTGTGGCTTTTTAGACGACTGCATCTTTTAAGCTACCGCACACGAAGCCGATGCGCTAACGTGCGGTAGCCTAAAAGCGAAGCGTCTAAAA
>JAPKCQ010000016.1 GCA_026421165.1 Lewinella sp. | reverse complement strand
CTCCGAGCGACATGAGCCGGATCGTCCCTACTCGGAGCGCAGCTCCTCGACCATTATACTCACCCGCCGTCCCTACTCAGAGCGCAGCTCCTCGACCATTGTATCCACCAGCAGCTCCTCGACCATTAGGATCAATTCCACCCCACCCGCAAGCTAATATTCGGCGTAAGCCCCAACCCCAAGCGGTTCAGCTCCTCTAGCGCAAATCGTCCCGGTTCGGGCAGTCCGGTTCCACGAACAAGGTAGCGACGCTCTAGAATATTCTCCCGCCCGTAGAGGTTAAGAATTGACAGCCCCACGCGCCCGTACCAACCCTTCCCCTCCGGTGTAAAGTCACGGAATACCGAAACATCCAACCGGTGGAAAGCAGGCAGGCGGGCCTCGTTCACCGGCCCGGCTTCTAACCGCGTGACCAGACGGTCGCTCCCCGGCCGAACCTGGGTCTGTACCTCGCGGGATTCTGTATACCTCGCCCCCGAATGAACCCGCCAGCCGACGGACGCCGACCATCCTTTGTTCGAATACGTATGCACGAGTTGCAACTGATGCCGCCGGTCGTTATCCGCCGGAAAATAATCCGGCCCTAATTCAGAAAACCGCCACTCCGTTTTGCTCAGCGTATAAATCGCCCAGCTGCGCCAGTTGGCCCAGCGTCGCTTGACCAGTAGGTCGAGCCCCGTTGCCCGTGAATCTCCCTCTGCCAAGTCCTCCCGTAGTAAAAGAGAATTCAGCGTAGTAATTCCTTTTACCCGTTTATAATACGCCTCCGCGTCAAAGAACCAGTCGCCAACCTCACCACTCACGCCCAGGCTCCCTTCCCGTCCGGCGGCAACGGGCAGGCGGTCATCATCGGCCAGCGTCCACAACGACCCCATAGCGCTGATCCGCTCAGGGTTAAGGTTGACGACTTCCTGCGTAAACTGATGGCTTTCGCCGTAAGCCGCTTTCAACAGCCAATCTTCCGTCAAGCGGTAGCCCAGGCTTAAGCGAGGCTCAGCGTAAACGCTTTCTGTTGGCCCGTAATGCTGCAGACGCAGTCCGAGTTCTGCCGTCAGTAGGCCCTCCCCTTCCCAACGGTAATTACCGTAGGCCGCCAGCGCATCCGCCATTCCTCCGCTTAAAGAAAACGCCCCCAAGCTGTCAGCCAGCGTATTCTCTGCCCGGTACTCCAACTCGTGCCAGAACCGCTGCGCCTGGACGCCAAGTTGAAGCGTACTGGAACCAAAAGACGGCAGATCGTATTCCACCCGCGCCGAACTTTCCCGAATCCTACTGGCCCGCTGGCTAAATATCCCCTCCTCGCCGTTCTGGAAACCACTCCCCCCTTCACCGCTGAAGGCCGAGTGGGCAAATTGAAACCGCAGCTGGCCGTTACCGACCGGTTGGGCGTAACTGGCGCTAATCCCATCGTTTTTCGTGATCAGCCCGTCGATAAAAAAACGATTGGTGCCCTCCCGGCCGATCCGGTAGCCAAAATCATCATGCTGCGTGAAGCCACTCAGCGTCAGCGTCCGCCGCGAACTGAAGTTATAGCGCCACCGGCCGTTGAACTCCCGGAAGTTGAAATCTACCTCCTGAGGCAAGCCGCGCTCCTCCGCGTTCAGAATACGGGCAAACACATCGCCCTGAAGCACCTGGGCGCGGTAGCCCGCATAGGCAGGTCCCTCGCTAAAAATTTTCGGAGAAGTACGGTAAGCAAGTTGCAAGTCGGATTTTCCCGAAAATAAGGGCGCTTTCACGAAAGCATCCGCGGTCAGCAAACTAAGGCCCGCTCCGGCGCTAAATGTTTCAGTGACCGTCTCGTCCGTATTGATCTCCACCAAACCGCCTACCCGACCGCCGAAGGCCGCGCTGGCGCCGCCCCGCCAGACGTTGACCTCATCAATTAAGTCCGGGCTGAAGGGCGAAATCATTGCAAAAAAATGCCCAGACGAATATACCGGGATACCATCCCAAAGCACCAGGTTCTGATCCGGGCTGCCTCCCCGGATGCTCAGTCCTCCGGCCGTTTCGCCGATATTGGAAATCCCGGGCAGCAAAGACAGCGTTCGGTAGGTCTCTACGGTAGCAAAGCCTGGAACGGCCGGTGCCAGCTGTGGTTTTATTCGGATGAACGAATCATCCTCCGGCACGCTGATGCCATCGGACAGGTATTCAGACACCAAAACTGAGCTAAGGTCGATCGCGGCCGTTGTGAGGAGAATATTCACCACTGGCCCCGCCACCAATTCCCGCACCGGCACCGCCAGGTTATCGTAGCCGAGGTAACTCAGCAACACAATATCCGTAGCCGCCGCGGTAAACTCACCGCTAAAAAAACCGTCTTCATCAGTCATTCCCGGTCCGGAGGGAAACTGGATGGGCGCGAAAGGCAAAGCCGACCCATCGGGATCAAGTACCCTAAAACGCAAGGTCCACAATCTACTGGTTTCAGCGGGCAAGGATTTGAGGCTGATGTAGCCATCGCGCAGCGGGGTGGCTTGCAGGCTATTGGCCCCAAAGAGGCACTGCTCAATCTCTGCCCAACTGGCTTCCTCAAAACGGCAGTTTACACTACGGGCCTCAATGGCCGCACTCCGGAAAGAGAAGTTTAGGCCGAACTTTTTCTCCAGATGCCTGATGGCACCGTGCAGAGAGACATCCTCGAAATCAGCACTAAGACGTACCGCACTAAGGTCCTGAGCGAAAAGCCCGGAGATCAGAAAAAGGAACGCTATTATCGCGGCAAAGCGCATATTTTTTATTCTTCGGGGATAAGTATTATGGTCGTTCCTTCCAGCTCGTGTTTATACCCCTTGATTGAGCCCAGTGCCATACCTAGTGCAGTATCCAGGTCATCATTCGGGAAGGTGACCTCGTAGGTCTCCTTCAAGTTCAGCGCAGCAGGACGTTCAACGGTGAGGTCAAACTGCCGCTCCAGCTCGTCCAGAATTTCAGCTAGGGGCCGATTGATGAAGACCGACTTTCCGGAAAGCCAGTCAAGTTCTTCCGGGCTGGTAGTTTCCGTGAAGTTAATTTCCCCAAGCCGGTTACGGCCAACGGATTGTCCGGGCGTGATCGGATAATCCGCAGCGTCACCCTCAAAGGAAACGCTTACTTTTCCAGTAGTACAGCTTACGGCCATTTCTCCATTACGGCTGTACACATTGAAGGAAGTACCGAGCACGCTAACCTCCCCTAGGCTGGTTTGAACAACGAAGGGAATCGCTGCTTTTTCGACTTCAAAGTAAGCCTCCCCGTTCAGGGTGGCAGAGCGTTCAGTGGTAGTGACCGCAAAAGCCAGGTCACTACCCGCGTTGAGGCGGGCGGTAGAGCCATCGGTCAGTTCAGCGACTAGTTGTTGGTCGCCGTTTGCCGCTTCAAAACTATCCGTACCGGGGCGCAGCAGGAACCAGGCGACCAGTAAGAGCGCAACGGCAGCGGCGGCGGACCAGGGGAGTATTCTTCTCATCAGGCGCGGACGCGGGTGCAGTACCGGCTGTTGAGGAGCAGCGGACGTTCTCAACGCTCGTTCCGACTTAAGTTTTTGAAACTCCTCCTTAGTATCAAACGCCGGAGGGGCCATCCGATTCAGGTTACCCATCATCCGCTCATAAGCAGCGAAATCGGGCCGGGAACGAAGCTCCGCCTCTTCCTCAACAGAAAGCTCTCCGCTGAGCCAGCGGGCGAGAAAGGTATCATCCTTGAAGTTTGGCGTGGCCATGGTTGTACGATATTACTCTAATATATGGGTATAATCCCTTGGTGCAGGTTTACCCTACCCGTCGTTAATTATTTTCTGGCTAATATTCTGGCCAGAGCTCCCTCCAGAAGCGAGCCTAGTAGCGCTACGCGCTTAACATTATAGGCTACCGAAGAAGAGGAGACCAAGCCTCCAACACCCTAAGGGACGCGAAGCGTTCATATCTCAGATCCCGGCATGCAGTTCCCGCAAGCTGACCAAAGCCCGGTGCATACGCTTCTCCACCGCCTTCTGGCTAATCCCAAGCAGCTCGGCAATCTCACGATACTTAAGCCCATCCATCCGGTTAAGCAGAAACACCTCCCTGGCCCCATCGGGCAAAGCAGCAATCGCGGCCTCCAGCTGTGCCTGAAACTCACGCTCCTCCAGCTCATCCTGAGGCGAAGCATAAGTAGGCTCCGGCCCCCGCTGCCGCCACTCATATTTCAGCACCACTTTCGCCCGGGCTTTTTGCTTAAAAAAAACATTCTCACTAACCCGAAAAAGCCAGGCACTTGCCTTCTCCGGCAGTACTTTAGAACAGTTCTCCCAGAGGCGGAGGAAAGATTCTTGCACGATGTCTCCCGCATTTTCTGCACTACCAGTTCGGTAGTACAGAAAGTTGCGCAACTTCGGAGCAACCTCTTGGTAAACAGATTCGTACACAACATCTTCACAGACACCTGCGGGTATATTTCCTTTCATTATTTTAGCTGAAGTACGGGGAATATTAATTTTTATCGTTGCCCAAGGTAGGGTAAAATTGGGTTTAGGAATTGAATACAGTGAACCGCAAGCACGGCAACACGGAAACTGATCACTTCCGCAGCGCCTTTGTTCTCAAGCGGTTATTTACTAACAAACCGGAGCCCTTGAAACCCGTTTTCAATCACTTCGCAGAAATCAAAATAATTACCATGTTCGCATTTTCAAAAACATCCCTTCTTTACCTCCTCGCTTTCGGCCTGTTCCTCGGCTTTATGAGCTGTGACAACGAGCTTGCCCAGGATGCCATATCCCCTGACTTCCTCACCGAAGAAGAAATGCCCGACCTTCTCCTCGAGTCCCTGCCACCACCTCCAGATGCGGACCCGGACGAGCAGCGCCGTAGTCCCTGCTTCCGCTTCGTTTTTCCCATCGAAATCCGGTTACGTAACGGAACCATCATCGCCGCCGGAGATGCTGAAGAACTCCGCGCTGCTCATCAACGGATCACTGCATCCCGCGCCCGCGCCAACTTCATCTATCCCTTTGATGTAGAACTCGCCAGCGGCACCACCGTTACCGTCGAAAACTTCAGAATTCTCCGCCGCCTCTTCCGTTCCTGCCGTGATATGGACGAGGGAGACGTAACGCCGTGCATCACCATCAACTACCCCATCCAGGTGACCGCCGGTGATTCCACCCTGACCATCAACAGCCGCCAGGAACTGCGCCAGGCCAGCCAGGATTTCCGCCCCCGTGGTGTAAGCATCGTCTACCCCATCGACGTCACCCACACGGAGTCCGGCCAGGTAATTACCCTGAACGACGAACGTGGGCTCTACCGCCTGCGCCGCAGCTGTAACAACCGTGGTAACCACGATGACCGTGGCCAGTCCTGCTACCGCCTGATGTTCCCCGTCGAACTCAGCATTAATGAGACTGCCGTTACCGTCACCAGCCGTGAGGAATGGCGCGAGGCCGTGCAAACTGCTGGTGAAGACGCCGACGTCAGCATCGTCTACCCCGTCAGCATCGTTAACCGCGAAGGCGGGGAAGAAACCGTTATCGCCGACCATGACGCATGGGAGGCTGCTCGGGAACTTTGTGATTAGAGCGCTTCACTCACCGGATGTATCTTCCAGCCTGGCGCAGCCGGATGGAAGTTCATCCGATGCGTCGAAGCGCATACCCGCCCGCCTTTGTTTCGTCCGACAAACTTTTGAGACTGCGTCCGCAAAAGATATATAGGATGAAAGAAAAGCTTCGTTACCGCTTGAAAAGACCAAATGCTTATCACCCTACACCGGAGGTCTAAAACCGAGGGTAGGCACCACCAAAATAGCGCGACCAGGGATCACTTCCTGGTCGCGTTTTATTGTTGGCGCTAAAATCTAACGATCTAACCTTACTGTTTCTACAGCTTAGCGATAACCTCCAGCAGCATATTCACACCAATGGCGTCCATGAAGCTGGCGGGTTTAAAGCCGTTACCATCGCCACCGATCACGATCTTAGGCACCTGCACCTTGGCGAGCTTAGCCGCTGCGCCAATACGGGTTTCCTTCTCAACCTGAGCCTTCGCCAATAGTGAAAGACCAGCCGACACCTTGAGGGCTCCGGCAGAGGCTTTACGGGCCAAGTCTCTGCTGGGAAAGGCCTTGATTCAGAAACAAGTTACTTCAGGAAGCAGGCATCGTCAGACACTCAAGCTGGAAGGTCTCGGCCGGAATAATGATCGTCCCTAAGGGACAAAGCGTCTCTTTTATTCTTACCTTGCATCCCGCGTCTGCGCCCTTAAAATATTTCGCCCCATGCCCAAAAGACAGTTACTCGAAACCGATCAAAAGGCCCTCGAAATCAACCTGAACCCCAAGATCTACGGCACCTTTGCCGAGATCGGGGCTGGCCAGGAAGTTGCCCGTTATTTCTTTCAGGTAGGAGCCGCCGCCGGTACGATTGCCAAGACGATGAGCGCCTACGACAAAGTTTACTCCGACCAGATCTACGGCGTGGAGCCCACCGGCCGCTACGTCTGCGAAAGCCGCATCCACAAAATGGTCGACCACGAATACAACCTGATGGTGGACCGCCTGCGCCACGACCGTCCTGACACCAACTTCTTCGTTTTTGCCGACACCATTGCCGCCATTAACTACAGCCGCACCATTCCTGGTAACGGCTGGATGGGCCTACGCTTTCAACTCGACCCGGAGGTCGGAACCTCCAACGACCTCCTCCTTCACGTCCGAATGCTTGACAACGACAACCAGCTACAGCAACAGGCCATCGGTATTCTCGGCGTCAACATGATTTACGGCGCCTACCATTATCATAACGATCCGGAGACACTCGTCCAGAGCCTGCTCGATGGCCTGATGGGCCGCGTCGCCATTGATATGATCGTCCTCGAAGGCGCCAACTTCTCAGAACTGGACAACAGGCTACTCAGCCTCTGGCTGGTAAAGCACGGCCTCACTGAAGTAACGATGTTCGACCCCCGCGGCCGTTCCATCCACCCTTCGGAATTCCTGTACCGCAAGTCGGTAATGGTGGTACGCGGCAGTTTCCGTCCCATCACCCTGGTGAACGAAGACATGCTCCGCGCCGGTTACCAACAGTTCCGCGAATCCGGTAAGCTTGATCCTGCCAAATCCTGCCTGCTTACCGAGCTAACCCTAGACAATCTCCAGGAATCCGCCGAGCTCAACGAACGTGACTTCCTTCACCGCGCCACCCTTCTCAACGAATTAGGCCAGACGGTGATCATCTCTAACTACCACCGGTACGGCGACCTGATCGAGTACCTCAACCTGTATAAAGTAAGCCCGGTCGGCATCGTACTCGGCGTAAACGATCTCCTAGAACTCATAGCCACAAAATACCGCGATAACCAGGACGGCCGCCTCCTCGCCGCCTTCGGTGAGATTTTCACCCGTAACGTCAATCTCTACGTCTACCCCGTTCAGCAGGAAGGCTCCGAAGAACTCGTGACCGCCCAAAACGTCCCCATCCCCGAAGGTGTGAAATTTCTCTACAAACACCTGCTTGACAGCGGACAGATCGTTGACATCGCCAACTTTCGCCCAGAAAATCTCCACATCTACTCCCGCAACGTGCTCAACATGATCAAGTCCGGAGAAGACGGCTGGGAAAAACTAGTGCCGGAGAAAGTGGCCAAATTAATTAAGGAGGATAACTTATTTGAGTACCCCAGCGAGAAGCTTGCGTTTGAATATTAGAGGTCAGGAATCAGGGTTCAGAACTCAATAAAAGACCATCATTTCCTGAAGCCTGAGCCCTTACCTATGGCTCCTACCCTCTCGTCCTTCAACGAGCACCATTCGTCGATGATTAACATTCAACACCAGACAATATAGTAACTTTGCACTATGGCTATTGACATCATCTGCCTGATCTTTCTGGCCTACGGCTTCTGGATCGGCTACAGTAAGGGCATTATCTCTACCGTTTTATCACTCGCTAGTTACATCTTTGGTGTACTGGCCGCGATGAAATTTGGGCCGATCATGGGCGACATGATCTTTGGCTGGGCGCCGGTCCTTACGTCCGTCGGAGCGTTCGTCCTCGGTGTGATAGCAGTGTTTGTGATGACGCTGGTACTCTTCCGCATCGTAGCAAAAGGGCTGACCAGTTTCATGGAGAACATCAACATCAACTTCATCAACCAGATTCTGGGCGGTGTGCTCTCCGGGCTATTCTTCACCTTCATCTTCTCCGGCCTCGTCTTTTTCGGCGACCAAAGCCGAATCGTCACCGACGATCTGCGCACAAGTAGCATCACCTACACCCCCCTCGCCCAAATTCGGATCGCCGTTTGGGAGCAGGGTAAAGACCTCTACCCCGTCTTCCGCGACTTCTACGACAAGTCCGTAAACGCCATGGACCGCCTCCGCGACAATGTGGACAAAGAAGAGAGTGATTCTATTTTTGACTTGGAGGAGTAAGGGACAAAAAAGGAATAAGGGAGTAAGGGGCATTGAGCACCTGTACTCCCTTTTCTTTTTACCCCCTTATTTGGGCGCGGCCGCAGGTGCAAGGTTGGTTAAGGGCTAAGTTATTCCAGCGGAGAGATCATGATGTGCGCACGGTGGGTTCCTGGGTTCATGATCCAGGGATGGTTCGGTGCAATGGGAGATTCCGGTAATCCGGTAGACTCCGACGTAGCGAATGGCATGTATACGACGTACCGGTACTTCGCTCCTTCGACTAAGCCCGTTTCAGGATCATAGCCAGTCTCCTTGCCATAGTAAACGTGCAAGGTATTCCCGACCTTACCCATATCGAGGGTTCCCGCTTTGGCTTCCACCTCCCGGATATCAAATATTTCCTTTGCGCTCTTCCCTTCGGAGCGCAGTGCTCGGCCCCTGGCCATAAATGGTTCCAGGTCCTGGTGGTAACAGGCTGCGTTAAATCCTTCTTTATTGGGATCATCCGTCAGGCAGATGAATTCGTTGGTGCCTTCTTTATAGGTGACGAATTCACCGGCCATGTTGTAGCCCATTACCTTGGCTCCTGCCCGGCTTTCTTCCGGGGCTGCCATTAGTGCAGTGGCAACCAGCGCTTCTTCTGAGGTGATTGGCTCGATTTTTGTACCCGCCTTCATTCCTTCTTCAGGATTGGCGGCCTCGGTCTCTGCAGTAGAAGAATCAGTAGCAGCAGCATCGCTTGGGCTCGGGGAGTTGCAGGATGTCAGCATTCCTGCTAGTATGAATGTGTATAGTATGTGCTTCATGGTGGATGGTTTTAATCCTGGTTTTGCTCTAAATATAATAAAAAGCTATTCGGTAGAGACCTGCTTACGGCACTCCGCACCAGCGGGCCCTCCGAATTCCCAGAAAACTGCCTACTCCCAGAAAGACTTGGTTAAGTAAGACTCTTCCAATATCCTTGTTGCAGCAGCACCACCATAATCGCATCAGGCATCTTTATCTACTCCAGTCCAGCTACTGACATTTGGTAAAATTTCACCAAATATTAGTAAAATCATGCGTTTGGAATCTAATCTGCCAAGTCGTTAGGGTACAGACTCAATACCAACCCGCGGCATAAATAAACAGCATACTTCCCGCCATATAAATCCTCGTTTCCCCCATATCGCCGCGAAAAAAAGGCTTCCATCTTCCTCAATGGTCAATAATTCAAGCAACTAGTCTGGAGTTATGAGGACTGTTCCTTTGCATATTTATACTTTTAAGATCGTCACTTTAATAAGTGTCCTTCGTGGTGAAGCGTAGGCATCGTGGTACTGATCGAGTCGATGGAAAGCCTGCATAGGTGTAGCGATGGAGGCTTTTCATCGATGAAGAGTAGTACTGCCAGGCCAAGCTGTAAACCGAACAGTTATTGAATTGACGATCCCTAATCGCATCCCCATTATCTGGGCCGAGAACAGCAACTCTATTTTCTTCAAAAGAAGAATTAGTCTCCCTTTTAATTTCACACTAAGCACTGGTCGAATTATGTATGAAGAAGAAAAGCACGGTTAACAGGAAGAAATTTAAGGTGTTATTTTTTGATCTTTTTATTTTACGAATTGACGATTCAGTTATAGGGATGAATAATGCAGGGCTTGCTTTATCACAATACAACTTCATTGTGCAACATTTCATCTTTACACACAAAAACGCCCCACCAACAAAGTCAGCGGGGCGTTTTTAATTCAGCGCCCCGGAGGGCCGTCTAGCGTAACGAAGGGTACAACCCTTCGAAACTCAATTGGTCTATTTATTCAGCACTTTCAACCTCACCAGAAGTCTCAGCACTAAGTACCGAAGCTTCCTCAGTAGCACGGGCAGCAGCCTCTTCCTCAGCGAAAGCAGCTTGGCGCGCTTCCCACTGATCCTGAGCCTCCTGCGTCGTAACGAACAGGCGATCGTACTTGCGCATACCCGTACCGGCCGGAATACGCTTACCTACGATTACGTTCTCCTTCAAGCCCTCCAGGTAATCCTGCTTGGCAGCGATGGCGGCCGTAGACAGTACCTTGGTGGTTTCCTGGAAGGATGCAGCGGAAATCCAGCTCGGCGTACCGAGGGAAGACTTCGTGATACCCTGCAGCAGCGGGAAGCTAGTAGCAGCCTGGGCGTCGCGGAAGGTCATGATCTTCATGTCTTCGCGCTTCAGGCGGCTGTTTTCTTCACGTACCTCACGCATCGTTACGATACGTCCGGGGCGGAAGCCTTCGCTGTCGCCAGATTCGGTAACGACCTTCTTATCGAAAATCCAGTCGTTCTGCTTAAAGAATTCGTAGCGCTCAATGGCTTCACCTTCAAGGAAGGTAGTGTCGCCCTGGTCCACGATCTGTACGCGGCGCATCATCTGGCGGACGATAGACTCGATGTGCTTGTTGTTGATCGTAATACCCTGTGAACGGTAGACTTCTTGTACACCGTTGACCAGGTAGGTCTGTACGGCAAAGGGGCCTTTGATGTCGAGGATATCCTTCGGCGCGATGGCACCATCAGAGAGTGGCATACCAGCGCGAACAAAATCTTGGTCCTGTACGAGAATGTGCTTGCTCAGGTTAATCAGGTACTTGCGCTTCTGACCGTCCTTTGCCTCCACAATCAGCTCGCGGTTACCACGCTTGATCTTCTTGGAGAAGGTTACGATACCGTCGATCTCGGATACAACGGCTGGGTTAGACGGGTTACGCGCTTCGAAAAGCTCGGTTACCCGCGGCAGACCGCCCGTAATATCGGCAATTTTACCACCCTTACGCGGCAGCTTTACGATCTGCTGGCCAACTTTCACGTCGCTACCTTCAGTGATACTGATGTAGGCACCTACTGGAAGGTTGTAGCTGCGTAGTTCCTCACCATCTTTATTGATGATGGTAATGGTCGGAATACGCTTACGGTCACGAGTTTCAATGACTACCTTCTCTTCGAAGCCAGTCTGGTCATCACGCTCCGTACGGAAGGTTATACCTTCCTCAATATCGGAGAAACGCGCAACACCTTCGAATTCGGAAACGATCACGGCATTGTAGGGGTCCCACTCTACGATGGGGTCACCCTTCTTTATCTGCTGGCCTTCGGTTACAAACAACGTACCACCATAGGGGATGTGCTGAGTAGTGAAGACCTTGCGGGTCTCGGGGTCAACGATACGGACCTCACCGGAACGGGAAAGCACGATGACTTTCTTATCGCCCATATTATCCTCAGCGTTTACGGTGCGGATGTCTTCGAAGACAATCTCACCGTTGAACTTAGAAGCGAGTTCGCTTTCCGCACGGGTTACCGAGGCCGTACCACCTACGTGGAACGTACGCAGCGTGAGCTGGGTACCCGGCTCACCGATAGACTGGGCAGCGATGATACCGACAGCATCACCAATTTCCGTCATACGGCCAGTGGCAAGGTTCTTACCGTAGCACTTGCGGCAAACACCACGCTCAACCTCACAAGTGAGTACGGAGCGGATGGTTACTTCTTCGATGCCTTCCTGCTCGATGTAACGAGCATTCTTATCGTCGATGTAGCCGTCTTCTACAACGATTACCTCGTCCGTTACCGGGTGAACGATGTCATCAAGGGCAAAGCGGCCGGCGATCCGGCTCTCTAGGCTTTCGATGACTTTATCGTTCTCTTTCAGTGCGGAAGTATCGATACCACGGAGAGTACCACAGTCTTCAATCATCACGACGACGTCCTGAGAAACGTCAACAAGTCGACGGGTTAGGTAACCTGCATCAGCCGTCTTAAGGGCCGTATCGGCAAGTCCCTTACGGGCACCGTGCGTGGAGATAAAGTATTCGAGTACGGATAGTCCGTCTACGAAGTTGGAGAGAATCGGGTTTTCGATTACGGCGGGGCCGGCATCGTTACTCTTCTTCGGCTTAGCCATCAGGCCACGAAGACCACAGAGCTGCTTAATCTGCTGCGTGGAACCACGGGCACCGGAGTGAAGCATCATGTACACAGAGTTGAAACCCTGCTTGTGCTCCGCCAGCTCCTGCATCAGCGTGGTTGTGATCTGGTTGTCAGCGTACGTCCACTTATCAATGATCTGGTTATAGCGCTCATTGTTCGTGATCAGACCCATATTGTAGTTGTCCATCACGTCGTCGACGTCGGCACGGGCCTGGACAAGTACAGTTTCCTTTACGGAAGGCGTGATCAGGTCACCGAGGTTAAAAGACAGACCACCTTTGAAGGCCCAGAGGAAACCCATATCCTTGATCTTGTCAAGGAAAATAGCCGTTACGGCGAAGCTGGTACGCTCGATGATGTCACCGATCACCTTCTTCAGGTTCTTCTTGGTCAGTAGTACGTTCTGGTACGGCACCATGACCGGTACGGCACTGTTAAAGATTACCCGGCCGGTAGTTGTTTCCGTCAGTTTGACCTTAAGCGAAGCATTCCCTTCTTCGTCGAAGACTTCAACGGGAACGCGAACGCTGATCTTAGCGTGAAGGTCAAGCTTGCCTTCGTTGTAGGCAATCATCACTTCCTCGGGGCTGTAGAAACGCTTACCCTCACCTGGTACGGGGCGCTCTTCAGTACCAGTCCGTTCTTTGGTGATGTAGTAAAGGCCCAGTACCATGTCCTGTGAAGGAAGGGTTACTGGTGTACCGTTCTGCGGGTTCAGCATGTTGTGGCTGGACAGCATCAGTACCTGTGCTTCCAGGATAGCGGCCTGGCTCAGTGGTACGTGAACGGCCATCTGGTCACCATCAAAGTCGGCGTTGAAGGCCGAACATACGAGGGGGTGCAGCTGGATCGCCTTACCTTCAATAAGCTTCGGTTGGAAGCTCTGGATGGAAAGACGGTGAAGCGTTGGTGCCCGGTTCAGCATGACTGGGTGCCCCTTCAGGATGTTCTCCAGGATTTCCCAGATTACGGGCTCTTTGCGGTCTACCAATTTTTTGGCGGACTTCACGGTCTTCACGATACCGCGCTCGATGAGCTTACGGATCACGAAAGGCTTAAAGAGCTCGGCGGCCATTCCCTTAGGAATACCACATTCGTGCAGCTTCAGCGTCGGTCCTACGACGATAACGGAACGACCGGAGTAGTCGACACGCTTACCGAGAAGGTTTTGACGGAAACGTCCCTGCTTACCTTTAAGAATGTCGGAGAGAGACTTCAGTGCACGACCGCCCTCAGCCTTTACGGCGTTAGACTTACGGCTGTTGTCGAAAAGGCTGTCAACAGCTTCCTGGAGCATCCGCTTCTCGTTCCGAAGAATTACTTCCGGAGCTTTGATTTCCAACAGACGCTTGAGGCGGTTGTTACGGATGATTACCCGACGGTATAGGTCGTTAAGGTCAGAAGATGCGAAGCGGCCTCCGTCCAGTGGTACCAGCGGGCGCAGTTCCGGGGGAACTACGGGCAGATACTGGATGATGGTCCATTCCGGCTTATTTACGATGTGCTTCTGGGCGTCGCGGAAAGCTTCCACTACACGCAGGCGCTTAAGTGCCTCACTCTTACGCTGCTGGCTCGTTTCAGTGTTGGCCTGGTGGCGCAACTGATCAGAAAGCGTGTCGAGTTGAAGACCTTCGAGCAGGTCACGTACCGCTTCGGCGCCCATCTTGGCGACGAACTTGTCTGGATGACCGTCTTCCAGCTGCTGGTTCTCGGGAGGCAGGGTCTCGAGCAAGTCGAGGTACTGCTCCTCCGTGATGAGGGCTTTGTGGAAGATCTCGTCGCTGTCCCGGATTCCCGGGTTGATCACGACGTAGCGCTCGTAATAGATAATGCTTTCCAGGTTCTTGGAAGAGAACCCGAGCAGGTAAGCGATCTTGTTAGGCAGGCTCTTAAAGAACCAGATGTGGACAACGGGAACTACGAGACGAATGTGTCCCATACGCTCACGACGTACCTTCTTCTCGGTCACCTCGACGCCACAGCGGTCACAAACAATACCCTTATAGCGGATACGCTTGTACTTACCACAGTAACACTCATAGTCTTTGACCGGGCCAAAAATGCGCTCACAGAAAAGGCCATCACGTTCCGGCTTGTAAGAGCGGTAGTTGATGGTCTCAGGCTTCAACACTTCACCGTAGCTACGCTCCAGGATCTCGTCCGGGGAGCTTAGGCTAATGGTGATGGCGTCAAAGTCCTGCTTCTGGATGCTGTTTGTCTTTTTGAATGCCATATTTCGTTTTATAAGGAGGCGTTTAGGGCGCGGCCGCAGGTGCAAAGTTTAGGAACTAGAAGCTGGAGGACTAGTCCCTTAGCTTCTAACTCTTAATCTCTGCACCTGCGTTCGCGCCAAAAAAGCTGTCTTTAAATTAATCCGCTCTTCCGTTTGAAGAACGTGTGCCCCTTGCGGAACTCTAATTCCTAGTTTCTAACGACTAGTTCCTAAATTAGTCGAACTTAACGTCAAGCGCCAGGCCGCGAAGCTCGTGGACGAGTACGTTGAAGGACTCTGGAATGTTAGGTTCCGGAAGGTTGTCACCTTTGACGATGGCCTCGTAAGCCTTGGCACGTCCCTGGATGTCATCCGACTTAATGGTAAGCAACTCCTGAAGGATGTTTGCCGCACCGAAGGCCTCGAGGGCCCACACTTCCATCTCGCCGAAGCGCTGGCCACCAAACTGTGCCTTACCACCCAGCGGCTGCTGCGTAATGAGGGAGTAGGGACCGATAGAACGGGCGTGCATTTTATCATCAACCATGTGGCTGAGCTTGAGCATGTAGATCACACCTACCGTTGCGAGCTGGTGGAAACGGTCACCCGTTTCACCGTCGTAGAGATAAGTCTGGCCGAGGCTCGGAAGCTTCGCCTGCTGAATGTACTCTTCGATTTCAGCCTGGCTGGCACCATCGAAGATCGGCGTACCGAACTTCATGCCTAACTTCTCACCAGCCCAACCAAGAACTGTCTCGAAGATCTGGCCCAGGTTCATCCGCGAGGGTACACCAAGTGGGTTCAGGATAATATCGACGGGGGTACCGTCTTCAAGGAATGGCATGTCCTCATCGCGAACGATACGGGATACGATACCTTTGTTACCGTGACGACCAGCAAGTTTGTCACCTACCTTCAGCTTACGCTTCTTGGCGAGGTACACCTTTGCGAGTTTCAATACACCTGCGGGGAGTTCGTCACCCACGCTTATGTTGAAGCTTTCACGCTTGTAGCGCCCTACTTCCTCGTTTACCTTAATGCTGAAGTTGTGCAGCAGGCGGGCAATGAGGGCATTGAGGTCTTCGCTGGTAGTCCAGCCACTATAATCAACGCTTGTGTAGTCGAGGTCGCGAAGCAAAGACTGTGTGAACTTCTCGCCCTTCGGCACTACGGACTCACCGTAGATTGTGTTCACACCCTGGCTTGCGCGGCCACGGACCAGCTTGTCGAGTTTATCGACGAGCAGGGTCTTCAGCTTGTTGAGGTTGACCTTGTGCTCATCCTCAAGCTTCTGCAGCTTGACCTTCTCAGCGTCTTTCTGGGCTTGGTCCTTCTTCGTTTTGGAGAAAAGGTCCTTACCGATAACGACTCCTTTAAGAGATGGGCTTGCCTTCATGGAAGCGTCCTTCACGTCACCGGCTTTGTCACCGAAGATTGCGCGGAGGAGTTTTTCTTCCGGCGTCGGGTCAGATTCACCCTTCGGCGTGATCTTGCCGATCAGGATGTCACCTTCCTTTACCCAAGCACCGACGCGGATAATACCGTTCTCGTCGAGGTCCTTAGTAGCTTCTTCAGAAACGTTGGGGATATCATTGGTCAGTTCTTCCTCACCCAGCTTGGTGTCGCGCACGTCCATTTCGAAGTGCTCGATGTGCAGGGAGGTAAATACGTCTTCACGGACGACACGCTCGGAGAGTACGATGGCATCCTCGAAGTTGTAGCCTTTCCACGGCATGAAGGCAACCTTCATGTTCTGACCGAGGGCGAGTTCGCCCTTTTCAGTAGCGTAACCATCACACAGGATCTGGCCCTTACGTACCTTCTGGCCACGCTTAACGATTGGCTTCAGGTTTACACAAGTACCCTGGTTGGTACGCAGAAACTTGATGAGGGTGTAAGTAACGAGGTCGTCTTCGAAGGAAACCAGACGGTCTTCCTCGGAACGCTCGTAACGAACGATGATCTCGTTGGCGTCAACGTATTCGACGGTACCGTCACCTTCGGCGTTAACGAGCATACGGCTATCACGAGCGACCTTACCTTCAAGGCCGGTACCTACGATAGGACTAGCGGGACGAAGTAAAGGGACGGCCTGACGCTGCATGTTCGAGCCCATGAGGGCACGGTTGGCATCATCGTTTTCCAGGAACGGGATCATGGAGGCGGAAACCCCTACAATCTGGTTCGGGGCAACGTCCATGAACTCTAGGTCATCCGGAGAGAGAACGGGAAAGTCACCGTGGTCACGGGCCTTGATCTCTTCACTCATGAAGGCGCCTGTTTCGTCAATCGGCGAGTTGGCCTGGGCAATTTTCTTGAAGTCTTCTCCCTCTGCACTGAGGTAGATTGGCTCACCATCCATTACCACCTTACTGTCCTTTACGGCGCGGTAGGGGGTTTCCAGAAAGCCCATCTTGTTCACTTTGGCGTGAACACAGAGGGTAGAAATCAGACCGATATTCGGTCCCTCCGGGGTTTCGATTGTACACAGGCGACCGTAGTGGCTGTAGTGAACGTCACGAACCTCGAAGCCAGCACGCTCACGACTCAGACCGCCAGGTCCGAGGGCAGAGATACGACGCTTGTGTGTGATCTCGGATAGTGGGTTTGTCTGATCCAGGAACTGGCTCAGCTGACTGGTACCAAAGAAAGAGTTGATTACACTGGAGAGCGTCCGGGCGTTGATCAGATCAATTGGGGTAAAGACCTCATTGTCACGAACGTTCATACGCTCACGGATGGTACGGGCCATCCGAGCCAGACCTACACCAAACTGGGCGTAGAGCTGCTCACCTACAGTGCGGACACGGCGGTTGCTCAAGTGGTCGATATCGTCGATCTCGGCGCGCTGGTTCATCAGGGCAACCAGGTACTTCACGATGGCGATGATGTCTTCCTTAGTAAGTACCAGAATTTCGTCGTCGGTGCCGGCGTTTAGTTTACGGTTGATCTTGTAGCGTCCTACTTCGCCAAGGTTATAGCGCTTGTCGGAGAAGAACAGCTTATCGATAATACCGCGGGCGGTTTCTTCATCGGGTGGGTCACTGCCACGAAGCTGACGATAGATGTACTGTACAGCTTCAATCTCGCTGGAGGACGGGTCCTTCTGTAGCGTATTGTAGATGATACTGTAATCCATACCAACATCCTCCTTTTGCAGAATGATGTTTTCAATGCCTTCGGCTTCGAGAATGAATTCGATGTTGTCCTCCGTAAGCACGGTGTCGCGCTCGAGAATGATCTCGTTACGTTCGAGAATTACGAGCTCACCCGTGTCTTCATCGACGAAGTCTTCCGTCCATGCTTTGAGTACGCGGGCTGCGAGTTTGCGGCCAATGGCTGCAGAGAGAGCTTCCCTGCTATTCCCTACCTCATCGGCTAGGCCGAAAAGATCGAGGATTGACTTGTCGCTGTCGAAGCCAATGGCGCGCAGCAAGGTCGTTACCGGGAATTTTTTCTTACGGTCAATGTAAGCGTACATCACCGTATTGATATCAGTGGCAAACTCCATCCATGCTCCCTTAAATGGGATTACGCGGGCGGAGTAAATCGCTGTACCGTTAGGGTGGAAGTTCTGACCAAAGAACACACCGGGTGAACGATGTAACTGGGATACAATGACACGCTCGGCTCCGTTGATAACAAAGGTTCCTTTGGGTGTCATGTAAGGGATGTTTCCGAGGAATACATCCTGTTCGATGGTCTGAAAGTCCACGTGTTCCTCATCGTTACAGCTCAAACGAAGCTTGGCCTTCAGCGGGACGCTGTAGGTCAGGCCACGCTGCATACACTCAGGAATGGTGTAACGAGGTGGATCAACGAAGTAATCGAGGAATTCGAGGTTAAAAATGCTCCGGGTATCGGAGATGGGGAAGTTTTCCTGGAAGACCCGGTATAAACCTTCCAAAGCCCGATTTTCGGGCGTTGTTTCCAGCTGGAAAAATTCCTGGAACGATTTAAGTTGGATTTCTAGTAGATCAGGTGAGTGATCAGTCAGCTTAATTTTACCGAAGCTTACCCGTTGTTCTTCAGCATTAAGGATCTGGCCGTTTGACGTCATTAGCAGTTTTCCTTTATATTTGGCCCAGTGTCCGGTCGTCCGCGGTGAACGGGCACTGAGGGGATTTTGAGAGATCCGGGTTCAAGTACCCGGGCGGGATGGTAGATCGCGAATATATTAGACAATTTTTGATCCCCAAAAGTTTTGCTTTTTCAGTAATTCTTTATACGCAAAAAGCCCAGCCAGACGTAAGCCGTCCGCTAAGCCCTGCAAAAAACGCTCTTCACGCTTTTGTAGGTATCAACCACCGGTAAACTGGTAGCTATGGAAGAAGAAGCAAGGGGGCAACACCAGGGCATTACCCCCTGCTTGATCTTTTGGTGAACTTAAACTGAATTACTTCAGCTCAACCGTAGCACCTGCCTCTTCGAGAGCGGCTTTGATGCTTTCGGCCTCGTCCTTCGGCACACCGGCCTTAAGTACGGTAGGAGCTCCGTCAACTAGTTCTTTAGCCTCTTTGAGGCCAAGTCCAAGAAGGGTCTTAACTTCCTTCACCACCTTCAGCTTACTGCCACCGGCAGATTGCAGTTCGATGTCGAAGTCAGTCTTGACAGCAGCAGCTTCTTCGCCACCTCCACCTCCGCCACCAACAACGGCAACGGCAGCAGCAGCGGGCTCGATGCCGTACTCGTCCTTCATGATAGTTACGAGCTCAGTTACCTCCTTGATGGTCAGGTTAACGAGCGATTCGGCGATTGTTTTTACATCAGCCATAATAGAAAAGTATTTAAAAATGATTTACGAGTAGTATCGCGTATATCAGCTTGGAAGCCAAATGGATTAATTCGTTAGTCTTTTAGTTCGTTCGTATTTTAGACTGGCGTCAGAGGCTTGGCCTCTAACAGACTAAAAACTAAACTCACTAACAGTCTAACCTTCGCGCTCTTCGAGCGTCTTAAGCAGCCCAGCCACTTGAGAACCTCCGTTGTTGAGGGCACCAAGCAGGTTTTGCATTGGGCTCTGAAGGAGGGTAAGTACGTCGGCGAGCATTTCTTCGCGGGACTTCAAGTTAGCGAGTGCGCTAAGCTGATCGTCACCGGAGTAAATCGCGCTGGCGATGTAGGCCGCTTTGAGAATAGGACGCTCGCCATCTGCACCACGGAATTCCTTGATGACTTTGGCGGGAGCGTTCGCTACCTTAGTAAAAAGAACGGCGGTAGGGCCTTTCAGTGCGTCGAATACGGCCTTATAGTTACCTTCTTCCGGCAACTGCTCGAGGGCTTTGCGGACTAAGGTATTCTTAACGACCTGCATAGAAATTCCTTTTTCAAAGAATTTGCCGCGCAGTTCGGTGGTTTTTTCGGCGGAGAGTGTAGAGGCATCAGCGATGTAGAAGAACTCATTGTTCTCGAAACGCTCCTTAAGAGCCTCGATGGCCGCCGCTTTATCTGTCTTAGTCATTATAAGTTAGTTTAGGGGACGGTTTAAGCAATGGTTTTCGGATCGATCTTGATGCCCGGGCTCATCGTAGAACATACGACGACGGACTTCATGTAGATTCCTTTGGCGCTAGAAGGCTTCATCCGAACCAAAGTACCGAGGAGTTCGTTGGCGTTATCCAACAGTTGCTCAGGCGTGAAGCCTACGCGACCGATGCTGGAGTGAATGATACCGAACTTATCGACACGGAAGGCGATTTTACCTCCCTTCACGTCGGTGATTGCCTGGGCAACGTCCATAGTTACCGTACCCGTCTTAGGGTTAGGCATGAGACCACGAGGGCCGAGAACACGGCCGAGACGACCAACCTTGGCCATCGTCTGGGGCATTGCTACTACAACGTCGAAATCGGTCCAACCTTCGGTAACTTTCGCTACCATGTCGTCAAGACCGACGAAATCGGCTCCGGCGTCAAGAGCTTCCTGCTCCTTGTCTGGGGTTACGAATGCGAGTACACGCTTGGTCTTACCCGTGCCGTGGGGCAGGGTGACGGTACCACGCAGCGCCTGGTCAGCTTTCCGAGGATCGATACCAAGACGTACATGTACGTCTACGGATGCGTCGAATTTAGCGGTATTTACTTCCTTAACGAGAGCCATGGCTTCGTTGAGTGCGTACTGCTTTTCGGCGTCGACCTTACCTTCGGCAGCTTTTCGCGCTTTGCTAAGTTTAGCCATAATAAAATGATGTTTGAGGTAAATGACGCACACCGTGGTTAGGCGTGCTCCCTGCGAGATAATTTGTGTTTGGAGAATGAAGATTAGATAATAGGGAGCTAATAGCTAGTCTTCCAGCATCTAGTTCCCTAGTTTCTAGTTCCAATACTTACGCGTCGTACGGAGACTGACCACCTACGATGGTAATGCCCATGGAACGTGCGGTACCGGCAATCATCTTCATACCGCTTTCCACGGTGAAGCAGTTGAGGTCCGCCATTTTGCTTTCGGCAATGGTACGCACCTGGTCCCAGTTGACCTTAGCAACCTTGATCCGGTTGGACTCCTTGGAACCACTCTTGATATTGGCGGCTTCCAACAACTGGATAGCAGCCGGAGGGGTTTTGATGACGAAGTCGAAAGACTTGTCTTTGTAAACGGAAATGATCACTGGGAGAACCTTGCCCTGCTGATCCTGCGTCAGCGCGTTGAAGCGCTTACAGAATTCCATGATGTTTACACCTTTCGCACCGAGTGCGGGACCGACGGGAGGAGCCGGATTGGCTCCGCCACCGCGAACCTGAAGTTTAATTTGTACTTCTACTTCCTTAGCCATGGTAGCTTATTTGTGTCGTAATAACGAGCGGGCATTGTTTGGGCCGCTCTCCGACTAGTTAGTTTTAAAATTATACGTCGTTTGTTGCTCTTCAATAATTTTTCCGCCGCGTCTTTCAGGAAATTAGATAACCTGTTGACCTAGTCGCAGATTTTTTAATTATCTGGACGTTTTGAGAGCGATGGAAGTACTATTGACTAATCAAGATTGCTTTTCTACCTGCATGAAGTTGAGTTCAACTTCCGTGCCACGGCCAAAGATCTTAACAATAACTTTGAGTTTTTTCTTCTCCTCGTTCACCTCCTGGATGTCTCCAACGAACTCGTTGAACGGTCCGTCAATGATTTTCACTGTTTCACCTTCGATGAACGGCTCGATCATAGTGTCACCAGCTTCGAGGCTTTCATCTACCTTACCGAGCAAACGGTTGGCTTCTGAATCCCGCATTGGGATGGGTTCACTTTTTCCAAGAAAATGAATTACGTTAGGCAGTCCAGTGATGGTATCGAGCACATTACCATTCAGGGCGTAAGGATCAGCTTCCACCAAAATGTACCCGGGAAGGATGTTACGATCAGAGATAACCTTCTTGCCACCGCGAATCTTATAGACCTTCTCGGTAGGCACAATGATCTTCATGACGTGGTTTTCCCAGCCATTGATCGCGATCTCTTTTTCGATCCGTTCCTTAATTTTTTTCTCTTTGCCACTAATCACGCGAAGAGAGTACCATTTAGTTACTGCCATTGTTATGTGTCTGTTAACCTAAGTCGTAAATAAATTGTACAAGGTTTTTCCAGACAAGATCCATGGCCATAATCGTAAACGCAAAGATCGCGGATCCGACAAGTACCAGAATGGTGTTGGTCTGCAGGGTGGAGTAGCTCGGCCAGGTCACGTTGTGAACCAGCTCATTGTAGCTTTCCCGCAGGTATAGTCCTATTTTGTCCATTGTTAATTATTGAATAAAGTGAACAACCGAATGAAGAAATTTGTACTGAAAAATTAGCAAAAGAGCTAGCCTGTATTCAGTTACTCACTTACTCTTTTATTCATCTTGCACGGGCGGAGAGACTCGAACTCCCAGCCCCTGGTTTTGGAGACCAGTGCTCTACCAATTGAGCTACGCCCGTGTATAAATTCGCTTAAGCGACTGCAAAAGTAAGCATAATCCTAAGAAAGTGAAAGTTAAGTGCTCAAGAGAGAACACTTAACTTTCACAATAAGTAAGCATCAGAAGGCCGAAGCCTAAGGATTTTCCTTACTCGAGGATTTCAGTTACCTGACCTGCACCTACGGTACGGCCACCTTCGCGAATAGCGAAGCGAAGACCTTTCTCCATAGCGATTTCAGCGAGGAGAGTTACCGTGAGGGTAACGTTATCACCAGGCATTACCATTTCGACGTTCTCGGGGAGGTGTACATCACCAGTTACATCAGTAGTACGGAAGTAGAACTGTGGGCGGTAACCGTTGAAGAATGGCGTGTGACGGCCACCTTCGTCCTTAGAAAGGACATATACCTCACACTTAAACTTAGTGTGTGGCTTTACGGAACCTGGCTTACAGATGATCATACCACGCTTGATGGCATCTTTCTCAATACCACGGAGAAGCATACCGGCGTTGTCACCAGCTTCACCACGATCAAGGAGCTTGCGGAACATCTCTACACCGGTAATGGTGGAGGTCATCTTCTTGCCTTCTTCTTGTAGACCGATGATTTCAACGGGGTCACCCACGTTGACGATACCACGCTCGATACGGCCCGTAGCTACGGTACCACGACCAGTGATAGAGAACACGTCCTCTACTGGCATCAGGAATGGAAGGTCAACCAAGCGCTCTGGCTCGGGGATCTCAGCGTCAACAGCGGCCATAAGGGCGAGAATCTGCTTTTCGCCTTCTTCGTCACCTTCGAGGCCCTTAAGGGCAGAACCGATAATGACGCTGGCATCGTCTCCGTTGTAGTCGTAAGCAGAGAGAAGTTCACGAACTTCCATTTCTACGAGCTCGAGCATTTCTTCGTCATCAACAAGGTCAGCCTTGTTCATGAATACTACGATTGCAGGTACACCTACCTGGCGAGCCAGAAGGATGTGCTCACGGGTCTGAGGCATAGGGCCATCAGTTGCAGCTACAACAAGGATAGCACCGTCCATCTGGGCAGCACCTGTAACCATGTTTTTTACGTAGTCAGCGTGGCCGGGGCAGTCAACGTGTGCGTAGTGACGGTTCTCGGTTTCGTACTCAACGTGGGCAGTGTTGATGGTAATACCACGCTCTTTCTCTTCGGGAGCAGAGTCAATGGAAGAGTAATCCTGCACTGCGCCACCGGAAGCTTTGGCGAGAACGGTGCTGATCGCTGCCGTCAACGTCGTCTTACCGTGGTCAACGTGACCGATGGTGCCGATATTAACGTGGGGCTTATTTCTGTTAAATTTTTCCTTAGCCATTACTGGTTAGCATTTAGGGGATTAAAAAACTAGTTAGTACGTGGGTGCGAACCGCACCCCGGCCGCCCCTTCTCCGGTGAAAGCCCGAAGAGTTTGATTTGTTAGCGATGAAGATAGGCAAAACTAGAAATGGCCATGTTGAAAAACATAGCCGTACTGAATGCCCCCTCAAGCTCATCACGAACTTGAGCCAACGGTGAGAATTGAACTCACGACCCCTTCCTTACCATGGAAGTGCTCTACCCCTGAGCTACGTCGGCAAATGGTGATTTTCAAAAAAGACGAGGACCACCGTTGTGATTCCTTCTTGTTGGAGCGAAAGACGAGGCTCGAACCCGCGACCCTCAGCTTGGAAGGCTGATGCTCTACCAACTGAGCTACTTTCGCATTGGTAAGAATTCAGACCTCAAAGACTAGGCCCTAGGTTGCCCTAAAACTAATCTCTGATTACCGAACTCTGATATGTGGGGGTGGTAGGATTCGAACCTACTCAGCCGAAACATTGGATTTACAGTCCAACCTACCTCTCCAACTGTAGCGCACCCCCGGTGACATATGTTTTTTCAGATTACCTCCTAAGTAACGACTCGGAAATCGTTACATGTGAGCCGATAGACGGATTCGAACCGCCGACCAGCTGATTACAAATCAGCTGCTCTACCAGACTGAGCTATATCGGCTTAAACTGGTAATCTGAACCTGATTTTCAATGTTACTTTAGGACATTTTCCTTAAGCGATTGCAAAGGTAACTTCTTTCCCACGATTCACAAAACAGTCTACACAAATTTTCTAAGGAAATATTCATTGGCGAATCAATCGGTGATCTCTTACTGTGCAATAATGCCTTTGCCACGGGCTAACGCAACCGCAAACGTCTAAAGTTGCAAGGCACCCTGGGTAGGAGCTAAGGACCGCTTTCAAGTATTAGATTCAGGAACCCTCTGGCGCCTTTCCTTCAGGGTGGGCCTGCCGATATACCTCCTGCAGCCTCTTAATATTGTTGTGCGTATAAAGCTGGGTAGCAGCAAGATTAGCATGGCCCAATAGTTCTTTTACGGCGTTGAGGTCCGCCCCTTCGCTAAGCAAGTGGGTAGCAAAAGTGTGGCGCAGCACGTGCGGGCTTTTCTTTTCCTCCGTGCTGAAAGCGCCCAAATACTCGGTCACTTTATTGTAGGCATACTTAGGATATAGGCGGTTTCCGCTGTCCGTTATCAGCAATGCGGAAGTTTCATCTTCCGGAAAAGTCGCTGTACGCACCTCACCGTAGCGCTCCAGTAATTCAACGAGTTTAGGCCCGAAAGGGACGAGTCGCTGCTTATTCCCTTTACCAGTTACGGATAAACGGCGGTGATCCAGGTCCACATCCAGCTGATTCAGTGCGATCAATTCGGCCCTACGCATGCCACATTGGTAAAGAAGGGCAAGCAGTAAATGATCCCGCAGCAGAGAGAAATGGTCGTTGGTGAGTGGATCGGGGAAGGAGCCAAAGAGTCGTTTGATGTCTTTCTCCGCAACGGATGTTGGCAAACGGCGGGCGAGTTTGGGCGTGGGAATGCGCAGGGTTGGGTTCTCCCGCTGCAGTCCCCTACTCTGCTGGTAAGCGTAGAACGCTTTTAAGGAAGAAAGTTTGCGGCGGATGCTTGAAGGAGCAAGCTTGGCGGTCATCAGGCTGGCCAGCCATCCTTTCACGTGGTCCCGGGTGACGCCGGAGGTCGTGGAAACCTCGTGCTCCTTCAGGCACCAGGCGCTGAATTGCTTCAGGTCATTGGTGTAGGCAGCAACCGTATGCTCGCTCAGGCGGCGCTGGTGGGTTAAGTGGGCTAGGAATTGGTGGTGCATCTTGGTTCTTTGGTTCTTTAGAAGCTAAGGTAAGGGTTACAACTTGGCCTTTGACCCTTCTTTGCACCTGCGGCTGCGCCCGTGTTAGTCTTTTAGTCTGTTAGACTGTTAGACTGTTAGTCTGTTAGGCTGTTGGTCTGTTGGTCTGTTAGACTGTTAGTCTTTTAGACTTTTAGTTCGTTAGTGCTGACGGCTAAAATACCAAGAGGTTAACGGTCTAACGATCTATTGACACCCCATCCGCGCATACCCATCCATCGCCAGTTGATAATCCGGCGCAAAGCGCAGGGCCACGTCGTAATCTTTGCAGGCGGCCTCCATTTGGCCGAGTTGTTCCTTCGTGTAGCCACGGAAGAAAAAGCCACGAATATGAACGGGGTCGTTCTTGATGACGAGGTTAAATTCGATCAGTGCTGGTTGCAGGCTGTCCAGTTCAAGGTAGAGCAGGCCGGCGTTGAAGTGGCCGGCTACGTACTGCCGGTCGGCAAGACTGGCCGCACGGTAGGCAGAGATGGCTTCGTTGAGCTGGTCGTTATCACGGAGGTAATCAGCCTTGGCGTGAAGGGCAATAGCGTCTTCCGGGTCAATGGCAACGGCCGCGTCGAAGTACTGGCCGGCGCGGGGCAGGCCTTTGGCGAAGAGCAGCTGGCCCATTTTGATGAAGGCATCGGTGAAATCAGGGTCGATTTCAGTGGCTTCCTCTACGGACTTGATGGCGCGGGCCGTATCTCCGGTTTCCAGGAAGGCCTGGCTCAGCAGGTAGTAGGCGTCTGGGTTTCGGGGATCCACCTTGGTGATATCGCTTAGGGTCACGAGCGCATCTTCGTACTGCTTTAAGGTGAGTTCGGTTTCAGCGAGGCGGAGCAGGGTTTCCACGTTGTTTGGCTGCAGGCGGGAAGCGCGTTCGAGGGTACGTAGGGCGAGGCGGCTGCGGTAATAATCGAGGTAAACATCGGCCAGGTTGTAGTGGTACTCGATGTTGGTGCTGTCGATGGAAAGCGCGCGGGTCATGTCGGTAATGGCCGCGTCGTAGTTTTTCTTATCATATTCCATCGAAGCGCGCTGGGCGTAAAGGTCGGCGTTTTCCGGCTCGGCCTTGATGGCTTCGGTAAGGCGGGCGATGCCGGGATCGCGGCCGGAGGTGTTGATGGTTGCTTCTGCGGAAGGCGCATCGCCGTTGCAGGAGAAGAGGGAAAGTAGTAAGTAGGAAGAGATGATTAGTCTTATCATTCGGTAGGGATAATTTTTTGGCTTCAGGCGTGGGCGACCGCAAGGGGTCGCCCGTACGGAAAATATTTTTCGGCTTTCGTAGGCGGGCGTCCCATAGCTTTGTGCTCTTAACTGCAAAAGTACCATGTCTAACGCCGCTCCCCTCGTTGAATGTATCGTAAACGTGTCCGAAGGTCGGGATGCAGCCGTTTTGGCGGCCCTTGCCGGGGCGATTACCTCCGTTTCTGGCTGTAAATTATTGCACCAGGATACGGGCGCGGGGGCGCACCGGACGGTATTTACCTTTGCCGGCGATCCCGATGCGGTCTTCGAAGCGGCCTACCGTATATATAAGGTAGCGGCGGAGCGGATCGATATGCGACAGCATAAAGGAAAACATCCGCGCATCGGGGCGGTGGATGTTTGTCCGTTCGTGCCCATTCGCGGCGTGGAGATGGTGGATTTGGTGGCGCGCACGCAGGTGCTGGGCGAACGTATTGGAGCAATGTTGGACGTGCCCGTTTTCCTCTACGAAGAAAGTGCTTCGGCTCCACACCGGAAGAACCTCGCTAACATCCGGAAGGGCGAATA
>JAPKCQ010000179.1 GCA_026421165.1 Lewinella sp. | reverse complement strand
CGGGGTGAGAGTCGTCCTAAAAACTTTTATTGCACCTGCGGCCGCGCCCAAAAAAAAGCACCCAAACCAACGAACCAACATACCTTTGCCGCATGAACAAGAACCTGGCCAACGCACTAAAATTCCTACTCTTCATCGGAGTGGGCTTCGGCATTCTGTTTTTGATGTACCGCAGCCAACAAACGGCGTACCTGGAGCAGTGTAAACTGGACGGCACCCCCGCTGACCAGTGCAGCCTGCTGGGTAAACTAGTCGCCGATTTCAAAAGTGCCAATCCATTATGGCTGATAATGACGCTGGTTGCTTTTTCAGTAAGTAATCTTAGCCGGGGCCTGCGCTGGAACATGATGCTGCGCACCTTTGGCAATAAACCACGCCTCATCAATGCCTTTCTAACCATCAACCTTGGCTACTTCGCTAACCTCGGCTTCCCGCGCATCGGAGAGGTCGTGCGTGCCGCCACGATGGCCCGCTACGAAAAAATAAGCCTCGAACGCGTCATAGGTACCATCGTCGTTGGGCGTACGATCGATGTAGTCATGCTGCTACTCATCACCGGTCTGGCCCTACTCCTCGGCCGCGAAAAACTCTGGAACCGCGCCGTAGAATTGGTTGATCTGGGTGATAAAGTGGAGGCGCTGCAAACCCTCGCCGTCTCCGGAATAATTGCCGTTGTACTGGTGATCGCCCTCGCCTGGTGGCAGCGCGCGCGGATCATGAGCAGCGCCATCGGGCAGAAAGTAATCGGCGTTATCAAAGGCTTCGGCGAAGGAATGCAGACCGCCCTGAAGGTAAAGAGCCCCGCCCTATTTTTCCTCCACAGCATCAACATCTGGATTATGTACGTCCTGATGACCTATTTCGTGATCCTGGCCTTTTCGCCTACCGCTGCACTTAGCTTTGAGGCGGCGCTCGTCACCTTCGTCGCCGGAGGCTGGGGAATTGTGATCCCGAGCCCGGGTGGTATGGGGACTTATCACTTCCTTACCGGTGAGGGGCTTCAACTCTACGGCATCTCTTCGCTGGATGCTTTCAGCTGGGCGAACATCGGCTTCTTTACCATCAACGTTGGGTGTAATGTTTTGATTGGGTTGATTGCTTTGCTTAGCCTGCCCCGTATTAACCGGAACAGTGAGTCGCTGAATTAGCGCGTCACTGAGTGGCTATCGCACTTCTCAGGCGTGACGCGCTACCGCACATGACAAACGAAACGTAGTGTCCAAAGGTAAGCAAGCGTGGCGCAACGAGCGACACTTACGGCAGCAACTCGTTGACTAAGAGACGATTATCTTCACACCGCAGTGACTATTTGACTAATGAGAGACGCATTCGCTTAATCCGGTCCTCCAGTTTTTCCGAGCTCATTTTTTCGCGGAGGCGGCTTACGATTAGAGAGAAGCTAAACGGCGTCGCTTTAATTGGCTGCTGGAACAAGATGGTTTGTCCGTTAATTCTGTCCAGAGCGTTGCGAAGCCGTTCTTCCTGGAGTTGAAAGGTCATTACTTCGTCGTATGCTTGGGTCAGAAGTAAATTATCGGGCTCGTACTGGCTGAAGACATCGAAGAAGAGCTTGCTACTGGATTGCAGGTGTTTTTCCTTTTTCTGCTTGCCGGGGTAACCTTTGAAGATTAGCCCCGCGATGGCGGCGATGTCCCGAAACCGACGGCTTGCCATTTCGCTGGCATTAAGGCTGGCTTCCAGATCTGCGGAAAGACCCGAGAGATCAAACAGGCCAGAACCTAGTGCTTCTTCAATGGGAATGGGCTGATCACTCAGCAACTCGAAACCGTAATCGTTGCTGGCAATGGTGAGGGATAGCGGTGCGAACTGGCTAATGCGGTAGGCGATCAGGCTTGCCAAGCCTTCGTGCAGTCCGCGCCCATCCGCAGGGTACATCAGCAGGTGGTAGCCCTCACGGTCGTGAAAGTACTCGATTAAAAGCTCGTTGTTACCGGGGATGGCGGATCGGCGGATCTGGAGGTCGCGCAGGGGAGCGAGTTTTTTAAGTTCGGGATCGTGGTAATTTTCGTGCTTGAGGTCATCCAGCGCCTGGCGGAGACCTGTCGACATTTGGGTGCTCATCGGCAGCGTTCCTCCATGCCAGCTGGGAATCTTTCCTTTCTTAGCGGTGCTCTTTCTCACAAGCGCTTCCAGTCCTTTTACTTTTACCAGTTTTAGCGAGCGGCCGGCGAAGAAGAAGGTATCCCCAATTTTCAGGCTGGAGACGAAGTATTCGTCGATGGTGCCAATGTTACCCCCGCGCAGATACTTCAGCATCATTACCTGCCCGCTTACAATAGCGCCGACGCTCATCCGCGCCATCATGGCTGCCCGTTTGCTGGCGATTTTATAGACGCCGTCTTCGACGATCACTTTATGGTATTCATCGTAAGCGCCCAGGCTATTACCGCCGGTAGTGATGAAATCGAGGCACCAGGAGAATTCGTCGTCGGAGATGGAAGCATAGCAGTAGGTCTGGCGTATTTCGGCTAGGATTTCCTTCGGCCGAAAACCACTGCTAACCGAGAGCGTTACGAGGTACTGGATCAATACGTCGAAGCTGCGAATAAAAGGCATCCGGGATTCGATCCGGCCTGCTTCAATACATTGCCGCAGGGCGGAAGCTTCTGCCAGTTCCAGGCTGTGGGTCGGCACGAAATGAATGACCGACTTAGCTCCCGGCCGGTGCCCCGATCGACCGGCCCGCTGCAGGAAACGGGCGACGCTTTTGGGGCTACCGATCTGGACGATGGTTTCCACCGGGCGGAAATCTACGCCCAGGTCGAGGCTGGCGGTGCAGACTACGGCTTTGAGTGTGCCCTCGTGTAGGGCGTTTTCGACCCAGTCGCGCAGTTTCCGATCAAGGCTACCGTGGTGCATGGCGATTTGGCCAGCTAGGTCAGGATCCGCTTCTAGCAGGCGTTGGTACCAGATTTCGCACTGGGCCCGGGTATTGGTGAACACGAGAGTCGAGCCGGAGGAGTTGATGATGGGGACGACCTTGTCCAGTAGTTTTATACCGAGGTGCCCAGCCCAGGGGAAACGCTCAATCTCGTCGGGCATTACGGTTATGATCTCGGTTTCTTTGGTGGTGTTGGCGCGGATCATGGTAGAAGTAATGTCATCACCATTAGGATTTACCATAGCGTCGGTAGCAGGACCAACGCTACCAGATGCCCCCAATAAAACCGCTTCTGCCTCCTCCATATTACCGATCGTGGCGGAGATGCCCCAAGTCCGGAATTCTGGTCCGCGGAGCGCGCGTAGCCGGCTTAGGGCGAGTTCGAGCAGGACACCGCGTTTGGTGCCAACCAGTTCATGCCACTCGTCCGCCACTAAAACGCGGAGGTTACCGAAGAACTTCTCGTAGCCCTTACTGGCCAGCAGAAGGTGCAGGCTTTCGGGAGTAGTGATGAGTATTTCGGGTGGTTTTTTCTTTTGTTTGGTTCGTTCGTAGGTGGAGGTATCTCCGGAACGAATACCGACAGTCCAGGGGACGCCGAGGTCATCGGCAGCGCGCTGCGCCGCCTGGCGGATTTCGCCGGCTAAGGCCCGGATTGGTGTTATCCAGATGGCGCGGAGGCCTGAGGTTGGGGCTGTGCTCTTATCAACTTTTTTCGCACCTGCGTCCGCGCCCAAATGCGCCTGCTCCTGTAGGTATTCCAGTAAAATCGGGAGTACGAGTGAGTAGGTTTTGCCACTACCCGTGGGCGCATTCACGAGGCCGTTACGACCGGACAGATAGGCTTCCCAGGTTTCGTACTGAAAGGGGAAGGGTTTCCAACCTTGCTCTTTGAACCAGGCGGTGCCTTTGGCGACCAGCTCTGGGTCTACGGGCTTGTTTCTATTGTTTTTGGGCACCTACTGGCTTAACAGGAAAGAACGCTTTTCGGTTCTTGTTTAGTCGAATTCGTTGCGTTACTCACACCCCATGTCCGCTTGGCTTTGCGGGTCATTGTTCGGGAAACAGTTTCCGGAGAGCACACTTTCGGGTACGTAACGGCTCAGGTTGGCATCATAGAGGCCTTCGGCGAGAAATTCGGTAAGCTCGTTGACTTCCGTGTCCGTAAGATTAAGTGGATGGAAGAAATCGGAGATGTTGGCTGCGGGAACACGATCGTTTTCCGGAATACCGGCGTTGAAATACTCTACCACTTCGCGTAAATCCGTTTTGCTACTACCGTGAAAGTAGAAAGGCATATCCTTCGTGTTGTAGACCTGTGGCACCTTGAATTTGAACATATCGCCAGCATAGCGGGTAAAGTCTCCGCGCCCCAAGTTGCGGGTATCATTGATGCTGGTTTTCAGGGCGCCTCCGGGGAGGTCAGCAAGGTCATTAACGCCGACGGAGTGGAAGGAGCTACCGTTTAGTGCGGGGCCATTGTGGCAGCGGTAGCAGCCAGCCTTTCCGAAGAATAGTTTGGCACCGTTCTTCTGGCTTTCCGTAAGGGCTTCTTTGTTACCGCGCAGCCATTGTTGCCAAGGGGCTTCGTTGGGGAGGAGGGTTCGGATGTAAGCGGACAAGGCGAAGCTCATGGCTATGCGGCCGTAGCGGGCCTCACCTTCAAACTCGGGAAATGCGCGGTTGAACATGCGGCGGTAACCAAGAGTATCGAGCAGGTAAGCATCGGTACTCATTCGGTGGTCAATAGTACTTTGAATATTTTGGGTTTCCAGACCATCGAGCCCCAGGTCGTTCAGTTCGGTAGCGGGATTATGAACGCCCCAAACTTCCTCCACCTCGGCATTAATACCACGGGAGCCAAAGCGGCCGGCCCACATGGAGTTGGTTACGTAAGCCACGCCAAGCATGGAAAGGGCGCGAGCGCCCTGGGCGTCGATCTCGTCTTCTGTGTAGTGGCTATCCATTACCCTCCCAGAGCCGAAGGTGCCAAATCCGACACCACCATCGGCAATACCCTGGGCGGCACCGGGGGTGAACGCTGCCTCAGGAACGTGGCAAGTAGCGCAGGAAAAAGTACGAAGTTGAGCCGGGTGAACAGCATCTCGACCGAGTGCGGTTTCGTAGAAAAGCATTTTGCCAAGGGCAACCTTTTCTTCCGTTAGTGGGTTTCCGATGCCGGCGGGAACACCCGCAAGATTGCTACCGTCGGGAAGGATATAGTCGTTAAGGGTATTGTTATCACTCAAGCGAATAAGCGTACGTTCTAGCTCGGTATCAAGGGTGGAGACCGCCGCATCACGAACACAGCCAGGCACCACGATTAGTATGAGCAGCAGCAGCAGCAGCAAGAATTTGATGGACGTTTTATTCATGGGGAGATTACAATATTATCTTACAAATCAAATAACGGTGGGTCATGTTCACTTGAAGATACGGATTGACCACTACTACACGGTTTCCTTGCACTTTGGTGATTTTTAAGACATAGAGGCTACTGAAACAGACCGCAAATATACAAATATCCCTCACCTACACCGCAGATTTTAACACATCGTTATAAAATCAAGTCCAACTAATAAACATTTTGTGTTTTTATTGTTATATTTGCCACGTCGCGCTTTGTCAACAGCCCTCTTTTTTGCTTATCTTAGCCTCCCCTCCTTCGCGACTTTCCTCCATTTCTGATTCCTGTTATTATGCACCCGGACATTCACTCCCGGCTTGCCCTCAGTCGCATGCCCAATATCGGGCCAAAGCTCTTTCGTAACCTTATCCATCATTTCACCAGCGCAGAAGAGGTTTTTCAGGCGCGTACGCAGGAGCTTTGTGAGGTAGAAGGCATTGCAGAAAAAACCGCTGCGTCCTTTAAAGATACGGACAAGGCATTACGCGAAGCCGACGCCATAATAAGTCACGCTGAGCGCCACAACATACGTCTACTCTGCTGCCTCGACGAAGACTTCCCCTCCCGAATGCAACGGCACACCGGTGCGGCTCCTATCCTGTACTATTACGGTGAAGCCGATCTAAATAACCCCCGGACTGCTGCCGTAGTCGGAACCCGGGAAATGAGTAGCAACGGTGCCCGCCAGGTAGAGCGCATCCTTGATCCGCTGACTGATTTTAGTCCGTTGATCGTAAGTGGTCTCGCTTACGGAGTGGATATTTACGCCCACCGCCGCTGCCTTCAGGCCGGCCTCCCTACCCTAGCGGTGATGGGCAGCGGGTTTGACCGTATTTACCCCCAGGCCCATGCAAAAACGGCACTCCGCATGGCGGAGAACGGAGGTGGCGTACTCACGGCTTATCCTTTCTGGGCCAAGCCGGAAAAGGATCATTTCCCCGCCCGCAACCGTGTTGTCGCCATGCTTTCTGACCTTACCATCGTTGTGGAGTCCACCGCCAGGGGAGGTTCCATGATCACGGCACGAATGGCATATGAATTAGGTCATAAGGTCGGTGCCTGCCCCGGCCGTGGCGGTGACCCGCTTACCGAAGGCTGCAATAACCTCATCAAAACCGGGCGTGCTCACCTGATTGAATCTGCCAGCGATGTTGTCGACCTACTCGGGTGGAAAGGCCACGCCACCGGCCGTCAGCAACGCCTCTTCGAGAACCTTGAGCCTGCCGAGCAAGCTCTCGTTGATCATTTGCGCGACCGCGACGGTGTCGAGATTAACGAACTTCACCTGGCGCTAAAACAGCCTCCAGCTCATCTTGCGAGTTTGCTGCTAATGCTGGAAATGAAGGGAGTGATTACTGCTTTACCTGGCCATCGGTACCGGCTCTGTTAGTGGGTAGAATGTGATGCTGCCACAAGTTATAACGGGAATGCTCGCTTTGCGCGTACGATTGTGCCTCCACAAGACAAAGTCTAGCCCGTACAAACTTGAAACCCCCACATGCGGCGGCATTACATTTTATTTACTAGCAACTAAATCACTATCCCAGAATCGCCTCCCGTGCAGCCTTCATCGGAATACCGATACAACGCTTCTCCATGTAGCTCATCATCCGCAGCATTAGATCACGGGTAGCGGGGTCGAGGTCCTCGATTTCTTTTGCGAAGACTTTATTAACCGCCGTGTGCTTGACCCCCTTGATCTCCTCCGGCAAATGACTCATTGCACGTTCCAGAAGGCGCTGGCGGTAAGCGGTTTCTAGTTCCCCGATGTGCTTATGCAGTACCGCGTGGGCCCGTTTTATTTCTTTGCGGCGGAAGCCCATATTTTCTTCGGCCAGGGCACGCAACTGCTCAATGCCCACGTATTCGAACTCATGACTGGCAACAGTAGCCTCCGCTACATCCGCAGGAACGCCCAGGTCAATCACCACCTTGTCGCGGGGATCTTCACCTGCCAGCAACCAGTGAAAAAGCTCAGGAGTGACGGTTGGTTCAGCTGACCCCGTGCAGACGATTAGGACATCAAAGCCTTCCTCGTAGTTGCTGAGTTCAGTCAGTGCATATCCTTCTCCTTCTGGAAAAGCATTGGAAAGGCTGCGGGCCCGTTCTACTGTACGATTAAATACAGAGAGGTGTTGTTGTCCGGCTTTTTTCAAGAATTTGGTAACGAGAAGATTCGTCTGCCCCGCTCCGATCATTATAATCCTAGCATCTTCCTTGGGCTGTTTTTTTTGCAGCTGATGCATCGAAAGAGAAACAACGGAAACGGACTTCTCCCCAATTCTCGTATTGCTGTAAACATCTTTTGCCGCCAGTACAATCCGATCGCAAACGATGCGGAGGTCATCACCAATAAGCCCCCATTCCCGGCAGCGCTCGTACGCTTCGCGCAACTGACCGAGGATTTGCCGTTCACCAACGACCAAAGAATCAATGGATGCCGCTACCTCGAAAAGGTGGTAAACAGCCTTCATACCGCTCAGGTGTTCCATTTCAGCCATAGCCGAAGGGACATCCGTTCCAGGGAGCAGTTGCTCACGGAATTCCTGGTTTACTTCCTTATCGGTGGTAAACAGCAGGCTGATACGATTACAGGTAGACAGATAGAATATTTCGTCTACTGTGCCCACCTCTTTGAGCGATGTTAGTCGTTCACGCAATTTGTCCTCCGCCTCGAAGGCGGCGACAATAGTTCCGATCGCCTTTAGTTTGGCGTGACGATGCGTAAGGGTAAGAATGTGAATATGCTGTATCATAGATTGGTCCTGGGGCCTGAACGCAAAGGTAGAAGACAGTGGGGCCTTGTTCTGTCATAGGGAGGTATAAAGACCAGTAGAATCAATCTAAATAAGAGCTGCTTAAGCGCCACTATTCTCAACGATCACGCCAAAGTACCAGAGGTAAAAGAGGATGAGGACTAGGCCCTCCCAACGCGTAATCTTACGGTTATTGCTCATCACCCCTAGCAAAATAGTCATAGCAATCATCAGTGGCAGATAAATCGTGATGATGTCATCCGGGATGGATAGCTTTCCAAAGAAACGAGGTATTGCCATCACAATGAAGGTGTTGAAAATGTTAGACCCTAAGACATTACCAACGGCGATAGAGGCCTTACCCTTTCGAGCAGCAGCCAAACTGACGGTGACTTCCGGAAGGCTCGTCCCGATAGCTACGGCAGATAACGCGATTACTGTAGGTGCTACGTTAAGAGTCACGCTGATTTCAGTGATGGCAGAGATAACAAAACTGGCGGAAATACTAACGATGGCTCCGCCACCGATGAGAAAAATGTAATCCTTCCAACTAGCGGAGGGACGGTCTTTTTTATCTGGCCGGTCCTGGCCCTTCAAACTGTAGGCCAGAAAAATCGCAACGCCTCCAATAAAAAGAAAGGCTTCATACATGGACAGGTTTCCGTCCATCACCGCAAAGTAGAGCAGAAAAGCGCTACCCCAAAGAAAAGAAATATCGACGTGCCACAGATTATACTCTAGGTCTATGTTCTTGACCACCACGGCCGTCAAACCCAGTACCAACGCGATATTGGTTATATTAGATCCTACGACATTACCAATCACGATTTCCGGTGTACCGTCCAGTACTGCTACGATGCTGGTCGCAAGTTCTGGCAGTGAAGTTCCGAAAGACACAATCGTCACACCTATAATAAACGGCGAGATCCCTAAAGAAAGACCGATATTCTCGGCAGCCTCTACAAACTTGTCGCTTGCCCACAGTAATGCTGCAATGCTGACGGTGAAGATGCCGCCTTGAAGTAAGAGTATGTCCATATTTGGCGCAAAGATAGAAAGACGGTAGCTGGGTTAGTACGTCGCAGAGCTGCTACCGCTGTTACCACTCACGGCGCTTTGATCGCTCGCCTTAGATGAATAAGTGTAGCGCAGCAAACGGTAGGTGCAGTAGCAACTCAGCA
>JAPKCQ010000178.1 GCA_026421165.1 Lewinella sp. | reverse complement strand
CGGCCTTTAGTCCGTGATGGTTCCCCGTGCCTTTAGGCCGGCGAGCGCAGCGATAATATCTCGCTGCGCTCGCCCGTCTAAAGGCACGAAAAACCTACAATTTACCAAGACATTCCTTAAGCGCCTCCCGCCAATTCTGAGGCGTACCCACCACTTCCGCAATCTTACCCGTATCCAGCACACTATAGCTCGGCCGCTTAGCCGGTGTAGGATACTGCTCCGTCCGGATCGGCTTAAGGGCGCATTCCGTGCCCGACATTTCGAAGATGGCATGAGCAAAGTCATACCAGGAACAGACGCCGCTGTTTGCGAAATTATAAACACCTGGTTCTGCTTTCGCTTCCACAAGCGCAAGCGCAGCCGCCGCAAGATCCGCAGCATAGGTTGGGCTACCCACCTGATCGGATACGATAGAAAGGCTATCGCGTTCAGCTCCGAGGCGCAGCATAGTGCGCACAAAATTATGCCCGTACTCAGCGTAGACCCAGCTGGTTCGTAGTACGTAAGCATCCGGGTGATGTTGCATCACCACGTTCTCTCCTTCCAGTTTCGTCCGGGCGTAGATGCTGGTGCCCATGGTACTATCATCTTCCCTGAGCGGTCGGTTATAGCCGTCGGCGTAGACGTAGTCGGTGCTAAAGTGGACGAAGCCGATGCCCTTCTCGTAGCAAGCTGCAGCCAAACGTTTAGCACCTTCCACATTGACGAGGCGGCATTTCTCCGGCTCCGCCTCGGCGCGGTCCACGGCCGTGTAAGCGGCGGCGTTGAAGCAGATATCGGGTTGGGCTTCGGCGAAGGCGGCGCGTAGGTCGGCCGGCTTGGTGATGTCCAACGTGGAACGGTTGTAGGCAAAGATGCGGACGTCTTTAAGGGACCGGGCGGCACCGATTAGTTTTTGGCCTAGTTGGCCGCCTGCTCCGCAGATCATTATTCTTTTCATGAGGTTGGTTGGGTTGGCGCGATGCGCCATACCGAGAGGTTACGCTAATGGCTATCGCCATTGCTTCACCCTCGTTACACGAAGCACCCCTCCGGGGCTCTAATTGGAGAATTATCCTTTTTCTTTTGCTAAACGGATCGCGTTCTTGAGTTGGGAAACCTTCAGGTTCTTCGCCACGATCTCGCGGTCCTTATTGAGAAGGTATAGTTCGGGCGTATTGTCTACGTAATAGGTCTTAAAGATAGAGCGATTAGTGGGGTCGTAGACGTTCGTCCAGCTACTCATGCCGTTGGCCTTGATGAATTTCTTCCACTTAGTGGGGTCAGTATCCAGGGCGATGGCGTAGACGTCGAGTTCGCTTTTGAGTTCGTTCATCACCTGGACGAATTTGGGCGTTTCTTCGATGCAGTGCTCACACTCCGGGTTGTACATGTACACCGCGATGAATGGCTTCTTGAGGTCGTAGAGTCGTTTTGGCGTACCGTTTACGTCCGGGACGGTGATGTCTGGCCCTTTCTGACCAATGAGGCTGTACGCCATCTGATCCGCTCGCTGTTGCAAACCGTAGACGGTCATGCTGTCCGTCCAGAAAGCGCGGTCTTTGGTAAAGTAGTTCTGGACCATATGGACGTGGATGGCCGCACCGTCCATAACCGTGGTTTTTCCGGGTTCATACTCCAGGGTAATCCAGTTAGCGAAGAACTTGAAGAACTCCGGCTTATCGAGCGCGAGCGTAACGAGCTTATCGGAAGATTCAATAATCGCTTTGGCGTTTTGCGGCGTCAGTTCCTTGATGTAGCGCTTCAGTTTGTTGAAGATGACCGGGGTGTTGAGTAGGCGGGTGTCGTTAAAGTCCACGTCTTCCCAGAAGTCGTCGCGGAAGGCGGCCACCTGGGCTTTCTCATCGAGCGTACCGTCGGGCAGGCGGATATCTCTCAGCTGGGGGTTGCGGCCAGCGCGTTTAAAGGAGGTGAACAACGACTTGGGGTGCTTGGCGAAGAGTTCGTTCTGAAAAGCTAGCCGATTGTCCACAAGGATAGCGCGGTCGGCCTGAAGTTTATCGTATTCGGGAGTGCCCTGGCCAGTACCGCGGACAGCGTCGCCGAGCATCCTGAATTCGTCCTGCTGGCCAGCTTCAAACTTGAGTATTTCATAGAATAGTTCGTTATCGACACTGCCCTCCACCTTCATGTCCAGCAGCGCGTTTTGTGCATTTGGCGCGCTGAGGCTGAAGGTCTGATCCTGGTCAATCAGCAGCTGTACGGCGGCTCCATCGGAGAAATAGCAGTAATAATGACCAGGTTTGTAAGGCTCATCGCGCTTAAACACCACGGCATTACCGATAACCACACCTTCATCAGCCCGGAACTGCTGCTCCGCAAACTGGCCGATCAACAGCGCCCCTTCCATGGGTACGCCCACAATCGATACCCTAATGTTCGGGCTCTCCAGCTGGCGGCCTTCGAGCTCACCGATAGAAATGGCACTGGTAGCGGTAGCAGAACCAATAGTAGCAGAGGAGCTCGTGGGGGCCGTTGCAGAGGTAGCTCCGGCTGGATCGCCGCAGGAGAAAAGGGTGGCCAGGGCGAGTAGAGAGAGTAACTTACACATGAGGAGGTTATTTTTACGGGGGCAAAAGTACGAAATTTGATGGGTCCGTTTCTTTGGCTTTAGCGAGACACCTTGTCTTTGCGCAAAAAAAGAAGAAGGGGCTCCAACCTAAGGCTAAACGTAAGGACTGTAACGCGTGATCCAGTAGAAGCAGCCTCCCTGCCCCGGCAGGACCTTCTTCTCCCCAAATACGCCCATCAGCTTGACGGCTAGGCCGTGAGAGTCGATAGAAATGCCCAGGCCATCAAGCAATTTGGAGTAAGCCGTATATTTAAAGTATCCTTCCAAAGCGTACTGCGTTGAGCAAAAAGGCTTTGAGCCTTCCAGATATTGCACAGGTAGTACCATCTTATCAAGTTGGTGATGTAATCGAAATGGATGAGTTGTAGAGCTACGTTTTCAGAAGAGCCGATAAATGGGTAGTATAAGCCTCCGGTCGGCGTTTTATTACTTATGCCCAATATCCAGCCCATTCAAATGTTTCGCCAGTACAAAACCCATACTAAAGCAAGCCTGCAATAAATAACCTCCCGTAGGTGCATACCAGTCTAACATCTCCCCGATGGCATAAGTATTAGGTATTTTCTTAAGCTGAAGGTTTTCATCTACCTCATCCAAAGCAATACCACCTAAAGTTGAAATTGCTTTATCTAACTCATCCGCAGAATGAATAATAACCGGAACAGATTTGATGGTCTTTACAAGCAAATCAGGGTCTAAAAAGGTGTTTTTATCGGAAAATTGCTTTATTAATGCGATGGAGGTACGGTTAAGGTTTAAGTCCCTTTTTAAAACCTCAGTCACATCAGACAATGGAGAGCTATGATATTTAGCCCTTATTTGATCAACGGTCATTGTTGGCTTTAAGTCCAAATAAATCACGGTACTTTCTTTTGCACGCAGTGCTTCTTGAATCTTTTGACTTAAAGCATAAATAGCATTGCCCTCAAGACCAAATTTGGAAATGACCAGCTCACCTTTAGAAAAATAACCATTGTAGGCCAATGCAATGTTCTTCAAAGGTTTCCCTTCATGTGCCTTGATAAAATTCTTATTCCAGTCTACACCGAAAGCGCAATTAGCAGGTCGAAACGGACGTACACTCACCCCGCACGCCGTAAAGGGTTTAGCCCACTCGCCATCAGAACCAGTCACCTTCCAACTTGCTCCACCCATAGCAAATACGACAATATCAGACTCGATAGCCCCGGATCCTTCAAAGCACAAATGCCCCTTCTCGTTCCAACCTATCCATTTTGTGCCTAGCTGAAATTCTATTTTCTTAGTTGATAGGTTCGTTACGAACTTATTAAGCACCTCAATCGGCTTTAATCCCGTAACCGGAAATACCCTTTTACTTGACCCTGTGAATGTAGGAACCCCGTGGTCACCTAACCAGCTTATCAAATCTTCATTGGTAAACTGACGAATGATCGGGTCCATGAATTCACTCGGAGAATAATTCGCGGTGAGTTCCTTGAGGGAAGAATAGTACGTCAGGTTCAAGCCACCTTCACCAGCCACTAAAAATTTCCGGCCTACTGTCTTTTTCTTTTCACATAACACCACCTGATACTTCTTCGTGTCTAACTGTGCCGCGAGCATGAGCGCGGCAGGACCTCCACCTATGATTGTTAGTTTTTTCATCTGAAAAATAAGTACATTAAGTTAGGTGAACAGATACAAAACGTCATTTCATCTAATTTTTTACGTTCAAAATATTTCGAGCAGCCTTGTTGTCAAAATTGCCTCAAAAAAATCGCTCTTGAGTGAAGTGCATCAGATGAGGAACCTTGTCATCACTTATGGAATTTAAACATGACATTCTCTACTTAGTAACCGACACTAAATACTACGGCTTTTTGCGTAGCGTCCGCTGGGGTTACTAACCTTATTTGCCCTTGTTACCAAAGCGGTATCGTCGTGAAGAGCAGTAAGTGTAGCCACTAAAAGCGACTACAAAAGTACAATTGTCGAGGTTACCAGCACGGATTCAACGATTTGAAGGGTACCGTATTCCAAGACAGCAATAAGTCACTTGAGGTATGGGTGTTGACCCTGTATCTCATGAGACTAAACTTATCGAACCGACAGGTTACCAAAGAACTCGATATGACGGAGAGAATAGCTCAGTAAATGGCGAAGAAGCTACGGGAAGGGATCGTTTAAAAGAGTGCCATGGCCGTGGAACTTCAGCCAGCAAAAAGACATCCGTTCTAGGGAGCGTTAAGCGTGATGGGTTGCTTGTTTCCAAAGCATTTAATACTAAAAAACGAGTAACAATTAAAGCACATATTTGCGATCACATGCCTCAAGGCACAGTCGTAAATACTGATGAATATACTATTTACAACAAGCTTGAGCAGTGGGGGCACACGTGTAAAACAGTACGTCATTCTGATGGTGAGTATGCTCGTGACGATGGTGGAGACGGCATCAACGAAGTTCATGCTGCTACTACAAGTGACTATTTGACTACTTGACTACTTGACTTTTCTTATCTTCGCCCTCACATTCAAGAAAGCCCCAAATATGAACCTCCACGAATACCAAGGCAAGAGCATTCTGGTCAAGTACGGCGTACCAATCCAGAACGGCCATGCGGCCGATACCAAAGAAGAAGCACTGGCACTGTACGATAAGTTAGCCAAGGAGACAGGCAGCGGTTTCGCCGTCATCAAAGCACAGATTCACGCAGGTGGTCGCGGTAAAGGCGGTGGCGTAAAACTGGCCAAAAACCGTGACGAGGCTAAGGGTTACATCAACGATATCCTAGGTATGCAGCTGAAGACGCCCCAGACCCCCGGTGGTATGGAAGGGCCCGGTAAGCAGGTCAATAAGATCCTTGTTGCCGAAGACGCTTACGCCCCTGATTTCGACGCATGTAAAGAGTACTACGTCTCCATCCTGCTAGACCGTGCCCGCCAGCAAAACGTAATCATCCACTCTACTCAGGGTGGTATGGACATCGAGGCCGTCGCCGAAGAAACGCCGCACCTCGTACTAAAGACTTACATCGACCCCGAGTTAGGTATCCAGCCGTTCAACGCCCGCGAAGTGGCCTTCAACCTCGGTCTCTCCGGTTTGGCGTTCAAAAACATGACCAAGTTCATCTACAAGCTCTACGCCGCCTACCTCGGTGCCGACGCTGCGATGATTGAGATCAACCCCACCCTACACAACGCTAACGACGAGATCATCGCCGTTGACTGTAAGTTCAGCGTAGACGCCAACGCCCTCTACCGTCACAAAGATATCGCCGCAATGCGCGACACCTCGGAAGAAGACCCGGTTGAAGTGGAAGCCGGCGAGTACGGCCTCAATTACGTCAACCTCGACGGAAACGTCGGTTGCATGGTAAACGGCGCCGGCCTTGCAATGGCGACGATGGACATCATCAAGCTCTCCGGTGGAGAACCCGCCAACTTCCTTGACGTAGGTGGTACCGCCGACGCCGAGCGTGTAGAGAAAGCCTTCCGTATGATCCTACGTGACGAGAAAGTGGAAGCTATCCTGATCAACATTTTCGGCGGTATCGTCCGCTGTGACCGTGTTGCTCAGGGCGTGATCGATGCCTACAAGAACATCGGTAACATCAAGGTGCCAATCATCGTTCGCCTCCAGGGTACAAACGCCATTGTCGCTAAAGAGATGATCGACAACTCCGGGCTGAACGTTCGCTCCGCCATTACGCTGCAGGATGCAGCTGATGCGGTGAAAGCTGTTCTAGCATAGCTAGTTAGACTTTTAGCCTAACGTACATTGGAACGGGCCGTCGGGATTACTCCGGCGGCCCGTCCCTCTTCGACACCTTTTAAGCGGCCAAATGGTTAAGGTCTGTTAAGGTAGCGAGATCAGGTCAACATCCTTTCCCCTCAACAGGTTTTCAATTTCAAACGTCAATACCATGAGAGCTTTAATCTTCCTGGCTACTTTCGGCCTCCTAACCTCTATATACACCTACAACTGGGAACCTACTGACGCCTACACCATCAAGTTCTCTACGGAAAAAGCCGAAGGTACTTTTACCGACCTTCAGGGTACCATTGAATTTACAGCCGATGATATCGCTAACGCTAATTTCGACGTCTCGGTAGCCACCATGACCATCAATACCGGAAATGAAACGAAGGACAAGCACGCCATAGGCGATAGCTGGTTGGACGCGGAACAGTTCCCCCGAATCAATTTCCAGTCCCATTCCTTTCAGAAAACCAATACTGGTTATACCGTCGACGGTCAGTTGACAATCCACGGGAAGAGTAAGGCGGTCGCCATCCCCTTTGATTTTAAAGACAATATCTTCTCCGGAGAGTTGACGGTCAACCGGCGCGACTTTGGTATTGACGGCCCCTTTCTTTTCGGTAGTTTGGTTGGGGATGAGGTACTGGTATCCCTCCGGATTCCAGTGGAATAGAAGTACGAGTAGCAACGAAGCTAAAAGGTCGCCCCCCAGCAGGGCGGTAATGTTGGAGAAATGATATCCTTATAAAGATGCGTGCAGACCGTAGGACACAGCCCCTCGCCCGTTAATCCAGGTAACGTTTAGTAAGGCCCCCGTAGGCATCAATCCGCCGGTCCCGAAAGAAAGGCCAGATGCGGCGGACGTCCGCCGTACGGGCCCGATCAATGGTTACGACAGTAGTTACTTCCTCATCCTGCGGAGCCCGCCACAAGTATTCCCCCTGCGGCCCGGCCACGAAGGAAGATCCCCAGAATTGAATCCCCCTGGTTACACCGCTCGGGTCTTCCTCAAATCCGGTTCGGTTAACGGAGACTATGGGCAGTCCGTTGGCAACGGCGTGTGCTCTCTGAGAGATCAGCCATGCATCCCGCTGCCGAGCCTGCTCTTCCTTATCGTCGCTGGTTTCGTAGCCGATGGCGGTGGGATAAATCAGTAATTCCGCGCCGGCAAGTGCCATCAGGCGGGCGGCTTCTGGGTACCACTGATCCCAGCAAACCAAAACCCCGAGTTTACCAACGCTGGTCTGCACGGGTGTGAAGCCCAAATCCCCCGGTGTAAAGTAAAATTTCTCGTAGTAAGCGGGGTCGTCGGGGATGTGCATCTTCCGGTACTTACCGGCAATGGTTCCGTCGCGTTCAATAACGACGGCGGTGTTGTGGCAAAGACCAGGAGCACGTTGCTCAAAAAGAGAAATCACCAAAACGCAATCTAGTTCCCGCGCCAGGTCACCGAAATATTCGGTGCTGGGACCGGGGATTGTTTCCGCTTGATTGAAGACGGTGGTGTCCTCTGTCTGGCAAAAGTAGAGGCCCGTGTGTAGCTCCTGAAAGACAATCAGGTCAGCTCCTTCAGCTTTACACTGCCTTGCCTCCTTAGCTGATTTAGAGATGTTGGCAGCACGATCAGCTATATTCGCCTGTTGGATGACACCTACTTTAAGGATAGACATAAGCTATACCACTTTTTTAATGACCCACTGGATCAGGTTTGAGCTCCACTTAAAACGCAGGAGACCCTCTATGAGCCAGGGCCGGTCCGCAAGGAGGAGTTGTGCCCAATATTTAATGCGAAAGTTTGATCCAAATTTTTTGATGATCGCACGGTCATAAGCCGCGAGGAGCTTCCCGTCCATACTGTTTGTGGCAAATGCTTCCCGCGCCGATATTGCGGCCAACTCGGCGCTAATCATGGCATTCCCAATTCCTTCTCCGGTAACTGGATCGACCAGGCCGGCAGCGTCGCCGAGCAGCATGAAGCCATCGCCCGAACGGGGAACGTTTCGAGAGCCAAGAGGCAGGCCAAACCCTTCATTTCTCCCTTCCTGTACAGCGTTTTCAAAATGCTGCTTCACTTGGGGATCCTCCTGGATAATCTGGTCCAGGCTATTACGCAGATCAATCCGGTTTTCGGATACCTGCCGGGAGAGCATCCCAAAACCGGCGTTAAACAAGCCGTCTTCCAGCGGAAATATCCAGAAATAGCCAGGCATATAGTCTTTGAGGAAATAAACGGTCAGCCGATCATGGCCAATACCTTCTACCCCACGGTAATATGCGCGCACAGCGGCGCAGTGGTGATTACGGTCAAGCTTAGTGTCTGTATATTTTCTTGCGACAGTACTGTGTGCACCATCAGCCCCGATGATCAACCTTGCGGAAAGCTGTTCGCCGTTGTCCAGCGTCACCAGATGCATACCTTCTGAACGGACAACATCTTTCGTTTTTCGCCCAAAATAAGTGGTCAGACCGGGATATGTTTTTGCCGTTTGAACGAGGTAGTCGTCAAAGTCCAGACGTGAACAAGTATATCCTTCGGTGACGTATTCCAGGTCCATGACGATCCCACTAGGGGAAACGCCGCGGGCACGCCTGACGGGATGCAGAGCATCCAACCCTTTCCAAAAGTCTGGCTGGATACTTTTGCCAACGCGTACGGCGGTACCGGGAATGGCATCCCCACAAACTTTTTCACGGGGAAAAGTGGCTTTATCAATAAGCGCGATCGTTAGCCCACTACCGGCCATACAGTGCACAAAGGTGCTTCCGCCAGGGCCAGCGCCGACGACAATAATATCAAATTCCGAAATACTGGTAGACTCTTGATTTGGCATACTAAAGACAAAGATACTACCCATATTTTATCAGTTACTCCCCGTCATAATCGTAGGGCAGTAATTTGGAATCTTTTACGGTAGAAAGCGTCATTAAGGTCTTCAGCCGCTCGATCTCGTCGATTTGCTGGAGGGTT
>JAPKCQ010000473.1 GCA_026421165.1 Lewinella sp. | reverse complement strand
TAAACAAGCTCTAAGCTTCAGATTTGGAGCACTGTCCTCCAATACATTGACCATGCAACAACTGCTAACCATACTTCTCGTCCTGGCCCTACAACCCAGCTTCGCCCAGGAAGTCATCAAGCTCTACGACGGCCCCGCCCCCGGATCGGAAGACTGGGACTGGAGCGAAGGAAAGGCCCACGATAATGGGCTCGACGTAGAGGTGATCTACAACGTAACTACCCCTACCCTGGAGGTTTACCTCCCTTCGAAATTCAAGGCCACCGGAACGGCCGTGATCATCGCCCCCGGCGGCGGTTTCCGCGTTTTGGCCATGGAGCATGAAGGCAGGGAAGTGGCCAGATGGCTCGCTGAAAAAGGCATCGCCGCCTTCGTGCTGAAGTACCGCATTGGCCATACCACTACGGGCTCCCCCTTCGAGCCGGAGAAGCCTACCGGTGACCGCCAAGCCCGCGAAGAACAGGATGCCCTCATCGTGGAAATGGCCCTCGCCGATGGCCTCAAGGCCATGGAATACGTGCGGGCCAACTCAGCGAAGTACAGCGTTAAACCCGATCAGATCGGCTTCCTGGGCTTCTCCGCCGGTGGTACCGTAACCTTGTCGGTAGCCTACAACGCTGAAAACAAAAATCGGCCCAACTTCATTGTCCCTATCTACGCCTACGAGGCGGCGGTGATCGGTGGCCAGGTACCTACGGATACCACACCGGTTTTCATTACCGTTGCCGGAGACGATGAATACGGGATGATGCCGATGAGCATCAATATCTACGAAAAGTGGTCCGCCGCAGGCCAACCCGCAGAGCTGCACGTCTACGAGCGCGGTGGGCACGGTTTCGGGATGAACCAGCAGGGTTTACCCATTGACGGCTGGTACGAACGCCTGGCCGACTGGTTGCGCAGCCACGGCCTCCGCAAGAAACGCAACCCCAATAAATACGAAATCCTGTACGGTGAAGAGAAGGTGGAAAAAGGACAGCAGATGAACCTGATACAACTGAGTAATGACTTTGGCGGCCGCGATCGCTACCGCGCGGCCAATGCCGCACTGAAGGGCAAACCAGCGAAGGGTAGGGTAGTGCTGATTGGTAATTCTATCACCGATGCCTGGGCGCGCCTGGATACCAATTTCTTCGCCCGCAACAACTTTGTCGGTCGGGGCATCAGCGGGCAGACCTCGCCGCAGCTGCTGATTCGTTTCCGCCAGGACGTGGTCGACCTGCAACCGGAGACCGTCGTGATTCACATCGGGACCAACGACGTGGCCGAAAACACCGGCCCCTACGATCGGGCCTTCACCCTCGGCAACATCGAATCAATGATCGACCTGGCCGAAGCCTACGACATTGACGTGGTGCTGGCCAGCGTATTGCCCGCTACCCAGTTTCAGTGGCGGCGGGAACTGGGGGATCGGTCCGCAGACATCGTCCGCCTCAACGAGGGGATACAACAGCTGGCCGCGCGGCGCGGCCTCCGCTACCTCGACTATCACTCCGCCCTCAAGAACGACCAAAACGGCATGGACAAGGACCTGGCCGAAGACGGGGTGCACCCGACGACGAAGGCCTACGGGCTTATGGGGAAGTTGCTGGTGAAGACGTTGAAATAGGATCGGAACCTTATCCCTTTGACCTTCCTTTCACGCAAAAAGGCCAACCCGCTAAGCGAGTTGACCTTTTTGAACTTGGTCGGGATGACAAGATTCGAACTTGCGGCCCCACGCCCCCCAGGAGTAAAAGCACTTGCTTTTAGTTTTTAAAGTGCTATTAATAAGTTGTATACGAATATGGATAAACGTAATTTTTATCCCATTTCAATACAATGTCAATACAGAGCGCACTATATAAGTGCAGGCCACTTAAAAATGACAAGTATCCTGTAAGGCTAAGACTCTACTTTGGAAAAGAACATTTCATCTCCTTGGGAGAGAGTGCATTTCCTTCAGAGTGGAACGAGAAAAGCGGAAGGTTTACCGCAAAAGCTGACCACTACGAAGAGAAAAATGCCATGCTGCGAAAGGCAGAGCAGAAAGCCAGGA
>JAPKCQ010000177.1 GCA_026421165.1 Lewinella sp. | reverse complement strand
CGCCCTTTTAGACGCTACGCTTTTAGCAGCAGCATTTATATCTATCCGAGAATCATTAATCATCACTAATATTTAAGTTCGCTACTAAAAGGCCGAAGGCCGTCTAAAAGCGCAGCGTCTAAAAGCGCAGCGTCTAATCAGGCTTTATAATATTCGCCCACAACAACCTTATCCAGCTGCGCCTCCCGCGTCTTAATCGCCTTGGAGACGAAGGCACGGGCATCCGCTAGGTATTCAGTGACGAAAGCGATAGTTGGCTCCTGCTTCTTGATCCGCAGCACAAACTCTTCGAAGGGAACCGCCTCGCTGAAACGGTTACCGAAGTGTTCGGAGAAGTCGCGAAGGATACCGATGTGCGTATTACACTTCTTATCTTCTGCCAGCATCAGGGCTTTGGCTCCGGTAATCATAGCGGAGTAGGCGTGGTAAGCAGCGTCCTTTTCGTGGCCGGCATTTAAAGCTTCGCCGGCGGAGATTACTTTGTTGGAGGCATCGTTAAGAATGGCACCAACCACGTCGAGGCTGACGCCGGCACATTCGCCTACCCCAATTTCCTGGATGTATTCTTTGTCCTGGCCCCAGTCGTAGAACTCTTGCGGGGTGATGGTTTTAGCATCGCCAAGCGGCTTCAGTATATCGTAGAAGTAACGTTTGCCCTGGCGGACTACGTAATCGTTGTAGTACTCGCCTGCGTTAGTATTCGTTTTATAATCGTTAAAGAGGTCGCGGACGGCCTGCGGGATACGGCGGGTCGGTACTTTGATGACTTTTTCGGCTACGAAGCCACGTCCGTCCTCCGTAATACCACCGCCTACCACAACCTGCATCGCCGGAGCGATTTTTTGCCCCACCCGGATACTGGAGCCGTGGAAACCGATGTTGGCCGCCATGTGCTGGCCGCAACCGTTCATGCAGCCACTGATCTTGATGCGGATGTCGTTCTCGGTTACCATCTCGGGGAATTCGTCACGAACGAGGTCTTCCAGAATGGAGGCCAGGCCGGTGGAATTGGTCACGCCGAGCGCGCAAGTATCCGTACCTGGGCAAGCCGTGATATCAGCGGTAGTGTCGTAACCCGGCAGGCCTAGGTTGAGGGCGTAGAGGCCGTTGAATAAGTGCGGCAGGGCAGAGGGTGTCACGTAACGCAACACCATGCCCTGCTGAACACTCAGTCGTATATCATCGCTGGCAAATTCTTTGATTAGGCCGGCCAGCAAACGGCTCTGTTCTGCTTCCAGGTTGCCAAGGGGTACGCGGATGGCTACGACGCGGTAGCCGCCCTGCTTTTGTTCCGAGACGTTGGTCTTCAGCCATTCGGCGTAGAGTTTGGCCTGAAGCGGTTGGGCGGGTTCGAAGTTGTCTGCGGGAATATCCCCCAGAGGAGCGGCGAAAGATTCGTCGATGGCAAAGGTCTGGTGCTCAATGGCGGTCATCTCCTCCTCTACCATGGCCATGAATTGCTCCAGGCCGAGGTCCTTCAGTAGGTATTTCATCCGGGCTTTCATCCGCTTTTCACGCTCGCCGTAGCGGTCGAATACGCGAATGGAGGCTTCCATGAAAGGAATGATGCGGTCTGCTTCGAGGAATTCGTAGGCCGTAGGGGCGATCATAGAAACGGCTCCCAGACCTCCGGCGATGACGACTTTGAAGCCCTTCACACCGTTTTGAATACGGGGAATAAAGCCAAAATCATGAAAGTAAGTAAAGGCGGAGTCCTGCTCGCTGCTCGAGAATGCGGGCTTTATTTTCCGGCCCATTTCTTGGCAAATTGGATTGCGCAGGAAGAATTCGTAGGAAGCCTGCACGTAGGGCGTCACGTCAAACGGTTCGTTCGGGTCCACGCCAGCGAGGGGGCTGGCGGTAATGTTGCGCACGGTATTGCCACAGGCTTCGCGGGCGGTCATACCGGCTGTCGCCAGGTCTTCCCACACCTTCACGCTGTCGTTCAATTTCACGTAATGCATCTGGATATTCTGGCGCGTCGTGATGTGCAACCGGCCGTTCGTATACTTTTCAGACATATTCGCCAAAGCGATCAATTGATCAGGCGTCAGGTGACCAAACGGAATCTTAGTCCGAAACATATGCACGCCGTGCTGCCGCTGGCCGTAGACACCCCGCGTAAGGCGGTAATGCTTAAAACGGTCTTCATCCTCCTGCATCCGCTGGTAGGCGTAAATACGGTCTGAAAGCTCCTGAATATCGTCACGGACGGGTGCGGCGAGGTGGTCTAAGTTTAATTGCTTGGCGGTTATCATATCCAAAAGTACCCGCTAACAAGGGCTTAGTTTGGATAAAAGCATGAATAAAACAACATACAAACGGATTACAATTAGCAACAACATACTGTTTTTCAAAGCAATACAATCTACTTGAAAACATCTTCGTTCACGCCTTAACATATATTTAATTTCACAACATTTACTTTGGCGCGAACGCAGGTACAATGGAAAGGATGAAGGCAGGGCGATTCGAACCGGAATTACCGGCCCGGGCCCTCGGACCCCGGACTCCGCTACGCTGCGTCCGGAGTTTCCTGGCCTCCTCCAAAACATCAACATCCCTCCTGAACCTAACCTTCCCAAATAGCATTACACCTCCATGCCAACAAACAAGCGCATAGTAAGCCATCCCGGGCTTCAACCCCTCTGGAACAGCATGGAAAGGGAACGCCAGCAGCAGCAGTTCGCTGCCATCGTTCTGATCCTCTTATCCCTGGTGTCCATCGTTGTGGGCGCAACGTCTCAGTATTTAGGATGGGCGCTGCTCGGTGGTATTGGCTGTTCGGCCGCCTTGTGGTGGCTGTTCAGGATCCTGACCGATCAACCTCTTGCTTTCTGGCGCAGGCAATTCCGCGAGGAGCCAGAATCAATCGTCTGGGTCTACGGCCTGATAACCGAGCGAATGCCCTTCGGCTTCAAAACAGTTTCTACAGGCACCCTCCACCTCGTGGAAACCAGCGGCGATATCCACACCTTCGGCCTAAAACCTGCCGATCTCAAACTAGTCACCAAAACCCTCAACCGCGTTCTCCCGCACGCAGATTTCGGTTACTCCCCCGGGCGCGAGCTGAAGTACCGAGGAGAGGTCACCAACTTTAGAGGCCGTGATCAGTTTAACCAGATTAAATAGGAAGGTTTTAGGCTGTAGTATTTAAAGCCAGCCCCATCTTCAGCAACACCTTCAACACCGGTCACATATGCCACACCTCCAACACAAGCTACCGCAAAGCGATTATCCTTTAGATAAGCTCGGAAGCAGTCCGAGACCCTGACCCGGCCCTCGTCCGGAGCCACCCTTCACAGTCCTCTCCCCCATGACCTTCTGGAACCAAATAAAAAGCATTTTCACCGAGGCAGAGAACTCCTCTCCTTCGGTCCCCACCGTTCACGAGCTCATCCAACGGAGTGACGAGGAGCTCACGGCCTACGAACACTGGAAAACCACCGCTGGCCCCCGCCGTCTGCTCGACTGGCTCAGCCACCAGTATGGTCGCCATAAAGACGGACGCGGCACCGACGAGACCATCGGCTTCCTCAACGTCCAAAGCTCCCAAGGCTTTGTGATCTACTTCCGGGAGATGAACTATACCCGCGAGGAAATCAACCACTTCTCCCACTATTTAAAGGAGCGGGTCCTCACGCTCGACTACCGCTCAGACATCTCAGACCGGCGCATCTTCCCGCGCAACCACTGGATTGAAACGCAGGAACGCCATTACCTGAAGCCCAACATCTTGTACAACGACGTGCTGATGGATCAAGTCTTCGGCAACATCATGATTGAGTTTGAGCTGCGTGATGAGCTACCGCATAATCTCCGGCTGCGGGCTACGGTATACAATGATTCGTTGTTTGAAGCTAAGGGTAGTTTTGGGGGGTTGATTATGGCTCTAGCAGGGTAACATCGTCCATGCCGAGGCCTTATGGGCCGGGTTCAACCGTTGCGGAGTAACAAAGACGTCGTGTATTTAGTCGTTTTGCGACCCAGCAGCTCGCCCCGGCAGGGCTCGAACGGGGCAGTGTTCTGTCCATAGCCCTTTAACGTTCCTTGTACCTGCGTGCTCGCCAAAAAAATAACGGCTGCCGGAAACCTGTGTCCTGACAGCCGTTACTTTAACATCTTTGCCCACCAACCTTATGCAAGGAAGCCGTAAATCAAGGCCAGGATCAACAGTACGGCAAGCGCCGAAATGTTGAAGCCCATCCGCGTACGGAAGAGTGAAGGCTCGAGATCAATAGCTTTATGGTCTTCTTCCTGCTTATCGGTATAGATAAGGACCAATACGACTACAGAGAGGGCGCCAAAGAGGTACACCGCCCAGTCCGGCACGCCGGGAACAGGTTGTACAAACAGGCGAATGGCCGTACACACTCCAATCACAATCACAATCAGAGCGATGCCGTTACGAATGGTCATGTCTTTAATAATGGTCTTGGGGGAAGCGCTGTGAGTAAGCGCATCCGCCGAAGCATCGCTTACTGCTTCGTTGAGAGACGGCTCGGCCGCCTTTTTGCTGGTTACCGCGCTGAGCAAGATCATCAAGGCACTAGAGATGAGGAACATCAGCGCCATCCGGTCGAGGAAAGCTAGATCAGGCAGCAAGAATTTGAAGAACAGAGAAAGCGGTACCCCCAGCAGAATGACCACCAATGCGGCACGAGCGGTGCCCCGGCGGTAGAACATACCAAAGATGAACACCACCAACACACCCGGGCTCAGGAAGCCGGTGTACTCCTGAATGACCTGGAAAACCTGATCGGCAGAAGCCAGCGCGGGTGCCACAATTGCACCGATGATGAGGGATACCGCAGCAGCGACCTGCCCCATAGTTACCTGCCGCTTCTGACTGGCGGACGGGTTAATAAATTTATTATAGATATCGATCGTAAAGATCGTGGAGGCACTGTTCACCATGGAGCTCACGGAGGAGCCGATCGCCGCCACCAGGGCCGCAAAGGTGAGGCCCCTAAAGCCTACGCCTACGTAGTTACCAAGCACCCAGGGAAAGACCTGATCGGCTTTATCGATGTCTACGTCAATACCCTTCTCCGTAAGCAGGTAGTAGGCCGCGATGCCGGGAAGAACGGCGAAGAAGGGAATAAAAAGCTTCATAAAGGCCGCGAAAGCGATACCCTTCTGAGCTTCCGCGAGGCTCTTGGCCGCTAGGGCCCGCTGGATGATGTACTGGTTGAAGCCCCAGTAGTAAGTATTCACGATCCACATACCACCCAGAAGCAAGGCCATGCCGGGTAGCAGGTTGAAGCTACTCTTTACTTCATCGCCGGCCACCAGCTCGGTCGGTTGTCCGGAAAAGTCCAGGCCGGTTGCCAGTTCCGTGGTCGCCGCTTTACTGATGTAAGTATCAGTAGGCTCAAAGAGCATCTCGAAGTGACCCGGTAAGACGCGGTACAGTTCAGCGATACCGGTGAGGACGCTACCATCACCCACAAAGCTGAGAATACCCCAAGCTGCAATCGTTCCACCAAGCAGCAGTACGACTACCTGCACGACGTCGGTCCAGACCACCGCTTTAAGTCCACCGAAGATGGAAAAACATGCGGAATAGAGCACCAGCCCGATAATCCCCATGTACAGCGGGACGTCCAGCAATTGCTCGATTGCCAGCGCGCCCAGGTAGAGTACCGTAGAGATATTGACAAAAACGAACAGCGCGATCCACATCACGGACATGATCGTCCGAACCGTACCATCATACCGTTCTTCGAGGAACTGCGGCATCGTGTAGATTTCTTTTTTCAAGAAAACCGGTAGGAGGAACTTCGCAACGATGATGAGCGTGATGGCGGCCATCAATTCGTAGGTGGCGATGGCCAGTCCGAGCTCGAAGCCCGATCCGTTCATCCCGATGATCTGTTCGGCAGAAATATTAGAAGCGATGAGGGAGCCACCAACCGCCCACCAGGGAAGGCTACGGCCGGCCAGAAAGTAATCGCTGGCCGTAGCTGATTTGTCGCGGTTCGATATCCATATACCGAAAATGATAACGCCGACGATGTAGACGCCGAAGATGGTTAGGTCTAAGCCTTCTAATTGCATGGTCCCTAAGTCTTGTAGGTGAAGTGAGTGTACTAAGTGTACTTAAAGTGGGGCAATATAAGAACCAATCACTTAGAGTGGTTGACGCTTCGTGTAAAACGACTACTAAGCAGCTGTTTGATGAAGTGTGCGGCCGCAAGTGCATCATAAAGCAGCAGCGGGACTAGTATGGTGATTTTTTAAGGCCCCAACGTACCGTTGAACATAACAAGTTCGGCCTCAAATTGTCTGGGCTCGCCAGAACCGGATTCGTAGATTGTTGTCAAATAGTAATAGAACATCAAACTACTACCCAGATGACCAGTACTACCACCTTTAACCGCCGCGACTGGCTGCGGAAAGCATCACTTGCGGGGGCAGGCCTCCTTGCCGCCCCTTCAATTGTCCTCAACGCCGCTCCCGGTCTATTGCCCCGTCACGCTGCCGTCCGTGAAATTCTTCCGAGCCTGGAATGGGAGAAAGCCTACTATGCTGAAAGGCCTAAACTAAAGGCCCGCCTACTGGCCAACGAAAACCCCTGGGGGCCCAGCCCCAAAGCACGCTTGGCCATTATGGATGCCGCCAAAACAGGAAACCGCTACCAGCACGAAGCCGCCGATAATTTGCGTAAAATGATTGCCGAATTTGAGGGCGTCTCCGAAGACCACATCTTACTCGCTCCCGGCTCATCGGACGTTCTTGAAAAGATGGCCATTATGCACTTCATGGACGGTGGCAACCTCGTCGCAGCCGACCCGGCCTACATGTCGCTAATTAAAACCGCCATGGCCATGAAGGCCGACTGGAAAAAAGTGCGCCTTACCGATACCTGGGCACACGATCTGGAAGGCATGGCAAAGGCAGTGGATAAGGACACCAAGATGGTCTACATCTGTAACCCTAATAACCCTACCGGAACCCTGACGGACTCCGACGACATTAGGGCGTTTATCCGCAAGGTGGCGACTAATGAAACTACCGTCTTTGTGGACGAGGCCTACCTAGAATTTTTGCCGGACTACAAGAGCAAGTCGATGGTATCCATGATTAAGGAAGGGAAGAACGTAGTAGTGGCACGCACCTTTAGTAAGGTACACGGCATGGCCGGTCTGCGCATTGGTTATGGCGTAATGCTACCCGAAATGCTCGAAAAAGTCAATACTATCTGGCGCGGTTATATGAGCCTGTGTAAGACAAGTCTGATGGGTGCGATGGCCAGCCTGGAAGACACTGAATTTCAGAAGATGAGCGTAAAGGGTACGGCGGATGCACGCGCCCAAACCATGGCTGGGCTGACACGGCTCGGCTTCAAGCCCGTCCCCTCCCACACCAGTTTCATGATTTTCCCGATCAGTATGAAGGGTAAGCCTTTTCTGGACGCCATGTTCGCTAAAGGAATAGGCGTTCGTGCCTTCGATATTTTCGGAGATGATTACTGCCGTGTAAGTATGGGCAAACCGGAAGAAATGGAAATGTTCCTTGCCGCCCTTGAAGAAGTATTGGTTTAACAACACGGTGAACACCCTTTTCACCTAGATGGAGCCCGTATTAAGCTTACGATATTTTTTCTTTTTTAAGAATACGGGGGGAGATGGCTTTTGCCTCTCCCCTTTTTCATTTCTTCTAATCGCCTTCCCAAAACCGACCACATGAATCCCGCACTAGAAAAAACGTTTGTATTTCTCTTGCTCATCGCTGCCGGCTATTTTCTTCAATCGAAGCTTAACGGTAAGCATGACTTAAAGGGTGTGAAGGTGCTCATCCTCTCCGTTGTTTTGCCCGCTACGATTTTTGTTGCTTTACTAAAAATCAGTATTTCGACTAAGCTATTGCTACTCCCCGTTGGGGCTTTAGCCTTGAACTTTATCTTCTTTTATATAATTCGTGCGATGCTCCCTAAACTGGGCTTTGCAGATAAGCCGAATAACAGAAGGACGATGTTGCTGCTCCTACCCTCTCTGGCCCCCGGCCTGAGTTGCTTTCCGTTCGTGGTCGAATACCTGGGCGACGAAGCCTTAGCGATGGCAGCCCTGACCGACGTTGGCAATAAGGTGTTCGTACTCATCATCCTCTACCTCTTCGCCATGAACTGGTACTATACAGCCAAGAAAAAAAGTACCGGAGACCTTAACGAAAGCCCTGGCCGTCAATCAAAACTAAGGGACCTTGGTCTCTCTCTATTGCGCGAGCCCGTAAACCTAGTGATCGTAACAGCTGTAGTGATGCTCTACCTGGGTCTCGACGCAAAGGCACTCCCCTCTTTTTTGGAAACAACCGCCGTACGTCTTGCCGCACTGATGACACCGGTTGTGCTGCTCTTCATTGGCATGGCCGTCAAGTTTGAGCGGCGAGAAATAGCAATAATTCTGAGGTTCCTTGCCTTCCGGGCCGGAGTAGGTTTATTACTGAGCGGTTTCGCCATACTCTTTTTACCCGCAATGGCTCCGGCAATGGCGCTGCTGCTTGTCATCTTTCCACAGTCCGCCGTTAGTTTCTGGCCCTTCGCTCACATGTCCGCCGTAGATGCTTTACAAAAAGAAGGAGAAGACCCCGTGTTCAACATCAATTTAGCCCTCAACGTACTTGCCTGCTCTTTACCGTTTTCTACGGTAATCATATTAGGAGTACTGTCCTGCGGAAAGATATTCGCCTCACCCTCAATGGTATTTCTTCTGGGTGCCACACTCCTGCTCATCCCCCTGGTGTACGTATTCCAAACGGGCCTATCATTCACGTCCAAAACGGAGAATAAGGCAGAGCAGTTAAGAGAGAAGGCCGTCGTCGCAAATGGCTAAGAGACTGGCTCTTCTTCAGCCTCCCTAAAGCTCGTCCCGGCGGGCAAGTGCCCATTTTAGCAAGCCATTTTGTTCTCCGGGCAACCCCAACTTCTTACTGATGTTGTTCCGGTGGTTAGCGATGGTCTTCGGGCTTAGGAACAGCATATCAGCAATCTCTGCGGTAGTCTTCTCTCTAGCGATGAGGCGTAGGATATTACGTTCATGGTCGGAAAGTTGCTGCAGAGGCGCGTCGGCGTCGCGATCCTGGTTGATCAGCAGGTAGGTTAAGCTTGCGTTGACGTAGGCCCGTCCTTCGGCCACAGCGTTGATGGCTGCCAATATTTCGCTCTCGCTACTATCCTTAAGAAGGTATCCTTTAATGCCGGCGCGCAAAGCACTCTTCAATAATTTTTCTTCCTTAAACAAGGTAAGCAGGATGAAACGTGTGGGTAGTTGTTCTTCAATAAGCTGAATGGCCACCTCGATTCCAGTAAAAT
>JAPKCQ010000176.1 GCA_026421165.1 Lewinella sp. | reverse complement strand
CACTTGAGGTGAAAACGTGTTCGCGCCAGCGAACACGGCCCTCCCACCGACTGCCAGTACGGACGACCCCTTACGGTCGCCCGTACTGGCAAACGTTTTCACCTCGTGTTCCCGACACGAGTATAGTTGAGAATAGCGGCGCGAACGCGAAAAACAACCTCCTACCCCGCAACCGCTCGAATAACCCGCCCAGCAACATCCGTAAGCCGAAAATCCCTCCCCTGAAAAGGATAGGTAAACCGTTCATGGTCAAAACCCAGCAAGGCCAACATCGTAGCCTGTACATCGTGAACGTGCGCCCGCTCGCGAACGCCCGCATAGCCAATATCGTCCGTCTCTCCGTAGGTAACACCGGGTTGGACGCCGCCGCCAGCCATCCACATCGTGAAGGCTTCGCCGTGGTGGTCGCGGCCTAAGAAAGGCATCGTTACCCCACCCCGGTTTTCACGCATGGGTGTTCGCCCGAACTCTCCGCCCCAGACAACGAGGGTATCCTCCAGCATCCCGCGCTGCTTTAAATCTTTAAGCAAGGCCGCCATCGGTCGGTCGATGGCGCGACATTGTTCCGGCAGCCCGAGGTCAATCGAAGTCTCCCGGTTAGTACCGTGATGATCCCAGCCCCAGTCGTAAAGCTGGATGAAGCGGACGCCCGATTCAGCTAGCCGCCGGGCGAGCAGACAGTTGTTGGCGAAGGTCGACTTACCGGGTGTGGTACCGTATAATTCGTGGATATAGTCCGGCTCCTTTTTAATGTCCATCACTTCGGGTACGGAGACCTGCATCTTGAAGGCCATCTCGTACTGCTTGATGCGCGTCAGGGTTTCCGGATCACCGACCTCTTCGTACTGCCGCTTGTTTAGTTCATTGATGGCGGCGATGGATTTACCCCGCAGGTCGCGCGGTATCCCATCCGGATCGCTGAGGTAGAGGATCGGATCCCCCGCCGTCCGACACTGAATACCCTGATGGATGGACGGCAGGAAACCGCTGCCCCACAACTTCTTCCCGGCGCTTGGCTCCTGCCCTCCGGAAGCAAGTACGATGAAGCCCGGAAGGTTCTCATTTTCCGATCCCAGGCCGTAGGTTACCCACGAGCCAAAGGCAGGTCTACCCGCGCGTGGACTACCCGTTTGCATCAGCAGCTGCGCCGGCGCGTGGTTAAACTCTTCGGTATGAACCGCTTTGAGAAAGGCCACCTCATCCGCCACCTGGCTGAAATGCGGCAGCAGGTCGGACACCCACGCACCACTCTGGCCGTGTTGTTGAAAATTAGCCCGCGCGGCCAGCATCTCCGGCGTCCCCTGGATGAAGGCGAAGCGTTTGCCCGCCAACAAGGACGGTGGGCACGGCTTACCGTCCAGCTTCTCCAGCTCCGGCTTATAGTCGAACATCTCCAGCTGCGACGGCGCGCCCGCCATGTGGAGGTAGATCACCCGCTTGGCCTTCGGCGCGTAACTGAGCGCAGTTTCCATTGCCCGCTCCTGTGGCGTAACCGCAAGGCGCTCCGTTTTACCACAACCTACCAGACTTCCGAGCGCAAGACCGCCCAGCCCCAGTGTGCAATTGCGCAGAAAGTGGCGGCGACTGTGGTAACTCGCTTCGCGGTGGCGGAATTCGTGAATTAGTCGTTTTTCGGACATGGTTTAAAGGTTGGGATTGGTAGTTGATTCCCCAGCCTAAAGGCCGGAGAACCAACGCCTAACTAACGGTCAAAAATTCATCAATATTAAGCAGGGCGTTAGCCACAACGGTAAGGGCAGATTCCTCGTCTGAGTCGACTGCGATCGCCTCTTCGTAGAGCTGCGTTAGCACCGCCACCTCCTCCACCCCGGCAGGCCGCAGTAACAAACGTTCATACAGCGCATTGATTTTTTGTTTCACCTCCGGCATCCCGGCCACACTCTCCGCAAGCGACCTTGCCACCTCCAGGTAAGCGGGGTCGTTGAGCGTCATCAAGGCTTGTAGGGGCGTATTGGTAATCGTCCGCCGGCTGAGGCAAACTTCGCGGTTAGACCCGTCAAATGTGGTCAGTAAAGGGTGGGCTACGGAACGGCGTAGATAGGTGTAGACCGCGCGGCGGTAGCGGTCTTCGCCTTCGCTGGTTGTCCACTTCATATTGCTGTACGGGATGGCGTCCCACAGCCCGTCAGGTTGTGGTGGCATTACGCCAGGACCGTACATTTTCTTGCTGAGCAGCCCGCTTACGGCGAGGGCCTGATCGCGTATTTGCTCAGCCGTAAGCCGTTTGCGAGGTCCGCGGGCAAGAAGATCGTTATGGGGGTCGCGGGCAAGTAATTCCGGCGAAGCGGCGGACGATTGGCGGTAAGTCGCCGACAGGACGATCTTGCGAAGCAGCGCCTTTTGGCTCCATTCCATCGGTCCGCTGAATTCGAGGGCCAGGTAGTCCAACAGTTCCTGGTGCTGTGGCTTTGCGCCCTGGCTGCCGAGGTCTTCGACGGTAGTGACAAAGGCGTTCCCGAAAAGCGCACCCCAGAGACGGTTGACGGCTACGCGGGCGGTCAGCGGCTGACCGGGAGACGTTAGCCAGCGGGCAAAGTCGAGGCGGTTTTCTATTTCCCGAGGAGCTTTTCCGGCGAGTAGAGCGGGTACGCTGGGAGATACTTCCTTGCCGTGCACAAGCCAGTTCCCGCGCTTAAACAAGTAGTTAGGACGACGGCTTTCTCCTTCCGTTTCCACCATGACCGGAGTCGTGATGGAGTCTTTGGCTTTTAGTAATCCGGCGATGTAGGCTTCTACTTCTGCGTAACCAGCTTCTTGTTTGCCGGGCAGATAGGGCTCGTAGCCAATGGCGTTGATCGCGGTTAGTTTGCCGGTGTCGTCGCTACGAACGGTGCAGTATAAGTTGGTCTTTTCTGCACCGTTGCCGGATAAATGAAGTTGACCGACGGAGCCCTCCAAAGGCACCCGCAAAGTCCGAATACTCCCCCATCCTTCACTATCAACCGACCCCACCACCGGCCCGTCCACAGCACCAATTCGAAACTCAATAGTAGCCGGGCTCATCGGCCGGTAGCTAAGGTGCAGCGCGGCAACGTTCGTGAGGTCCCGGGCTGGTAGGCGGAAGGAATTACCGGATTTCATAAACAGCACATCCTCATCCGCCCGGCCCGTAAAAACGCCACCTTCGTTCGCCTCAAAATCGTAAGGTCGGATCATCGGCTCTCCGGTTTTGATCATCATCCGCCACTTCTGCACCTGCGCTCGCGCCTCCTTTTTCCCATATTCGCGCAGCCAATCTTCCAGCTTCTCGTACTTCGCTTCATCCTCCGCGTACAGCGTTCGCAGCACGGGTGCTTCGGAGACGTGGTCGTGGTCGGCGGTATTGTTAAACAGGGCGTAACTGGTATAGAAATCTTCGTGCGTTAGCGGATCGTAAGGGTGGGCGTGGCACTGCACGCAGCCCATGGTAGTGCCCTGAAACACCTCCCAAGTCGTATTCACACGGTCGATCACGGCGGCCACGCGGTATTCCTCGTTTTCGGTGCCGCCCTCACCGTTGCTCATCGTATTGCGGTGAAAACCGGTGGCCACGAGCTGGTCGTCGGTGGGTTCTGGCAGCAGATCACCGGCCAGTTGTTGGGTGACGAACGCGTCGTACGGCAGATCGTCGTTATAAGCGCGAATTACCCAATCGCGGTAACGCCAGATGCTACGGGCACGATCACGTTCGTAGCCGCGGGAGTCGGCATAGCGGGCCAATTCCAACCATTTCGCGGCCCAATGTTCACCATAATCAACGCTATTCAATAAGCTGTCAATCAGCATTTCATAGGTAATGGACTCGCTCATAAATTCACCTGTAAGTAATGGCTTCGGCGGCAGGCCGGTCAGATCGAAAGCAACACGCCGCAGCAGGTGTCTCTTTTGGGCGCTGAACGCAGGTGCAAGGTCACGTTGAAGAAGCGCCGTACGCACGAAACCGTCAATCTCGTTCCGATCCCAAGCATCGTCCATCACCGGAACATCCGGACGTTCAGGCGCCAGGTACGCCCAGTGTTCCTCCCATTCTGCTCCCTGGTCGATCCACAACTCCAGTAGTTCAACCTCCGCTTCAGACAAGGGCTCCGCCTCAAAGGGCATCCGCAAGTCCGGGTTCTCATGCCGCACGCGGTGGAGGAGTTCGCTCTGCCCCGGACGACCGGGTACAATGGCCAATTTACCACTATCCGTCTCCCGCAAAGCATTCTCCCGAAACACCAGCCCGAAGCCGCCGGCTTGCTTCACCCCGCCGTGACAGCCTACGCACTTTTCGTTAAAAATCGGGCGGATGTCTTTGTTGAAGCTTACCCCTTGCTCTTCCTGACAAGCAAAGAGAAAAGTAACTAATAATAAGAAGGTTAGCAGTCTGGACAAAACAAGAGTGGTTTGAGCTTGGAGATGGTAAAATAGGTTTTTTACGTTTGTCCGGGCTTATGCACCTTGCGCCTCCAACTTCCACTGCACCTGCGCCCGCGCCAACTACTTCCACTAGATCGGCCTAGCAGAAACAAAACCGCCCAACCACCACGAGGCAGCTGGACGGACTAATCAACCATATTTATATCTGTTCGTCGGGACGGGTTAAAAGTCCTCTCCCCCACCACTATTACCACCCTGCGCACGCTTCTGCTTGCCCTTCACTTCGCGCAGGCTGTACTGGAAGCCGACGTAAACGATGCGGCTCTCCCGCTGAAACTGGCTGGTGGTGGACAGGCCGCTGACTTCAGTTGAGTAGCTAAACTTACGCTGGTTGAACACATCGGTAACGCGTAAAGTCAGTGCACCAAGGTCGTTCAGAATAGGCTTACGGAAACCAAGGTCGAGCCCCTGAAAACCATTAAATCGTCCCTGCGGCGTAACGCCGGGGCTACGGTAGAAATAGGTAAACTGGCTCTTCACGTCCCACGGAAGTTCGTACGATCCCTGCAGGCGGGCGTTGAAGTTGTAACCGTTAGCCTGGATGGCTCCTTCCTGGAGGTTACCGTCTATTTCGGTACGGTAGGCGTTGGCGGAGGCCGTGAGGTCAAACTTCTTAGTCGGGCGGAAGGTGGTGATTAATTCCACACCATAGTCGCGGCCCCGGTCGAGGTTGGCCCGGGTACCAATCTGAATACCACCAGGCAGGGTTTCCGTAACGCGGGTGAGCAGGTCGGACTTAGCCCGGTAGTACACCCCTCCGGTGAAGGTTCCCATACCAAAGCGCTGCTGTACGTTCAGCTCGAAGCTGTTAATGATTTCGGGAAGCAGAAAAGGGTTGCCGGTACGGAGGTTCAGCGGGTCGCCACGATCAACGAAAGGGTTGAGGGAGCGGGAGCGCGGCCGGTTGACCCGGCGGGAGTAACTGGCCTGAAGGATACTCGATTCCGAGAGTGAATACCCCAGGAAGACACTTGGGTAAACCTTAAAGTAATCGTTGGTAAACACCTCGCCGGTGGGTTCCACCAGTTCGCTGGTAGTGTAGGCCTGTTCGGCACGGAGACCACCGCTGAAGGTGAATTTATCGACCTTCCCGCCGAAAGTAGTGTAGACAGCGTGGACATCCTCGTCGTAAAGAAAACGGTTGCTGTTAGAATCAACTTTAAAGAAAGCATTCAGGTCGTCATCAAAAACGTTGAAGTCGGCAACGTTATCAAGGCGCTGAAGCGTGGAACGCCAGCCGGCCTCAAACTTGAAATTATCACCGAGCTTCTGGGAGTAGTCGAGCTGGCCGAGGTACTGCACCCGGCCATTGTCTGAAGGGCTGTTCTGGCGGGTTTCACCCAGGGCGATGCCCTCCGAAGCAGTGATAGACTCCTCGTAATTCTCGACTTCCGAGCGGGCACTTTCGCTGAACTGGAAGCTGGCGGACAGGCTACGGCCAGGCTTGATAAAAGTGGTCTGGTAATCAGCCCGAATTTCGTAGTTCTCGTCCTCCTGCGGCTCCGTTTCATTACGGACGCTCGTCCGGTCAAGTGCGCCACTGGCGTTAAAGAACTCGGTGGTGCGTAGGTTGCTACTTTCGCCGCCGCCCGTCCGGTAGTTGCCACTCAGGGCAAGGGTAGATAGTTTGCTAAGGGTATATTCTGTACCGAGGTTAAAGCCCTGGCTTTCGTTCTGGCGCAGGCCGTCAAAGGTGAAGTAGCGGCTGTAGGAAGTATCAGCGAAAGTGGCCGTTTGCTCGCGGAAGCCACGGAAGAAGCGCTCGTCGTAGCGGCCGTTGATGCCAAGTGTGGTATTAAATTTCCCCTGCCGCCAGTTGGCGTCGAGGCTACCATCGAATTTATTCCCGGTACCGGCGTTGAGGCTCACCGTAGCGTTAAAGCCGTCGGCGCTCTTTTGCTTCAGTACGATGTTGATGAGGCCAGCCGTGCCTTCGGGGTCGAACTGAGCACCGGGGTTCGTCAGTACTTCCACACGTTCGATGTTGGAAGCCGTCAGGGTTTGGAGGAAGCTCGCCTGCTGGGTCAGCGCGCTGGGCTTACCATTGATGAGAAAGCGAACACCACCGGAGCCGCGCAGGGATACGTTGCCCTCGAGGTCTACAGTGATGCTGGGTATTTCACGGAGCAGGTCTTCAGCGTTGCCGCCCGCTGCGGCGATGGATTTTTCTACGTTGAAGACCTTCCGGTCCAGGCCGAGCTCCATCACGGCGCGTTCGGCCGTTACGGTTATTTCGTCGAGGTCATTGCCTCCTTCACTCAGGGTGATGTTGGGCACCTCAACGGTTAATTTGGCATCGGTAAGGCTTACCGTCTGTGTTTCAGTAGCATAGCCTAAGAAGCTGGCTTCCAGTTGGTAAGTTCCGGCGGGAAGGTCAATAATTTCATAGCGTCCGTCAATACCACTGCTGGTACCTTTTACCAGCTTATCGTTGGCGTCGTATACACTCACGTTGGCAAAGCCCATGGGTTCCTGGCTTGCCCCGTCGGTCAATTGGCCTTTTATGGTTTGGGCGCTGACGCAGGTGCCGAGTAAGGTAAAGAAGCAAAGGAAGAATACGTTTCTCATTGTTGTAAAAATTTGCCGCGTTCGAGGTGACGACTGTTTGATGAGGCAAACTTCGGAGGTTTTCCCTAGCAGTATGAGCGCGTTCGACCGGAGAGTGATAAGGATCGACCGTTCGACTTTTTCATCGAGAATCCAGCTTCCGTGGAGAAATGGCCAGATGGTAGAAGGAAATTAAGGGATGGTAGAAAGCAGCAATTTTAAAAGGATTAATGCTAGTATCTTTGTTACTACCGAACGCAGAGTATTCATTGGCAGGACGCTCAAAGGAATACCACACCACTAAACGCGGCCAAGTGGCAGCATAGTCCCAATGCCAAACTTTTTTCAAAAAAACCAGAAGATATTTCTGCACGTCGCCTTCTGGGCGATGTACGCTTCCTATTTCTTCTATTCCATCAGTTACGGACGGCGAGGAGAGCCAGACTGGGACCAGATCGTTCCGGATTTTCTTTTCCACATTTCCTCGCTGATGGTGATCAGCTACGTCAACTACTTCTATTTTCTTCCCCGGCTGCTCAAAAACGGGAAAGTTGAACAGTACGTGGTTACCTACGTACCGGTCTTTCTTATCCTGGCTTACTTAATGCTGCTCGGTAAACAGTACCTGCGGGATGGCTTTACTTTCGAAGACAGCTGGATGTATTCCCTCCGCTTCGGGCTGTACGTTTTCGTCTCGACGTTCTTCGTCATGGCTTTTGTCGGTCTGATCAAGTTCGTAGAAGACTACTTCGAGCTGGAGGCCCGTAGCCGTGAGCTCGAAAACCGGCAATTGACTTCTGAACTCCGCTTCCTCAAAGCCCAGATAAATCCGCACTTCCTCTTCAACACCCTCAACAACCTTTATTACCTTGCGGTCAACAAGTCTGATCAGACGCCGGAGGTAGTCGCCAAGCTCTCGGGTATGATGCGTTACATGATCCACGAAAGCAACGTCGAAAAAGTACCGCTGAGTAAAGAGGTAGCGTACATGGAGAACTACCTCGACCTCGAGAAAATGAGGCTGAACGAAGAAGTTCCCATTACCTTCGAAGTAGAAGGCGACGTAGCCGGCGCTCGCATTACCCCGCTCATTCTGATCACCTTTCTGGAAAACGCCTTCAAACACGGCATCGGCAACAACGGAGGCGACTCCTGGATCACGGTGAGCCTCAAGGTTAGTAACGGAACACTGAACTACCGGGTAGCGAACAGCCTGCTGCCGCAGTCCGAGAAAACCGTCCGTGAAGCTTCGGGGCTCGGGCTGGCCAACGTCCGCCGTCGGCTAGACCTCAGCTACCCCGATAAGTACAATCTCGACGTAGCGGAAGATGATGAACGGTACCGTGTTCACCTCCAAATCGACCTCCAATGACCCTCACCTGCCTGATCGTAGAAGATGAGCCCATGGCCCGCAAGCTGCTGACGCAGTATGTGGAAAAAATCACCGGAGTGAAACTACTCGCAGCACTGGCAAGCCCCCTGGCCGCACTGGACTTCCTCAAAGACAATGACCCTGACGTACTGTTCCTCGACGTTCAGATGCCCGAGATCACCGGCATCGGCCTCCTTAAGATCCTCCAAAAAAAACCAATAGTAGTACTCACTACCGCCTATTCCGAATACGCCATCGAAGGCTACGAACTGGATGTGACCGACTACCTTCTCAAACCCATCACCTTCGAACGATTTCTCAAGTGCGTGGAGAAGATTAGGCAGACGAAAGAAAGGAGCCTCCCCCACCCTGCTGCTCCAACCATCATTGTGCCTGCGGCCGCGCCTGAAAACACCCTGCCCGAATTCCTTTTCGTGAAGGACGGCACCAAATCCGTGCGCGTAAACTTGGCGGATGTACTCTACATCGAAGGCATGAAAGATTACGTCCGGATTCACACCCCGAACAAAAAAATTACCACCCTGCAAAGCCTCAAGAAACTAACGGCAATGCTGCCCTCAGATGAATTCGTGCGCGTACACCATTCTTACATCGTCGCCCTTAAGTGGGTTGAAGAGGTCCACCGCGACGAGGTGCTGATCAACGGAACGCTGGTACCGGTGAGCGATACGTACCGGCCGGCGTTTAAGGAAATGATTGAAGAACGATTGCTTAAATAGAAACTCGAAACTAGGAGCTAGGAGCTAGGGAACTAGGGAACTAGAAACTAGGAGCTAGAGAATTAGGAGCTAGGGAACTAGAAACTAGAGAGCTAGGAGCTAGAGAACTAGAAGCTAGGGCACTAGAAACTAGGGAGCTAGAGAACTAGAAACTAGCTCCTAGCTCTCTAGCTTCTAGTTCCTAGTTCCTAGTTTCTAACCTCCTACCTCTCCACCCCCTTCAAGCCCTTTTCGGTGAAGGAC
>JAPKCQ010000175.1 GCA_026421165.1 Lewinella sp. | reverse complement strand
AGGCCGTCTAAAAGCGCGCAGCGCGTCTAAAAAGGCCGCAGGCCGCCTAAAAGCGCGCAGCGCGTCTAAAATAGGATGCCTTTTATGGCTTCGCAACATCAAATACTTGCCATGAAAGGGCTCTACCAGGATAGTGAACGCAACCAGAATGCGTCCGTAACCGTTAGTCCACCACAAGACCCAATTTAATATGATCGGCTGGCGCTTCAGAAATTACTTACCCGGAGAAGGCGACGAAAGTACCTTCGATAAACTCCTGAAATTGTTCCAGGAATTACTCACGCATACCTCTGGTAACGTCGGTGAAGCAATGCAATGGCTCACCCAACTAGACCGCGAGTACGAGCTCACGAACGATGATTATTCGATGGGAGACTTCATCCAGGAGCTGATCGATAAAAACTTCATCAAGCCCGGAGACGGCCCGGGGAGCCCACCTTACACTCCCACGGCTAAAATGGAGGGCGAGCTGCGTCAGAAAGCGCTGAAGGATATCTTCGGCGACATTAAAAAATCTAAGCGCGGCAACCACTCCACCCGCTACTCCGGCCGCGGAGATGAACGAACGAGTGAGCGCCGCCCCTTCGAGTTTGGCGATGCGCTGGACAAACTGGCCGTCTCCGAATCCCTCCGCAACGCCCAGATCAACCACGGCATCGGCGACTTCAAACTTACGCAGGACGATCTCGAAGTCTACGAAACCCACTACCAAGCCCAGATGAGCACGGTACTGATGATCGACATTAGCCACTCCATGATTCTCTACGGCGAAGACCGAATCACGCCCGCCAAAAAGGTGGCCATGGCTCTGAGCGAATACATCACCACCCGCTTTCCGAAGGATACGTTGGACATTATCGTGTTCGGCAACGACGCCTGGGAAGTGCAGATCAAAGACTTACCGTACCTGCAAGTTGGCCCCTACCACACCAACACCGTAGCCGGACTAGAACTGGCCATGGACATCCTCCGCCGCCGCCGCAACCCCAACAAGCAGATCTTCATGATCACGGATGGTAAGCCGACCTGCATTAAGCGAGGCAAGCGCTACATCAAGAACAGCGCAGGATTAGACCGAACCATCGTGAACCGGACACTTAACCTGGCCGGAAGACTACGTAAGTTGGCCATCCCCGTCACTACCTTTATGATTGCGAAAGACCCGTACTTGGTGCAGTTCGTACAGAAGTTTACGGAGACGAACGGCGGCAAGGCTTATTACTCCGGTCTTCAGGGCCTCGGCGACTTCGTTTTCCGGGATTATAAGAGCAATAAAAATAAGCGATGATGGGAAAGGTAGCGGTTAGCATTCAGCGTTTAGCGTTTAGAGCGGGGTTGCTCGTACTACTGGGTCTCTTTTGCTCGGGTTTGTACGCACAGCCTAAGCAGGATGTTCCGCCCTTTCTGAAATACCAAAAAACAGTTCAAGGCGTGGAACTTGATGGTAAAGTATACCGTCTGCCTGACTTTAGCCTCGCTCCCGTAGCTACCGGAGGTCAGGAATTTATCAGTAAAACGCCCTTCGGCTACCTGGCCGTTCGCGATGGCTCCGATGGTTTGAAGATTGACTTGCGCCGCTACCGTGATGTGTTCCGTACGGCTGAGTTCTTTCGGTCTGCACCCAATCCTCTTCTTGTTACCGAAGGCCTCGGCCGTACAGCCAACGGACCCGTTTTTGACTTCACCAAGTCAGCTCCGCACCTGGCTTTCTTCTGCCGCTTGGAGATCAATGAGAAGGCCGGTGGGACTATTCCGGCTAAGTTTCGCTTGGGTGGGGTGAAGCATTGGCAGGATGATTTGCCTAGACGGGATTAAGTATGATCCGTCCTTTAAAAATATCCGACTTAGACGCTTTTCTCGTTCTCCGCAAACAATCCTGGACGACCGACCCTCTTTCCTGGGATCACGACCCTAGCGACGCTTTGAGCCGGGAAGAATGGCGGCTTCGCATGGAGGCGATTCCCAACGAGCGCTTCATTCTTGGTTATTTCCTGACGGATGACCTGGAGGCGCCGGAGCTGGCCGGCATCATCGGCTTCACCCGCTTCGAAAAGCTGAAGCGCCGTCACCGGGCCATGGTTTGGGGTGTTTACGTCGGCCCGGCGGCGAGGGGTAGGGGAGTGTCTAAAATGTTGTTAAAAGAATGTCTGCATCTGGCGCGTGAGATGGAGGGGCTGCACCACCTGGTTCTAACTGTTTCTAGCTACGCCAAGGCCGCGCGCAAGCTTTATTCTAGTGCCGGGTTTACGGAGTTTGGTCGGGAGGTGGAGGCTGCGCGTACGGGTGAGGTTGCCATGGATGAGATTCATATGATGCTGGTGGTATGAAGTTAAATTTAACCGTCACCCTCATAGAACTGGCTGAGTACACCCGCTTTGGCTAAACTGTTTTTTGCACCTACGGCCGCGCCCAAACAACAAATAAAAGATTACTATACGTAAAACGTTGGTCAAATGTTTGCCATTATTGACCCACTTGCGCACAAAATCGAACTACAGGTGTTGTACCTTAAAGTTAAACACTCAATGGCCGAAGTTCCTACTTTCAACGAAAAGAAAAAGTCCCAAACTATCTATCGGAACCTATGGGGTGGAGATGATCTCCACGTTGGGCTTTACGACGAACCGGAAATGACGCCTTTTGAGGCCGCTCGCGCTACTACGGACCGAATGCTGAAGCTCTTTCCCAAGATCAACCGCAGTACCAGGATTCTTATTCTGATGTCGGGCTTCGGAACCGCTGCCCGCTACATCGCCGAGAGCCAGAACTGTAAGGTAGACTGCCTCAACGACGACGAAGTGCAGAACGCCTTCAACCAGGCCGAGATCGATAAAATAGAACTCACCAAAAAGATTATTATAACCTTCGGTAGTGTCAGCTACATGCCTTACGCTCCGGATACATTCGATTACGTAATCGCTCAGGATAGCTTTTCGATTACTGATCAAAAAGAAGTGATGTTCCGCGCCATCCACCGTGTGATGAAGCCCGAAGGACGGCTGGTATTCAGCGCCATAATGGTGAAGGATAACCTGGACGAAAAGGTGATGGCTCGTGTACATGAACTTCCTGTGGATGACCTGATCACCCTGCCGCAATACGAGCAAGACGCTAAGCGCGGGTTCTTCCAGCAGATTTACTCCATCCAGCGCGACCAGCACCTGCCGACGCACTTCACGAAGCTCGCCGAAATCCTTCGTGCTAACGAAAAAGAACTCGTTAAGCAATCCAGCAAAGCCTTTGTTGAGGAACGGATCAAAGCCTGTGAAGACTTTACAGCACTAGGCAATGAAGGTGCTCTGGGGTGGGGAATACTACTGTTTCAGAAGCTTAATGGATAGGATTTAGCGTTTAGGCTGCCGCACGTGACAGCCTAAACGCTAAATTTTGAACGCTTGGTGAAAACTATGGCGAGATAGTGGCAACTCAAAAGACCCTATTCTTACTACAAATCGTAATGAAGCAACTTTTAGAACGCCCGTTGACCTATGGTTAGCGGGCGTTCGCCGTACTTTCGCAATTCCCAAAATATCCAAAATGAAAGTTGCAGTTGTTGGCGCAACCGGCCTGGTCGGTGGCGTTGTGTTTCAGGTACTGAAAGAGCATAAGTTTCCGATTACCGAATTGTACCCAGTGGCTTCGGCCCGCTCGATCGGTAAAAAAATAAATTACGAAGGGAAGGATTATACCGTGATTGGCCTCGAGGATGCCGTTGCACTTCGGCCCGACGTAGCTATTTTCTCCGCAGGAGGTGCCACCAGTTTAGAATGGGCACCCAAATTCGCTGAAGTTGGCACCGTAGTCGTCGACAACTCGAGTGCTTGGCGGATGGACCCGACCAAGAAGCTCGTCGTCCCTGAGGTAAACGCGGATGAACTGACCAAGGACGACCTCATTATCGCCAATCCTAACTGTTCTACGATACAGATGGTACTAGCGCTGGCTCCACTGCACAAGGTTTTCGGCATCAAGCGCCTGGTGATCTCTACCTATCAGAGCTTCACCGGCACCGGCGTCCCCGCCGTAGATCAGTACGAAGCCGAAAAGCGTGGCGAGGATACCGCTGGCACAGACCGCCCTTACCCTCACCCCATTTTTGAGAACTGCATTCCGCATTGCGACGTCTTCCTAGATAATGCGTACACCAAAGAAGAAATGAAGCTGGTGCATGAGACCCGTAAAATTCTGGGTGACGACAGCATCGCCATCACCGCCACTGCAGTTCGTGTGCCCGTAGACGGCGGTCACAGCGAAAGTGTGAACGTCGAATTTCACAAGCCTTTTACCGTGGAAAAGGTAGGGGAATTGTTGGCAGCCACTCCCGGTATCATCGTTCAGGACGACCTAAAGAACAATCTCTACCCGATGCCGTTATTAGCTAAGCACAAAGACGAAGTATTCGTGGGCCGCATCCGACGGGATGAGTCTATTGAAAATGGACTAAATTTGTGGATCGTAGCAGATAACCTCCGTAAGGGAGCCGCTACGAACGCTGTACAGATTGCGACTTACCTAATGGAGCATAAACTTATTGGGTAGTCGTAGTGAATTACCGGGTTGGTGAGTCACTGAGTTGCTACCGCATAAACTGAGTCGCTGAGATGGTACGTCACCGAATTACTATCGCATATACTGTTTGCGGCACTGCGCTTGCCTACCTTGGGCGGACAAGCGTGATGCAATGAGTAGAACTGCGACAGCCAATCAGTAACTCGCAAACTCAACGACTCAACGACTTAAATTATCGAGCCGGAGAAAAAACGATACCTCCGGTACAACCGAACTGAAATGAGAAACCGAATTGCCGTCTGGGGGCGCGACGCCCAGGAACAGCGCGTACTGATCACGATTGAACTGCAAGTCTCCGACAACATCGTCCGTATCCAGACGTACTCCGAAAAAGTCGTCTCCGACGATGTCTTCAAGTCCTTTATGGACAAGTGGCGCAAGAGTGAGGAAGTAGAGCTTCCGGAACCAGACCGTGTCATTGCCCGCGAACTCAGCGTAACTGAAGGCCTACTTCCCGACGATCTGAAGGCCGAGCAAACCGAGATGGTCCTTCGCGCCCAAACAGAGTGGCACTACCACGTGCTCTCCAATAAATTGGCGCAGAGCTACAAAGACGAACTCGCTGAGATCGAGGACCGTATTGAGCGGGCTACCGACTACTCCAGCGAACTCTGGAACCAGGCTAAGAACTTCTGGCAAAAGGTGCAAAGCCAATTGCAGGATAAAACCCTCCTTCGCGAACAGGGCAACGACATCCGTAAGCGCGTAGACCAAAGCTTTGAAAAGCTTAAGGCAATGCGCGAGCTCCTCAACGAGAAGTATAAGGAGGAATCCGTAAAACACGTCACTAAGTTCGGTGAACTGTTGGAGGACGCCGAAAAGCGTATTGGTGAAGGCACCCACCTCAATAAGGTCTTTAATGACCTGCGGGAAATCCAAAAGAAATTCCACAACGTAAAGTTCACCAAGACGGACCGTGATGCGATTTACTCCCGCATCGACGCCGCCTTCAAATCCGTAAAGGAGAAGCGTGGCCAGAGCGGTGGCAATAAAGAAAATCGGAACACCGGCCGTACTCAAGCCCGTCTTGACGGACTTCAGAAAGCAATGGACCGTATGAAGAGTGGTATCGGCCGTGATGAGAACGACCTTAAGTTCGAGCGCCGCCGCATTGAAAAAACCCACGGTCAGTTGGAAAAGCAGATTCGTGAAGCTAAAGTCGTCATGATTGAAAGCCGGGTTAGCAGCAAGCAACTCAAGCTGGACGACATGGAGAAGACCAAGGCCTTGCTCGCCAAGAAGATTGAGCAAGAGGTAACCAAAGACGAAAAGCGTGCTAAAAAGGCTGCTGAACGTGCCGCCGCCGATGCGGCGAAAGCCAAGATCGCTGAGGAAATGTCCACCCGGGTAACCAGCCCCGAAGAACAGGCTAAACTGGAAGCTGCCGCAGCGAAAATCAAGGAAGGTAAGAAGAAAGGAGGCCGCACCAAGCCAGGTGAACGCACACCTGAGAACGTGAAGAGCTTCGTTGCCTTCAGCGAAGTGATCGGTGGTGAATCTTCTACTCCGGTAGCCAGCGCACCCGCAGAAATGACCATAGCCGAAACTGCAGGTAGTGCCGTCGCTTCCGTAATTACAACCGCTGGTGACGCCGTCAACAGCACTACCGAAGAAGGAGGCTTTCTAGATCAAATCGGGGACGTACTCTCCGCAGCCGGAGACTCCATTTCCGATACGTTGGAAGACATCTCCGATACCGCGAATGCTGTGGCCCAGGTAGCCTCTGAAAAACTCAACGATGCTACTGATACGGTAGAAGACGCCGTTGAAGATGCCGATGAAGACGTAAAAAAGAAAGTTTTAGGCGAAGAAGAGTAATCATTTTGATAAAATAGTTCACGAAAAAAATGACCAAATGTCTGTTAATCAGATGTTTGGTCATTTTTTTTGCCTAATTTTATTCACAAATTGTATTAAGTGTCTTTTGCTTGGGCTGATTATGGTCGCACCTTTACATTGTCAGCAGGGGGAACGACCCGATACACACTGCTAAGACAAGAAATATTCTGAGATTACGATTTGCGTGGAAGTGTGTTCCGATTGGCATTTATGGTTGTCACCGGAACACACTACACTTTCACGCTTTACTCAGTACACGATTTATGTTCATGGGATTATCGAAAGCCCGGACCAATTGAGGTCCGGGCTTTTTTATTGGGGTTAAGGAAGTTTTCTTGTTGAAGAAAAATGGAGGGGTACTTTGCGCAACGACGGGAGTAACCCATCGTATGCCCACCTCAAATCATTACCTTTGCGCCTCAATTAAGCCCCCTTCCCGTGAAACTAGAAATCTTACACAAAGACGAGCACCTTATCGTCATCAACAAGCCCGCCAATCTCCTCTCCGTACCCGATCGCTACATTGCGGATATTCCGAACGTAATTAACTTACTAGGGAAGAAATTTGGCGATCCGATGTACGCCGTTCACCGCCTGGATAAGCCGACTAGCGGCTGTCTGGTGGTTGCCCGCACTGCGGAGGCCCACAAAGAGCTCAACCGCCAGTTTCAGGAGCGGGAAGTCGATAAAGTATACCACGCCATCGTCGAGGGGCAACCTGCCGACGAAGAGACAGAAGTGGACGAGCCGATCGCTCAGAACCCCGGCAAGATGGGCGCGATGATGGTGTCTAATAAAGGCAAGCACGCGCTTACGATCTTCAAGCCGATGGAGAAATTCGGCCACCAGTTCAGCCTCGTCGGTGTTCAGATATTTACGGGCCGTACGCACCAGGTCCGCGTTCACCTCGCCTACGCCGGCTACCCGTTGATGGTGGACCCTTACTACGGGAAGCGGGAGGAGTTTCTGCTCTCCGAAATCAAAGGACGACGGTACAACCTGAAGAAAGACAAAGAGGAGCGTGCGCTGCTGAGCCGTGTACCGTTACACGCCAGCCGCCTGGCTTTTGATCATCCGGAAACGGGGGAGCGTATGGAGTTTGAAGCGCCTATGCCTAAGGATATGCGGGCTACGCTTAATCAGCTCAGGAAGCTAGGCAAATAGAAACGTAGGAGTTAGAAATTAGAGAACTAGTTTCTAGCTCCTACCTCCGCTTACCTCTACCCTTCATCGACCCAGCCATCCCCGCCATAGCCGGGTTGTTAGACATCTTGTGCATCATCTTAGACATCTGCTCAAACTGCTTAATGAAGCGGTTCACATCTTCCATTCCCTGGCCGCAACCACGGGCGATGCGCTTCTTGCGGCTTAGGCTCATCAGGCCGGGGTTACCACGTTCTTCGGGGGTCATGGATTGGATGATGGATTCTACTTTGGAGAAAGCGGAGTTGTCGATATCGACGTCTTTCATCATCTTCTTCATGCCCGGGATCATGTTGAGCAGACTCTTGATGTCGCCCATTTTCTTGAGCTGGTTGAGCTGGCCTAGGAAGTCATCGAAGTCGAATTTATTCTTCTTTATTTTCTTTTCGAGGCGCTTGGCTTCTACTTCGTCGAACTGATCCTGGGCGCGTTCTACGAAGGAGATGATGTCTCCCATACCGAGGATGCGCTGGGCCATCCGTTCGGGGTGAAAAACGTCCATCGTATTTAGTGTCTCGCCGGTGGAGATGAACTTGATGGGTTTGCCGACCGTGTACTTCACGGATAGGGCGGCACCACCACGAGTGTCACCGTCGAGCTTGGTGAGAACAACGCCGTCGTAGTTGATGCGGTCGTTGAAGGCCTTGGCGGTGTTCACGGCGTCCTGGCCCGTCATGGAGTCAACGACGAAGAGCGTTTCGTTGGGGGAGATGGCGTCGCGGACGTCGCTGATCTCCTGCATCATCTTTTCGTCGACCGAGAGGCGGCCGGCAGTGTCGACGATGACTACGTCGTACTTCTCGTCCTGGGCGTGTGCGATGGCGTTCAGCGCGATCTCAACCGGGTTCTTGTTCTCGGGCTCTTTATAGATGCCAGCACCGACCTGTTCGGCCAGTACGGTGAGTTGGTTGATGGCGGCAGGGCGGTAGACATCACAGGCCGTTACGAGCACTTTCAGCTTGCGCTTTTCCTTCAGGTGGAGGGCGAGCTTTCCGGTGAAGGTGGTCTTACCCGAGCCCTGAAGACCCGCGATGAGGATGACCGCAGGCTTGCCTTTGATGTTGATGCCAGCAGCCTGGCCGCCCATCAGTTCGGTGAGTTCGTCCTGAACGATCTTTACCATCAACTGGCCCGGCTTTACGGCGTTGAGCACGTTCTGGGTCCCCAGCGCTTTGGCCTTCACGTTCTCGGTGAACTCCTTAGCAATCTTGTAATTTACATCCGCAGCAACGAGGGCGCGACGAATCTCTTTGAGGCTCGTGGCTACGTTGATTTCGGTGATCTTATTGTCTCCGGTAAAGGTCTTAAATGCGCCTTCGAGGCGGTCGCTCAGGTTATCGAACATATTGGGGCTAAACTTTGGGGGGCAAAGATAGGGATTTGTCTTTTAGTCTTTTAGTGATTTGATGTTTTAGGGCGCGGTCGCAGGTGCAAAATGAGGTCTGAGCTAGCAGGGAGGTAAATTGACGTACGACAACCGACTTTACCGAAGCTTCTCCAAAACCTCCCCCGGCACCTGCGGCCGCGCCCTGAAAACACTATCCGTTAACATAAGGCCCGTCAACACAAACTAAAAACACGGTTAAACACCAATGAAATAAGGCGTTTCACCTACTTATATTGGCATTCTGGTCGCGAACTGCTGTAAAATAGCATATTTACGCTTGTAAATTCCAGCTATATGACTAAATTGGCAGTACTGTGATCGGATAAATACCCATTTATCCTTTTTCCGTCCCTAAG
>JAPKCQ010000472.1 GCA_026421165.1 Lewinella sp. | reverse complement strand
TGGAGAACTCCAGCGAAGACATCTACTACCGCGCGGAGACGGAGCGGGTTATTCATATCGATATGGAGAGCGGTATTTCCTTGATGAAGTAACGGAGTCGCTGAGTTGCTGCCGCACGTATAGTTCGCGTTGCCATGCTTGTCACCTTAGGCGAAGGAGCAAAGCGAGAGAGTGGTAATAAGCTGCAGTGACTCATGAACTCAGCTACTCAGCAAAGGCGTGCGGCCGAAGGAGACAAAGCAAAGTTATAAAAGAAGTAAAGCGGCAGAACACGGCACAACATGAAAGTTTCCGCTCTTCGATAAAAAACATACCAAAAGCTAAATCCAATGGTCCGCGGAGGTTTTACGTCCTTTTTGTAACCCTCAGGCCGAAATTGACCACTTTGGGCCATATCTGCTCGATTAAATCAGGGTCAAGGTCTACGCGACACAGGGGTAATACCCTACGGGCTTGATACTCATTGATATGTTTGGTCTTGACATCTGCGATGGAGAAGGGAGCAGTTAGCTCTCCTAGTTGCTTGAGGTTGTAAGCCACTTTGGCCAACGAAGCGACGGTCAACGAGACGTTAAAATGGAAATCGTTCTTTTGCCAGCAATAGGCCTGACAATGTTCCAGCCCTAGCTCCTGCTTTGCATCCTGACAGAGGAATTCTTGTTGAAAGCGGCACTGATACATACGTAAGACTTGCCCGCCATCTAAAGTTAAGTCCGTTGATAAATAGATGGGATGCTTTTTGACTGATCCGTCCTTTTGAGGTCATGGATCACGACTAAGCCGATGTCACGATTCAAGGCTGGTGAGTTTACTCGGCCGTAATAAGCTATCCATTTACCGGCCTCATCAATGGCACAGGCTGTGAAATCCTCGTCACGTAAATTTTGAAAATTAACTTTGCCATCGTACTTTTTCGCACGCCCCGGTCCTGTGGGATGCATACCATGATAGAGATAGCGCAAGTTGGAGTTTTTGCGAAAACGACTTACAACGTGAAAGCCGTGATTAACGAACTCATCTACAAAAGGTTGCTTGGGGAAATAAGCGTCAGCCACCAAGTATTTAGATATTACTTGCCGTTTTTTCTTGCGAGTAATTATGGTACTGGCGTAATAGTCAAGTAGCGTTTCTCCTTCATGGCGACCTACTTTTTGGACCATGTCAAGGTACAAAGTAGCCTTGTTTTTGAGGTCTACTGTCGCTATGCCACTTGCTTCCATCTCCCACTTGGTTTGTCTGGCAACTTCGCTCCAGTACCTACCGGTCCCGTCTGTGTAATTCCCTAATTTGGAGATGTAGGATGGATCAAAAGCAATGATAAGCTGATCACTCAAATGTTGTTTGGCCAGTAGGCGATTGAACGTAAAAAAGTCAATGGGCTTAGCGGAGTTCTCTCGGTAAGTACTTCCATTACGTTGCTCATAACGGCCCAGATAGGTGAAGTTATACCGTCCGTGGAGATACAGCTAGAGATCAAAAAGGTTCAGTAAAAAATCGCGTTACCAGGCTTGAACACCATTCATTTGTTGTATCATTGAGTGCGCGAGGGCTCTGGTTTTCGTGAGGCAATTCATATCAAGGTTTTGTAGTTACTACCAAGATACGGACTTATCCATTTTAACCTCTCAACGGCTGATTATTTGATAAAACCTTCACGGACCATTAAAATCGTTATCACAAAGAATACTTGAGGCCAAAATTCTTTGCTCACCTGCTTCATCCTTTTGTATGAAACCACCTTTCTGGCCGATGATATTTTTGTCGGTTGCCCTAATCATTCTTTCGCTACCGCTGAGCGGTCAGCAGGGCCTTGGCTGGACTACGGACCCGCACGCCGGTATCTCTGCTGCTTTCCTTCAGCCTGCCGCTACTTCCACTACGCCATACAATTGGGACTTGACTCTTGGCGCCGTAGGAGCAAACGTCCGCAACAACTTCGTCGTCCTGCAGGATGTTAGTGGCTATTCTATTCTGAATCAGCTAAATACAGCGCAAGTAGTAGCCTTTAGCGAAACTGAATTTTCGATGTCCGTAGACGGCCGAAGATTCTTCTACGA
>JAPKCQ010000174.1 GCA_026421165.1 Lewinella sp. | reverse complement strand
CCTAAGCAAAATCCCCAACCAAAGCACCCACACCCTGCCCACGCCACTCAGCATACCGCTTATAAAGCGCAAACCCAGTCATCAACATCCAAGTACCCTCCAAAACAATAAAAGGAACGTACTGCATCATCAAAGAAGCAGAGCAAGCCAGCCCCGCACCCACAAAATTAAGGGCCAGGTAAAGAAGGTTTTGGGTATCGACCACCTTGCGCAGGTTTAGGAAAAAGGCGAGTAGGATGAGGGATACGCCGATGGCGCCGATGTAGTCGGTCGTAGTCATGAGGAGGCTGGTTTTTACGTTTCCAATAGTTACAATTCTGGCGTGTAATCGTTCTGTCTACCCGTGTTAAAATAAAAAAAGCGCACACCAGGATTGACCCCCCGGCATGCGCGTCCAAAGCTAAAAAAAAAGGTGTGATTGCTGAGGCTGAAGCCTATTCGGGCGCCAGGCTCAACAGGGTTGAAGTCTTAATTTTATCGGAAAAAAATACAGGAATTAGGCGTTAGAAACTAAAGAACTAGAAATCAGAAACTAGGAGACTAAGAACTAGCTCAATAGCTCCTAGTCGACGTTATCGTGTAAATACCGGTTATCCCGGCGCAGCGGCAGATCTTCATCATCGGAGATACTCCAGCGGCTCATCTCACGCTCGTCGCTCGGGGCAATATTATCGAGTTGGATGTTACGCCGGAGGTAGGCTGGCTGGCTTTCCAGTTCGTTCACCACTTTCGGGTTACTGAGCTTAGGCAGTTCGGTGCGGTTACGAAGGGCGGCGCGGCGTTCTTCGTCGCGGGTAACCTGCTCGAGGCGGATTTGCTCACGGCGGGCTTCTTCCTCGTTCCGGAGGAAGGAGTTGGTGAAGCTGCGCTCTTCGCCGCGGCCACGTGAACGGAGACGAGCCTTGGCTTCCTCCAGGTCTTCAAATTCGAAGGTGGTGGTGCCTTTATTGTCCTTACCGTAGCCGACGGGGTCGGACTCGCCGGTGATGTCTTCCAGGCTTACGCGAGTTTGGTTCGTAGGCTGGTCGTCACCGTCGCGATCATCCAGGTGGACTACGCGGCGGTCGGATATTTTACCGGCGGCCAGGTTTTTCTTATCGTTGAAGCCGGTAGCGATTACGGTTACGCTGATATTATCGCCCAGGCTATCGTCGTAGCAGTTACCCCAGATGAGGTCGGTGCCGTAGCCGGCTTCTTCCTGTACGAATTCGGTAATTTCGAAGATCTCGTCCATCGTCACTTCGCGGGTACCGGAAGTGATGTTCAGGAGGATGTGGCGGGCGCCGCGGATATCGTTGTCTTCCAGCAGCGGGCTGTGCAGTGCCTGGTCTACGGCCTGGCGAGCACGGTCGTCACCTTCGGCCATTGCGGTACCCATGATGGCTACTCCGGACTCGCGCATTACCGTGTTCACATCTTCAAAGTCAACGTTGACGTAACCGGCAACGGTGATGATTTCAGCGATACCTCTGGCGGCAGTCGTCAGGATGTTGTCGGCCTTGGCGAATGCTTCGCTCAGGTTTAGGTTACCGTGAATTTGGCGAAGTTTGTCGTTGCTCACAATGATGAGCGTATCGACGTTCTCCTTCAGTTCGTTCAGGCCTTCCATTCCGTTGGTCGCACGGCGGCGGCCTTCAAAGGTGAAAGGGAGGGTTACGATACCAACCGTCAGGATGCCCATTTCGCGGGCAGTCTTAGCGATGATCGGCGCGGCGCCCGTACCCGTTCCACCGCCCATACCGGCGGTCACGAAGAGCATCCGGCAGTTATTGTTGAGGTACTTACGTACGTCCTCGATGCTCTCTTCGCAGGCAAGGGCGCCTACGTTGGGCTTCGAGCCGGCTCCGCGCCCTTCCGTAAGGTTGGGGCCAAGCTGAATCTTGGTGGGTACCGGGCTCAGTTCCATGGCCTGGTGGTCCGTATTACAGATGGCAAAATCGACACCGATGATGCCCTGGCTGTACATGTGGTTAACGGCATTAGAGCCGCCGCCACCGACGCCGATTACTTTGATGATGGGAGATTCTCCCTGTGGGAAATCGAAGTTCATTTTAATATATTTTATGCCCGTATCCTCAGCTCGGTTCACACCTCTGGAAACCAGTTTTATCGGATGTCTTGTGGGCTTAAGCGGCAGTATTACGTACCGCTAAATTATTGTATCGGGTTAAACAGAAGCATCTGGGCGGGGCCGCAGGTGCAAGGGACGTTAGACGCTTCGCTTTTAGGCTCCGCACCTCAGAGGCGTTCCCCAAAAAGCGTAGCGTCTAAAAGGCGCAGCCGTCTAGAAGTCAGAGTCAGGCTCCGCCTCAAACCATTCCTTAGTCTTCTTAAACGCATTATCGAACCAGCCGGGGCCGGTCGCCACTGCTTCCTGTTCCTCCGCTTGCTCCTGCGTGCGCGCCTCTTCCTTAGCTTTTGCCTCGGCCTGGGCTTTTACCGCTTCCTGCTTTGCCTTCTTCCGGGCAACGGCGGGGTTCACTTTGCCAGCGTCGATGTCGGCGAAGCCCTGCAGCAACAGGCCTACACCAGTGGCGTAGATTGGGCTGGTGAGTTTCTCCTGGTAACCATGCGCGAGATGCTCAATCGGCGTTCCTACGCGGGCCGGCATGCCGGTGTGCAGTTCGGTGAGCTTATCGATGTCCCGCATGAGGGCCCCACCACCGGTCAGTACGATGCCCCCGATCAGTTCCTGGCCGTCAAATCCGGCGCGGCGAACCTCCCACATCACGTGGTCAAGGATCTCCTCCGCGCGGGCCTGGATGATGAGCGCGAGGTTCTTCTCGCTGATCTCCTTCGGGTCGCGGCCACGAAGACCTGGAATCACGATGAGACGGTTCTCAAACACCTCGCTGGCGAGGGCGGAGCCGTAGCTCACCTTAAGCTTTTCAGCGTGCTGATCCATTACGGTACAGCCCGCCTTGATGTCTTTGGTGAAGACGTTACCTCCGAATGGGATCACCGCCGTGTGGCGGATGATGCCGTCCTGAAAAATGGTAATGTCGGTCGTTCCACCTCCGATGTCAACCAGCGCTACGCCAGCCTTCTTCTCGTCGGAGTAGAGTACGGATGCGGCGCTGGCGATCGGTTCCAGCGTGACGCCGGCCATCTCCATTCCGGCGCGCTCAACACAACGGTGGATGTTGTTACTAGCCGTGATCTGGCCGGTAATGATGTGGAAGTTCGCTTCCAGACGAGAGCCACTCATGCCGATCGGATCGGTGACACCCTGCTCCATATCCACGGTATATTCCTGCGGAATCACGTGAAGAATCTTGTCTCCAGGAGGAAGAACGAGCTTGTGCATATCGCTGATCAGGCGATCGATGTCGCGCTGGCTGATCTCTTCGTGGCCGTTGTCCCGAACGAGCATACCGCGGTGCTGCAGGCTTTTGATGTGCTGGCCGGCGATGCCAACGTGCACGATGTCAAAGTTCTCGCCGCTGGCCTTACGGGCCAGATCACAGGCTTCGCTAATGGCGCGTACGGTCTTCTCAATGTTAGAGACGACACCGCGCATTACACCTTCGGATTCAACCTTGCCGGTTCCGAGGATTTCTAGTCGTCCGTACTCGTCCCGTCGTCCGACGAGGGCGCACACTTTGGTGGTGCCGATATCTAGTGCGGCAATGATGTGGTTTTGTGTATCAGTAATCATAGTTAAATCCGATAATTAAAAATGGTTAATAAAAGTCTTCGGAGCCAGGGTCATTGGCATTGATCCGAAAGATAATTAGTGAGTTGGTAATTCACTGAGTGGCTACCGCTTCCGAGCAATCACCTGATCAGAGAAGCGCAAGTCAAAGCTTTTGTACTTACGCCACCCTTCGTAGGGAAGCCCTTCACGGTAGAATATTTTTAGTCGGCGCAAACGTTCTTGCGTAATTTCTTTTTTGTAGCGGCCAAGGTGAATCACCTGGTCTCCGACCTTGGGAGCGAGAACGAATTCGCCGTTGGTCTTGATGTAGATCTGTTCTACGAGCGCATCGAGAAACTCGTCGTTGCGCAGGTGGTGCGCCAGCTCTACCAGCTGGCGAAGTTGGTTGTCGTAGTGGTCCATAAAATCATCAGACCAAAGGATGACGTTACCGGAAACGACGGGTACGCGGGCGGTGTAGCTATCGCTCAGCGGCATGCGTACCCCGTCTTCGTCGAGGTAGTAGTCCTGACCGTTCTCGGCCATCAACCGAAGGAGAGGGACGCGCTGAGTGACGGTGATATTGAGCTGCAGGTTATCGTCAACATAGGCATCGGCATTGGCGACGAAAGCCTGGCCTTCGAGCACACTTTCCACCCGTCCAATATCGATGTCACTCAGGCTAAGTTCGCCCATCGGCTTGGTAAAGCCAGCGGCGAGACGGTCCAGCAAATCTTTTTCGGTAACGAGCGCCTTTCCTTCAGCGAGCGGCTTAATGACGGGGGCCACCGTTTCCACATGCGAAGCTTCGCGGGAAGAGATCGCCGAGATTGCGAGAATGCCGACCATAATGGCAACGCCCACCCAGCCATAGGCCCGAATGCCGCCAAGGATGACGAACAGCACTTCCGTAACCTTATTTGGTTTCTTCTTAGCCATTGGTGAGGGTATTTTGGTGAGCAGCAACGATTTTCGCTACATGAGTATCGATGTTTCCGGCGCCTAACAACAGCAGTACGCCGTCGGTAAGTTCCGCCGTGGCGGCCAGCATCTCGTCATCGTTAAGAAGGCGCTTATTCTCAGAAAGCATAAGTCCGAAGATCGAACGACTGGTGATGCCAGGGATGGGAAGTTCGCGGGCGGGATAGATCGGAATGAGGATAGCCTCATCAAGTAGATCCAATGCTTTTGCGAAGCCGGCTGCGAAGTCCCGCGTCCGGCTGAAGAGATGGGGTTGGAATACGCCACGGATCATTCGGTTAGGGTACAATTCGCGAGCAGCGGTGATGGCCGCTTCCAGTTCGGTTGGGTGGTGGGCGTAGTCGTCGATGATGACGAGTTTGTCCGTTTTTAGTAACGTTTCAAAACGGCGGGCGATACCCCGAAAGGAGGTAAGGCCTTCTTTCAAGGCTTCCTCGCTACCACCCGCAAGACGGGTGACGGCGCAAGCTGCCACAGCGTTCTCGACGTTGTGCCGCCCGGGCAGTGCCGTGCGGATGTTCGTAATTAGGTGACCATCCGGTTCCTTTAAGTCGAAATAAAAGGCGCCGTCTTCTACGCGTACATTTTGGGCACAGTAGTCTCCTGTGCCTATTCCGAAGGTGTACAAAACCCTCTCCCCCAGCCCCTCTCCACTGGAGAAGGCAGACGTTACTGAAGTCGACTCAGGCGCTGAAGTGGATTGGTTGTGGTTTACGATTCCCTCAACAGAAGAGAAGTGGTGAGCGATGTCGTAGCGAACGATTAGCTGTCCGCCCTCCTTCACCCGGCGGGCGTAAGCGCGGAAGCCGGTCTCCAGCATGTTCTCGTGGTCGCCGTAGATGTCCAGATGATCCGGGTCAGCGCTGAGGATGACGGCGATGGTAGGCTCAAGGTTAAGGAAGCTGCGGTCGTATTCGTCGGCTTCCACCACTACCCAGTCGCTGTCTCCGTGGACGTAGTTGCCATCAAAGTCACGCGGGATACCGCCCAGAAAGGCGTGAGGGTGAAGGCCGGCCGTTACCATCAGATGGGTGGTGATGGTGGTCGTCGTCGTTTTACCGTGGGTACCGGCGATGCCTACACAATCCATACCGCGGCTAATGAGGCCGAGGACCTGAGCGCGCTTGTAAAGATTGTAGCCACCCGTTTGCACTTTCACCAGTTCAGCAAAGTTGGCCGGAATAGCAGGCGTCCAAACCACAAGCAGATCATCCGCTGCATCCGGAACGAGGTCGACGTTAGCGGCTCCGTAGTGGATAGCGACACCTTCACTTTCGAGCGCACGGGTGAGCAGTGTCTCGGCTTTATCGTAGCCGGACACCTTCAACCCCTGGCCGAGGAAGTAGCGGGCAACAGCACTCATCCCGATACCACCGACGCCTATGAAGTAGACTTGTTTTATATCAGTCAATTCCATTATGCGGAAGCTTTTGCGGGTGAAGAGATAAGGTTTAGTACTTCGTTGGCGATGCGGGTTACGGCGCCGGTTTGGGCCATTTTTTTTGCGTTATGGCTAAGAACGGTCATTGTTTGAGCATCGTCAAACATGCTGAATACGGTTTGGACTAACTGTTCCTTGATGTTTTTATCGGCTATAATTAAAGCCGCACCCTCAACCTCTAGTGCTTCGGCGTTTTTAGTCTGGTGGTCTTCGGCTACCCAGGGGCTGGGCACGAGAATGGTCGGCTTACCAAGAAACTGGATTTCGGCAATGGTGGTAGAACCGGCCCGGCCGATAACGATGTCGGCATCGGCATAAGCCTGCTTCATATCGTCGATGAAGGCGGAGATCGTTACGTTGTCCAGCTGCGCGGTGGCGCAGTCTTTGAAAGCGTCGTAGTAGTTTTTACCACACTGCCACCTCCATTGCACCTGCGGCCGCGCCTGAATTGCTTTGGTGTTGTCGCGCATGGCTTCGTTTAGGCTACGGGCTCCGCCGCTACCGCCCATGAGGAGAACAGATGATTCTTGGTTCTTGATTTGGCTACCGCTGTTTCCCTGCGGCAAATCGCCAATCGAGAATACCCTTTTAAGCATATCCTCCCGCACCGGGTTACCCGTAACGACAAGCGCGCGCTCAGGAAAGAACTTATCCATACCAGAAAAAGCAACACAAACCTTGTCCACGTATTTACCCACCCACTTATTAGCAAGGCCGGCGAATGCGTTCGGTTCCTGAATCAGCGTCGGTACGCCCATCTTAGCCGCTACGTATAGAATCGGCCCGCCGGCGTAACCACCGGTACCCACCACCACATCAGGACGGAAACCCTTAATGATGCCACGGCTCTTCCAGAGGCTGGCAATCAGCATGAACGGGAAAGACAAGATGGCCAGAGAAAGCTTGCGCTCTAAACCCCGGATCGGAAGCCCGACAATTTTATAACCCGCCATTGGTACCTTCTCCATCTCCATCTTACCCGTGGCTCCTACAAACAGGAACTCGGTACCAGGACGGAGCCGCTTGAGCTCGTCCGCAATGGCGATGGCCGGGTAGATGTGCCCGCCGGTGCCGCCGCCACTCACGATTACACGCAGTGGGGCCATACTATGTAGACCACTAGGTTGCATCAGCGGTAACGGATTCTATGTACTTCGATACGGAAAGGATAATCCCGAACGAAACACAGGTGAACAATATGGACGTACCACCCATCGAAACGAGAGGCAGGGTAAGCCCGGTGACGGGGACGAGGTCAAGGTTGACCGCGATATTCATAAAGGCCTGCATCAGGATGGAAAGGCCGAGCCCGAAGGCGACCATGGCCCCGAAGGCCTTTGAACTTTTAGTAACGAGCCGCACCACCCGGAAGAAGAGCAGCAGGTAGAGCAGGATCAGGGCGATACCGCCGATGACGCCGTACTCTTCAACGATGATGGCGTAGATGAAGTCGGCATAAGCGTACGGCACGTAGTTGCGCTGGGTAGAGTTGCCCGGACCGACGCCAACTAAACCACCGTTGGCCATCGCGATCTGCGCTTTAGTGATCTGGTAGCGGTCATCCGTAGAGGCGGCGGAAGGGTTAATGAAGGTTTCCATCCGCTTTTCCCAAGTGGAGGCCCGCGGAAGTAAGTTGGGGTATTTAGCCCCCAGCATCACCATCAAACTAAAGACGGAGACACCCATAAGAATAAGAGTAAGAACGTACTGCATCGCTACCCGGCCAACGATCATCATCAGGATACAGATCAGGAAAAGCATCAGCGCCGAAGAAAGGTCGTTGATCGCGATCAGCACACAGATGCCAATAACCGGCAGAATGATGGGCAAAAAGGCGCTCTTAAAGTCTTTGATCACGTCCTGCTTCGAGCCGATGGAACGGGCCACGAAGACAATCAGCGCCAGTTTGGCAAGGTCGGATGTCTGGAAAGTGAGGCCCACAAACGGGATCTGCAACCAGCGTTGCGAGTTGTTGATTACCGGACCGAAAAACATCGTCAGCAACAGTAGAACGAAAGCGATTACCAGCATTCCCGGAGCCCAACGGCTGAATTTTGTGTACGCCAACAAGTGGCAGACGTAGATCATCACCAGACCAAATGCAAGGATGGCGCCGTGCTTAATCAGGTAGTAACTCACCTCGCCCGAACGCTCACTATAGGCCAACGTGGCCGCAGAACTAAATACAGACACCATAGAAATGATGGCCAGCAGGACCACAATGGCCCAGATCACGCGGTCCCCCCGCAACTCCGCCGCTATGCGTGCTGAGATATTCATGCGTTGAGATTTTTAACGGCCGTACGGAATTGATCTCCGCGGTCGATGTAGTTATTGAATAGGTCGAAGCTGGCGCAGCAAGGGCTCATCAGCACGGTGTCGCCCTTCTTTGCTAACTGGTTGGCAAAGGTGACGGCAGCTGCGGCGCTGCGGCATTCGTAAAGGTTTTCCACCTTCCCGGTGAAGGCTTCCACTAGCTTTGTGTTGTCCACCCCCATGCAAATGAGGGTGTGGACGTTTTTGATGACCAATGGCAGCAAAACGCCGTAGTCGTTGCCTTTGTCGGTACCGCCGGCGATCCAGACGGTACCTCCGTCCAGCGCTTCGAGAGCGAAGTAGGTAGCGTCCACGTTGGTCGCTTTACTATCGTTGATCCACGTTCGGCCGTCGGAAGTAGGGATTACTTCCATGCGGTGCGGCGCGGAGATGAAGCTGTTGAGTGCCAGCTGAATTTCTTTTTCGTTCACGCCCAGTTGCAGCGCGATACGGATGGCGAAGAGTGCGTTCAGTCCGTTGTGGCGACCGCGCAGGCTGCCGGTACCGAGGGTGAATTCGTAGCCGTCAATAAATACACTTCCGCCCCGGACATCCTCGTCGGAAATCGTCGTGAGGTTAGCATTAATTTTCTGGCGACGGAGCGCAGGTGCAATCGTCTGTTGATCGGCAAGGACGAACAGCCGGTCGGCAAGGCGCTGGTTTTTGGTAATGCTGACTTTAGAGTCTGCGTAAGCCTCCAGGCTGTAACCGTAGCGGTCCAGATGATCCGCTGTGATGTTGAGGACCGTTGCGATGGCTGGGCGAAAGGTTACTATTCCGTCGAGCTGGAAGCTGGAGAGTTCGAGGACGTAGACATCCTGCGCCTCATGGTCGAGCAGCAGGCGGGCGAAGCTGTCGCCCAGGTTACCACCAGCCAGCGTCTTTACCCCTGCAAAATCAAGGAGGTGGTGGGTCATCATCGTAGTAGTGGTCTTACCGTTGCTTCCGGTGATACCGATAATGGTCGCTTCCTTCGGGGCGAAGCGGTAGGCGAATTCGATCTCACTGATAACG
>JAPKCQ010000173.1 GCA_026421165.1 Lewinella sp. | reverse complement strand
ACACGGTAGAGGAAGGTCAAGGAGAGGTAGGTTAGAAGCTAGGAATTAGGGAGCTAGAAGCTGGATAATTAGTGGCTAGTCTTCTAGTTTCTAGTGCGCCTATTTGTAAAAAATCTCCCTTCCCTCTCCAAAGTAGAGAGGGATGATGAGCCCGGCCTTTATTCCGAGGACGATGTCCGTTCGCCCATCGGTAGATGGAGGAGCTCCGGTGGGGATATCGAAGTTGCGCAGGGCTTTGGTGAAGCCGGCCATAGCCTCCGCGCCAAGGTAGAAGTTCAGCCGACGGTCCAACGCGAGCTGTTGGTAGCCAATAAACTGGTGTACCGCAAAGCCTCCGGTAAGCCGGTCGTAGCCAGGTAAGAGATTCTCTCGCAGTTGGGGTACCTCCTGAACAACGTCTTCCTGAAAACGGATACGGTGGAAGAAATAGCCTAGGCTGGTCTTTAGGTGAATTCCCGCCCGTTTATTTTTACCCAGCGCAACAGTATATCCCGCCGCCGGGCCGATAAATAGTTGCCGCTGGCGCAGTTGAATATCCGCAGGAGATCGCTGATTTCCTATGATGAGGCCTTCACGCGTACGCAGCCCGGCTAGCACATCCTCTCTTAGTTGGGTGCCGAAACCGTACTGTACCCGAAAACCGAATTCGAGGTTTGAGTCGGGCGGTATCCAGGTGGCCCCGCCGTCAATAGACCAGCCACTACCGAAGCGGTTACTCAAATCTCCGGCACTGGTGAACGGCCCGTAACCGAGGTTGATCAACACCGCGCGGTCCAGGTTTTTAGCTCCGGCGAGGCCCTGCGCGCTGAGGGTGGAAATGAACAGAAAGGCGAGGGTGAAGTAGAATGACTTTAGCATAGTGCAAAGGTAGAAGAAAGTCGTGGGTCGTACTACCCACTATTCACTCACCCCATAAGCTTTTCCTTCTGCGTTTGGTACTCACGTTGAGTAAGAATACCAGCATCATGCAGCTCCCGTAGGCGGGTAATTTGCTCCAACAGATCGGAGCCTGGTGGGGGAGCGTTGAGGTCTACGTCGGGAGTAGCATCTACCTTGGCCTTAAGCGGCGGAGGTGGAGCGCTGAAATATTCGCTGGTTTCTTCTTCGCCGACGGTCTTTGTATCGGCCGCTTTAGGCTCCGTTAGTTCAAGGAGGTCGAGCCTCCGGAAATTATTGGAACGGAAGCTGCGGTAGGACGAGTGTTTGCGTAGTGCCGCCAGCGCAGGGTGCTTCTCGATGCGTTCTGGCTTCGGTAGGCCGAAGGTGACGGAGAGTTCTAGGTGGCGTAGGGCTTCACCGTACTGGCCAAGCTGGGCGTAGGAGCAGGCTAGGTTGAAATGGGTTCCAGCATCGCCCAGGTCACTTTCGGAGGCTTCGGTGAACGCTTCAATCGCCAGGTCATAATCTCCCGTGCGGTAGTAGCGGATGCCTTCTGCTTTTAGAGTTTTTGTGTCGCGGGCGAAGTAAGGGCCGGCGATGCCCAATGGCTGTTCGCCCGCTAAGGAGTCTTTGTCGTACGTCTTTTGCCAGTTCTTTTTCGGTGTGGCCCAAAAAACAATGGCGGTTATGACGGGGGCAAGGACCATACAGGCAACTGCCATACCGAATAACGTCTCGGCCTCGTTTCCCAGAGGTAGATCGGCAAGGTAGACAGCCCCCCAAAAACCAGCAAACTGAGCGGCTCCCCTGAACCACTGCCCCAGGTAAAAGCGGTGAACACCAAACATGCCCAGAAAAAAGGCAAAGAATCCGGCTAAAGTTTTATTCAACATGGTGGGGGAAGAGTGAGTGTTTGGTCCTTGAGCTCAGAACAGTAACGATATAATACTTACCCATAGATACGACGAGGAACGGAAAAGGATGTATCCGGACCCGGTTTTTTTCGACGTGAGTCCGGAGCTTACGGACCAACGATGCTTTCGCCCTGCTCTTTTATCCTGATTTTGCACCCTGCGGCCGCGCCTGATTAACCGAAACGCCAGGTTAAAAGGTAGTCAGTTTATCCTTCGCCAGACTATTCAATTCTTCCCGGACGCCAAGGAAACGAAGGTAGGGGATGAGGCGCTCCAGTTGGATGATCTCTTCCCGGAAGGATGCATCCCGGAAGGCTGACCGCAGGGAGGTGATCTGGCGTTCCTTGAGCACCGGGTTCTGAGCAGCCTTCTTCAGGGCAGCCACGTTCATAAGTCGATAGTTGGAAGTGGGCGCGTGAGCCAGTACGGCATCTACCATCAATTCAGGCTCGGAAAGCCAGTCAAATAGCTGTTCTGTGATGTGGAGCGCGACGGTATACACCTTTTCGTACCTGGAGGAGATGAGCTCCCGCATGCGCTCTTCGATGGTAAGTGGAATGGGGGGCATATTCGTCTGGGCTTGTACCCAGACGTTCAACTGAAGTAAGGCATTACGTTGGAGCCATGGTTCCTTGCGTTGTAGGTATTGGCTGATCAGGCTGAAGAACTCGTTGGGCTTTACGGCCAGTACTAGCTTCGTCCAGTTGGGCCCGAGCATTTGCGGCCAGGTGACGGGTGCTGCCGTATTCAGGACCGGGCTGTCGACCTTAGCGTTCATGTCTTTCAGGCTTACCCGAATGCCTTCCGGTTCGGCGTCGATGAGTTCGGCGATGAGGTCTAGCAGGAATAGACTTTCTTCCTGGTTGAACCGCTCCCGGATGGCGGTGCCAGGAGCAGGGTGGCCGGATGAGCGAAGTGCTTCCAGTACCTCGCCCGCCAGCGCGGGGTGCCGATGGAGAATGGCCAAAATGACCAGGTGTACGTCTCCACCCTGTAAGCGTCCAACAACTTTGAGGTAATCCTTCACCTGGCCCATATCGTCCGCCAGGGAGTCGTGAAGGCCGAGAATCCGTCCTGTATTCTCAGGTACGGCGAGTTCTTGTACCGCACTGAGAAGTCCCGTGGCGTAAGGATGGCGGCCGGGCCGCTCTAACTCGCTGAAGAGGTATTCTGCCGACGTCTGCGTTTTTAGCAGGCCAATCAAATGATAGACCAGGTGCCGGTGTTCTACGTCCTGAAGAAGGTTGATAAGGGAGAAAAGCCAGGGCTGGAGGGCCTGAGGATCAGCTTCGCCACTTTTCAATAGGCCGGTAATTACATTGAAACCACTGGCTGCCTTTTTCTGTAGAAAAAGAGCCGGCCGTGCTTCGGGATGAGAAAGCCAAAAGGCCACACGCCGGGCGTACAGTGGTGCCTCGGTATTATTTGGCGGAACAGTTTTTGTGGATGCTTTCCTAAATACCCGCCTCAGGAATTTATATTCTGGTAGTGTATCGTTGATCCAGGCGGCGGCTTCGACGCGGTAAGAGAGGTTGTCTGCGAGTCGCTGAAAATGCTCGCGGGCATCTTCCCATCGATCACCATAAGTGAGGCGGAAAACCAACTCCGGGAGCTGGGCGGCGGCCGATGTTACGTTCAATACTTCTCCGTCCTGGCCTAGCACTACCTCGAACCCGGTTGGGCCGAAGTCTTTTGTGTCCAGGGTGATGGTGATGGTCATGGCGATAGGTTGCAGGATACAGCTTGCAAGTTACACTTCGTAAGCTGTATCATTCTGTGATCGCCACCACCGCATCCTCTCCCCAGGGTGGGTTGGGTGGTCGGCGGCGTTTCCCTTCGTCGAGATCAAAGATTCCGAAAATGACGGGAGTGTTGAAGCGCCGGGTGGGGTAGCGGGTGAAGCCGTCGGTGAGCACCAGAATGGAGTCTGGGGCGGGGGTGAGGTCCAGGGCAGCGAGGATACCGGCGGTCATATCCGTACCTCCGCCACCGGGTAGAGATTGGAGGCGGTAGGCTTCCTGGCTGGCCAGGACTTTTACGGGCCCGTACGCGGTATTGTCGCAGGGGATGATGGTGACTGGGTACTGAAAGGTGCGGAGAACGGACGCCACCTCGGCGAGTGCTCGGGAGAGGAGTTCGGCATCCATTGATCCGCTGGTGTCGACGACTACGGCGATGCGGGCGGTCCGGTCTCCGCGCAGCGACGGGGTAAGGATGGGATGGTAAACTGATTGCCGCCGGCTGGGGCGGCTGAAGCTGTAGTCGATCCGGCTGCCGATGCCGTTTTGCAGGGCGACGCTCATCCGGTTACCCAGCCGGGCGCGCCAGTTGGTCTTCGGGTGAATGACTTCTTCGGCCCAGTTGCGCCACCCACCGGGAGTGGCTTTATTGCCGGCCTCTTTCATTCGGCGGGCTATTTCGCGGCGAAGCACCTGATCGTCCAGCGAAGAGATATTTTGCCGTTCGTTGCCGTTTTCCCAGTCGCGCTCCTGATGGTGGGCCCCGCTGCCGTCGTCGTGGCTGGCCGCTAAGTTCGGATGGCTTTGGCTGATGCCCTGAAAGTAGGTTTCAGCCAGCTGCCCGCGCTGGTAGCCGAAGTCTTCGGGTAGCATGCCGGGGTAGGCTGCTGGCATGCGCATTCCTGGCCATTCGGTGTCGTTAATCTCGAAGTCGGCGGCGACGTTCCAGAGGCGGCCGGCCTCTTTCCCGTGGATGTTGAAGGCCTTAGCCCGCTCAGCGTGCTTTCTCAACCGGTGACTAATTTCATGAATCCAGAGGAAGGCCAGTTCTGCCAGAGCGACGGGGCGCTCGCGGCTGTTCCAGATGTCGTCTACTACGGCCGGGTTCCAGTAGACATTGTAGTGGAGGTCGATGGCCGCCACGTCCACCGCTTCGGAAAGGATGATGCGGCAGCGGAATAGCGCCGGAGCGAACCAGGGGAGTTTTTCTGCTGCGTAGGCTCTGGCGAAGCGTAAGTGGGCGGTATGGGCCATGGAGGAGGAAAGCGTTTGTCTTTCTTGCGTTTGAATGTAATGCTTGTCAAGTGTGGTGGCAACGTAACGTTTGTAATTCAGGCTACCGCAGCGATTATTCAGAAGATAACCTCGGACGAAGGCTGAGGTGCCCCTCACCTGCGCCAGCGACTACATTGCTAACTAAGCACCTCAATAAACTCTCGCAGCCCCTCATCACTAAACAGGCTATTGATCGAAGCCGAAATAATAGCGAATTTCTCCGGCCCGGCAGCCTGGCCTTTGGCCATCAGGCGAACGAGCCAGGTGGTGCTGGCCAGTTCTTTTAGGGGGACGAAAATCACGTCGCGCCGCCCGTCCTTGAAGGCCCGGTCGGCGAGGGCGAGGTAGGGATCGGACCAGGGCAGCAGGCGGTCGGAGTCTAGTTCTTTCTTCAAATGATCGTTCAGACCGGCGAAGAGGACGAACAGCTCGCTGTCGTCGAGCTCTTCGAGGGGGACGATTACCTGGCCGGTGAGGACATCCACCGGGTCGGGAAGGCGAAGGTTGCGCAGGTATTCGAGCAGCATGATCGCGGTCGCTTCACCGAGGCAGCCGGTGGCGAGCTCGAAGAGGACCTGGTTGTTGGCTTCATCGTTGATACGGTAGCCGAGTAAGTCGGAGGTGGCTAATAGCGCAGCGGTAAAGTCCCAACTACGAGGGCTGGCGAAGCCGTACTTATTCTCCTCCGGATTGGCGTGCAGCGCGTCCGGTTTTACGCGTAGAAAACCTGCAATACGGGTTTGGAAGAAGCGTAGTTTTTCGGCGTGCGCTTTCGCTTCGACCTCGGGCAGCTCACCGCTTTCCCAGCCGCTGGTGAGGGAATGGACGTAGAGATCAGTCGGTATATCCCAATCAAGGTGAACGAAGCGGTTGCGTAGGGGAGGGGAGAGCTCCCATCCGCCGACCATGAGGTCGGGCGGGTTGGCTGCCGCTACGATGCGGACGCCAGAAGGCAAAGGGTGGAACCCAACCTTGCGCTCAAAGACAACGCGCAGAAGCGCAGACTGTACGGACGGTGGGGCGGTGCTGAGCTCGTCGAGAAACAGGATGCCATCGCCATCGTCGGTAAAATCGTCTACCCAGCGAGGGACGGCGTAGCGTACGCGGCCGTCTTCCAGTACGGGCAGGCCGCTAAAGTCGGTCGGATCATGGATGGAGGCGATGAGGGTGGTGACGGGCAACTGCTCGTTGGCCAATCCTTCGATGAAGCTGGACTTGCCTACGCCGGGCCGTCCCCAGAGGAGTACTGGGATACCGGTGTCTCCGCGCGGGGCGGGCGTAGCGAGGGCAATTAGTAAAGATTGGGCGCCGGTGGGAAGGTGCTGTGGGAGTTTATTCACGGTTGGAATTAACGTCCGTAGGGTTTGGAAGGTTGCAAAAAACCGTAGCCGGTTTGTAGCCTAATTTTATCTCTCAGTACTGACTTGCCGAACATTTCTTACTGGAGGTGCGCTTTAACCTCAACAAATCACTAATAAAAACACAGAAATATGAATTTTCTTGCCTGGATTTTTCTCGGACTTATTGCTGGTGCTATCGCCAAATGGATTCATCCCGGAAAGGATCCTGGTGGCTGGATTGCAACCATCCTAATCGGTATCGTCGGTGCTTTTGTTGGCGGTTTCATCACCAACGCGCTGGGCATTGGCCCATCAGGAACAGACATATTTAACCTTTGGTCAGTTATCGTTGCTGTTTTCGGTGCGGTGATTTGCCTTTGGGCTTACCGCAAATTTGCGTAAAATGAAAATCGTAACGAATCAGAGCGTCTTCCTTTTCGGGGAGGCGTTTTTGTGTGTAGGGTGATCAGGCGCGGCCGCGGGTGCCGGGTGAGGTTGAAGGGCTGGGTTTCTTCCACGAAGAGGCGGGGACTGGGCTTCATGCTAGGGAAGGCAGCACTTCGGACCTTTTTCGTGGCTGACGAACGAACTAACAGACTACATTACTACCTTTACAATCCAAATGAAAGCACCCCTCAAATATTGGCTCTTTCGCGCCACCTCCGCGGTACGTTGGTACCTGGGTGCAAGTACCCGCTACGACGCGCATTCTCCCCATCTCGTCGAGTTTATTCGCGAGGTATATCGGGATGATCGCCACTACCATGCTTTCGATCTCATCGCGTCGGTAAGGAATTACTGGCGCGGCAGGCCGGGAACGGTAAAACTGCAATCGCTTGGCGCATCTAGCAAAACGACCAGTAAGAACGAACGTACAGTAAAGTCTCTCGTAGCCACTAACGCTATCGATGATGACTGCGGCCGTTTTCTTTTCCGCCTTGCCCTGTGGGTACGGGCGAAGAGCATCATCGAATTCGGGACCAATGCCGGTATTTCTACCCTGTACCTTCACGCCGCGGATACCAGTGCAACCCTTCACACCGTCGAGGGCAACGCCGACGTGGCTGCGCTCGCGAGGGAAACCTTCGCAAAAGGAGGAGCTGGACCTGGTCTACATCCTCACGTAGGGCTCTTTACGGAATGGTTGCGTGCGCACGGACCGAAACCGCAGGCTGCTGACCCGCTAACCAAACGAGGCCTTAAGCGTTCAACGAATCAACCCGCCAACGAACCACTAGACCTCTTCTTTCTCGACGGAGACCACCGCTACCAACCTACGCTCGATTACGTGAAGGCGTTGCTACCCAGCCGCTCCAAGAATGCCGTTTTCGTTATCGCGGACATCCACTGGTCGGAAGAAATGGAGCGTGCCTGGGAGGAACTGAAGGAGTTTCCAGAAGTGACTGCTTCGATTGATGTCTATCATTTTGGCCTCCTGTTTTTTAAGGAAGGTATTTCCGGACCGCACATCAGCCTGATTTCTACGCGCTTTAAGCCGTGGCGATTGGGGTTTTTTGGCGCTCAGGGGTAAGGCCTTTAGCGGTTTGCCTCCGACTTCGAGGCTTTCGCTTTACCTCCTCCTCCTTCCGGAAAAGCTGCTTTATGCCAGTGCCGAAGGCGATGGTAGCCAATAAAAAGCCCTCCGGTGAATCACCGAAGGGCCAAAAAATATGGTATGTTAGAAAGCTTTGTCTTGAGGGTAAAAGAATAAAATCTTATTGATCTTATTGCCCACCCGAATGTAGGCCTTTGATTTGATTATTCCAAATCAGTTCGCTTTAGCTTTAATTATACAACCCCATGACCATGGGGAAAGGGAATATTTACCGGCTGAATTCTTTCGCCGGATACCGGGTTTGGGTATATCTTGCTGGCCGAACTAAGATCATAAAACCTCCGGAGCCATGCGTACCCTACTAACCTTGCTTTTTATCACCTTCCTTTGCACCTGCGGCCGCGCCCAAAACGAATTGCTCCAGTCAGGGCCCATGCTCGGTTACTGCGAACAAATGGAAGTAATGATTTGGGCCCAGACCAAAGTGCCTGCCCTGGTGAAGGTGGAATACACCAACGATGCCGGTGTGACGAAGACGACAAACGAGGTTGAAACCAAACGAGCGACGGCCCACACCGCCAAGCTAATCGCCGATCAGGTGCAGCCGGGTGAGCACTACACTTACCGGCTGTTTATCAACGGTAAAGCCGTTATGCTCAACTACCCAACCGAGTTTACAGCACAGAAAATATGGCACTGGCGTGGCGATCCACCCACCTTTCGGGTAGCCTTGGGTAGTTGTAACTACATCAACGAGCCCGCATACGACCGCCCAGGAGACGGCTACGGCAGTGAGTATGAAATCTTTACTTCCATCAATGAGAAGAACCCTGACCTGATGATTCACCTGGGCGATAATATGTACCTCCGCGAGCCAGACTGGTCTACGAAAACCGGCTATCACCACCGCTATACTCATACGCGTAGCTTACCTGAAATGCAGCCGCTACTGGCCCGAACCCACAATTACGCCACCTGGGACGACCATGATTACGGGCCAAATAATTCCGATCGTACCTGGGGGCAAAAAGAGCTAGCTAAAGAAACCTTTGATGCCTTCTGGGGCAACCTGACCAGTGGCCTGCCGGCCAGTAAGGCCGAAAGCGGCTCCGCGGGCATCACCTCTACCTTCCGCTACAGCGATACCGACTTCTTCTTACTCGACAACCGCTCCTTCCGAACGCCAAATGGCCAGGAACGGGAAGATAATAAAACGATTTTGGGCAAAGCTCAGCTCGAATGGTTAATCGAAAGCCTCGTCTTTAGCGACTCTCCCTGGAAGATGGTCTGCATCGGCGGCCAGGTACTGAACACCGCCAAGATCGGCGAGACTTACGTCAACCTCGTTCCGAAGGAACAGGAATACCTACTCCGCCGCATTACCGAAGAAAACATCTCCGGCGTAGTCTTCCTCACCGGAGACCGCCACCACACTGAGCTTTCCGAACGGAAACTAGAGAACGGGAAGATGATCTACGACATCACAATCTCAAGCCTGACGGCTGGTACGGGTACGGAGCGCTCCGAAAAGAACGACTACCGCGTAGCGGGCACGCTGGCGGTGGAACATAATTTTGGGGTGCTTACTTTTTCTGGCTCGCTCAAGTTACGGGAGCTTAAAATAGAAGTGTTTGATACTGAGGGCAAGGAAATCTGGACTAGAAAACTAGAAAAATAGGAGCTAGAAACTAGGAGCTAG
>JAPKCQ010000172.1 GCA_026421165.1 Lewinella sp. | reverse complement strand
GCCAGGTCGGCGGCGATGACGGCTGCTTCGAGTGTAGTGTGTACTTCGCTGGCGACCACGATGTCGACGACCGTAGCTGGTGGCAAGGAAAGTACAGCATCAATGACGTGGACAACACCGTTAGTGGCTGGAATATCCGCCACGGTGACCATAACACCGTTGACAAAAACGCCTGCATCTGTTTTAGTGATCAGAAGGTTATCTCCCTGTAAAGAGGTTAAAACCTGGCCGTTGGAAAGGTCGTTGGACCGTGCGGAGTCTCCGACAACGTGGTACGTGAGGATGGTTGCGAGGCCGGCTGGGTCGGCCAGTAGGGTTTCTATCGTGCCAGCGGGTAGTGCGGCAAAGGCGTCATCGGTGGGGGCAAAGACAGTGAATGGTCCGTCACCACTCAGGTCGTCGTCAAGGCCGGCGGCAATAACGGCGGCTTCGAGGGTGTCGTGGGCCTCGCTGTTGATGATTATATCGACCACCGTTTGGGCGGAGAGTTGGCCACCAAAGACCAGCAGTAAAAAGAGTAAGATTGGGTGAAGTTTACGCATATGAAATTGATTTAGGTGAAGAGGAATAATTCCCCTGGTTCGTAGATTTATCCAGTTGCTCATAATTTGAGACACTCTATTTTGGTTGCGACTTTACTCGGGTTATCATGCCAAAAGAAGGCTGAAGAGCCACTTTGTCGGCTGGAATACCTTTTAAGTGTTTAAACGTATTTTTAAAAACCTCAACTTGACGTACACAATGGCGTCAGTACTCAAGCTCCTGAACCGTAGATATGGACGGTAAAAGCACCTCCATTTTCGACCAGCTACCTTGCTTCAGAACTGTCCCTTGCACCTGCGATCGCGCCTTAAAACGGAAGTACATCAGACGTAGTTAGTTAGTCCTTGACTATCTTACCGCTGGTACAGTGTACTGTAATTTTGATGCACTAAAGCGCTGGATTTTGCGGCGTGGCGAGGCGCTGAAACCGGAGTTTAGCCGTAGCTGCCACATAGTAGCCGCGTAGCGAAATGAGGGTTTCAGCAACGCAGCCAACTCATCAAGTTAATGGAAGGATAAAAGGCGTAATGGACAACAACCAACCGGCTGGTTTTAGGAACGCCGATTCAATAACTGTCCGATTTGCAGCTTGGTATCGCGGCGCTGCTCTTCCTATCTCGAAAACCACTGTAGCTATGGTTATGCTGGCTTTCGATATACTCGATCACCGCCACGATACCTGCGCTTCAATCAGGACAGTTGTTAAATCGACGTTCCTTAGTAGGTATTTAAGGGTTACATCAGTTTTATTTGTGCTTCTATTGTGTGCATTTAGCGCCTGTACTCCTAACTCCTCCACCCCGTACCAAACTACTTTTTACCACTGGCAAACTCGCCTGGCCCCCGATACCACCGCCCGCAGCTTACTAGCGAGCTATAATTGCGATCGCCTCTACACTAAAGCTTTCGATGTCGCTTGGACGGCTGGCCGCGCTGAACCCGCCGCGCTAATCCAGATGACAGATACGATAGGCCTTCCTCCGTTGGTCCCCGTCGTCTTCATCACTAACGAAGTATTCCTTCGGCAGCCGGTACAAAAGCTGGAAACGCTGGCCGAAGACTTGGTGGATCTGGTGGAGGAACTCTTCGGAGACGACTTCCCCGAACTCCAGATAGATTGCGATTGGACGGCGCGAACGCAGGTGCATTATTTCGTTTTCTTGAAAGCATTGGAAGCCCGTCTGAAACACCGCTCCCTGACCTGCACCATCAGACTACACCAGTACCGCGACCGTGAAGCCCAGGGCATCCCTCCCGTAAAACGCGCTACTTTAATGGCCTACAATGTCGGTAACCTGAATGCTTGGGAAACGGAAAACTCTATCGTCGATACCAACATCCTAAAAAACTACCTCGCCGGCACGAAGCCCTACCCGATTGAACTCGATCTGGCCATCGCGGCCTACGACTGGGCGGCGGTGTACCGGAAGAACCAGCTTGCCTACCTAATCAACGAACCTGACACACAGGAACTGAAGGATACTTCCCGCTTTTCAAGCTACCCCACGACTGGGAAAAGCCTTCGCTGGCGGGTAAAGCAATCTACCTATCTGGATGGAACTTATCTCTACGAAGGAGACTTACTCCGTTGGGAAAGGGCTTTGCCTGAGCAGGTGGATGATCAGGTGGAATTACTTGAGCGCTACGTGGCGGGTTTTGAGGGGCGGCGGGTTATGGTCTATCGGTTAGGTAGTCGGGTTTGGGAGCCTGAATAGCTATTCCGGAACAAGCATCGAACCGCTGAGAAGTAATTTAGAGGAGTAAGCTTGCAGCTCCGAAAATGATTTGAAAAATAACAAGGGCCGCACAAAGAGATACTACTGTTGTAAATAAGAAGACGACCACCCACACGATTACTTTGAAAATGAAATCAGCGGCAGGTGCTTCAAAGCCCTCCCGATCCTCAGACCTAATGGCAGCGAACGTTGCCGTAGCCAAACCTCCCCAAATACTAGCAGGAATGGTGAGTAAAATGGCGAGAAAGATTACGAGGTCGAGGTGATTTGATTGTTCCATTGTTCATCATATATGAATCTCCATTCCTTGCATCAGCAGAACTAACAGAATTGTGCCCAGACAACAAAGTAGCCGCCGCACCACGAAATACAAGACGATGTATACGGAGATGATGACGATAAAATTCCCATTTTTACTGCTTAGACCGAATAGCCGCCCCAAGGGGGCAGTTATTCGAGGAGCAAGAATAACCGTCACGAAGACGCTGATAACTAAGGAGGTCAACTGGGGGAACATTAGTGTACGGTAGCCGTCGTAGTCCACCGTTGAGTAGGCTACACGCTGTAAATATAAAGAACTTTGAATTTAAAAGCATTTATTTCCTTCTGTACCACCCGTTTAAAATAAAGGCCTGACCTATCGCCTCTTTTTCCGTTTACCTACAGCAAGTTTCCGTAACCGAGTTGCTTCACTACCGACATACAACCACTGGCCATCATAAAAATCGACGGCTTCAAACTGCGTAGGCCAGAACCAGCTTAGGTTGCGGCGGCGAACCGTTCCGCGTAGGAACCGACCTTCCGGGAAATCTGAGATCGTGAGCAGGGAAGCAAAGCCCGAAGGCCAAAACCCACCCAGCATCTTGAAATTATAGGCGGTTAGCACCAGTTCGTTCCGTTCGGGGTCAAAAGCGGCGGCGGTGACGACTCGGCGGGGGAGACGCAGACTGTCGACTAATTCCGCGACGTAGCGGCCGGGCGTTGCTGGCAGGCGATAATGGTAGGTTATATAACTTCCTTTACCGAACAGCTGGTCTTTGGTGAAAAGGTGGAGCGTGTCCCGGTGCCAGATCATGGCTTCGCAGTCGAAATTACCCGTTTGGTCACGCCCTTCACCGTTTTGGCCGGGGTAGGAGAAGACGATAGAATCCGTACCTGGTTTGTCGGGATGGTAGCGGAAGATGCGTTGCTCGGTCCTCCGGCCGGTGTTATTACCGAAGTCGCCGAGGTATACGTTGCCTGTATTGTCGTGGGTGATGTCTTCGTAATCGAAGGCGGTGGCGGAGAGCGTATCGCGGTGGATGATCGAGCCGTTTTCATCCGTGGTGTAAGTATAAGGCCCATCTCCACTATCGTTGTGCCAGGTGAATTCGTTGGCCCGAATACTGAGGCCCGATGCCTCACTCAGGGTTGGCGGCAGACGAATGGTCTTTGGCGGTGTGGTGGTACGGCAGCTGGTGAAAGCCAAAGAAAATAGAAGTAAGAATACTCTTGGTGTCATGGTGGAAAGTTACGCCTTCATCATTTGCTTTGCGTACGTTTTAGTGTACGGAGTGAGTTGCCTCCGGCAACAAAACCGTACGGAGTACTCTTCGAGCACGAGCATGGCTGACCATTCAGAAAATTCTTGTTGCCGGAGGCAACTTGCTCCAGTATTGCGCTTGTTCCACAAGTAACTATCTTGCGCCAATGCCCAAATTAATCCTACTATTCCTCCTCTTCCTGCTACCGGCCCTGGCAAAAGCCGACTGTACTCCCGCCTTCAGGGGCTACCAGTTCCTGAATCCCGACGTGCTGGACTACGATAGCCGCCTCGGCCCGTTCTACCGCGCCTTCACCAGCCGCTACGGCGACCCTGAAAAGCTGGAGCGCGAAGCCCGTAAGCGCGACAACCTCAACGAATGGCACGAACGCTACTGTGAGCAGGTGGAGATTACAGACATGGAAAGCTTGATCTACGGTAACACCATCACGCAACTACGCGACCTGCTACGGCTACTGGACCGGGAAGATGCCTCCTCCGCAGGCCTGAAGGCAAACCTCCGAAAAAACACCTTCGCCAGACACCTCGTTGATTATAAATGCACCGAAGTAATCACCTACCTCCTTTTCGCTAAGCGCACTGAACCTTACGTCATCAGCCGGGGCAACGGCTTCAAGGTGCCTCAGACGGACCGGGTAGCCATGGAACGTCTGATTGACGAAGGGCTAGACATCTTCAAAAATACTAAAAGCCACTACGTCCGCCTGCGCTACGCTTACCAACTGCTCCGCCTGGCACACTACCTCAAGGAGTACGACTACGTCCTCAAACTCTACGATTACCTGATGCCGAAGATCGAGGCGAACCCCAGCCTGATTTACGACTGGATCGAAGGCCACCGTGCCGGTGCGCTACAAGCAAAGGGAGACTACTCCACCAGCGCCTACATCTTTAGCCGCATCTTCGAGCGCTGCCCAAGTAAACGGGAAAGTGCCTACGCGAGCTTCAAAATAAAAACCGACGAACAATGGCAGGCCGCCAGCAACCTGTGTTCTAACGATCACGAACGCGCCATGCTGCACGTTATACGTGCTCAGAACCGCCGTGCCGTTGTGCTGGAAGAACTGGAGAGTATTTATAAACTGGAACCCGCCAATACCGCCCTGGAGCCGCTGGTGATGCGCGAACTACTGGAACTGGAAAAGGACCTACTGGGCGAAGACTTCAACCCCTTCGCTCAACAAAACAAACGCTACAATAAACGGCCCAGGAGCAACGCCACTGCCCGTTTGGTGGAACTGCAAGCTTTTGTAAATAAGGTCGTTGTTGAAAAGAAATCTGCCAATCCGAAACTCTGGATCCTGGCCGAAGCCACCCTCGAAATGCTGGCCGGTGACTACTTCTACGCCCGGGAGTCTTTCGCCCGCCTCGCCCGCGAACAACCAGAGGATACCCTGGCCGAACAGCTAGGAATTCTCCGCGAAGTAACCAATGTACTCGCTCTCAACCGCATCAACGACTCTGTTGAACTGTACTATTTTGACCTTCTTGCCAATCTGAAGGTCCGCGATAAATACCCCGGCCTTAAACCGCTGGTGAACGATAAGCTGAAAGCTGTATACCTCGCCAACGGCCGTGAAGGCAAGGCGGCCCTGCTGCAGTACGGCTTTGATGCTATTCAGAAAAATCCGGCGATTAGCAAGGTCAAAGAAATGGAGATGATGGCCGATAGCCTGCTTGGTAACCGGTTTGATAAGGCCCTGCTTGCGGATCGCGTTGGCCCTAATCCTATTGACGATATCAATGACCTTTTAGGGACTTATTATTTACAAAAAGGTCAGTGGGAGACGGCGCTCGAAGTCTTTCAGCGCGTCCCCGCCGCAAGGAGGGACGGCTACGGCACCTATTCCCCCTTCAGCAAGCAATTCAATGATCGGGTGCAATTCCGGCCTTCCGCAGCATTGTCTCGCTACAATAAAGTAGAACTGCTGGAGCGCTTACTTGAACTGGAAGACCAGGCCCGCCGCACCACCAACGATACCATCGCCGCCCGTAATTTCTTCAACATCGGCCTGGCGCACTACAGTATGAGCTATTACGGTTACAACTGGCACATGGCCGACTACTTTCGTTCGGGCAGCAGCGGCAGCCTTGCCGTCCGCCGCCGAACAACTGATTGGGTATTCCCTCACGTTAACGCCCCACTTGGTAACCGCGAGAACATGAGTATGGACCGCGCTGCCTACTACTTCGAACGTGCTCTCGAACGCGCGCCCGGCCGGGAATCTGCCGCCGAGGCCGCTTTTTTTGCCGCTAAATGTCAGCGGAACATGCACTACGCTGCGGGTAGTCCGGGCCCGCGGCCATTCACTTACTTCCGGCTGCTAAAGGAGGTGTATTTTGATACGAAATTCTACCAGATGGCGGTGGAGGAGTGTCGGACCTTTGCTTGGTATGCCGGCCTTTAAGGTTGAACTCTATTTTACTTTCTCGAAGACCAAAGTCTCCCCCAAAAACGTCTCGTAGTTACCGAAAAAGTGAGCGTAAGCAATCCGTTCCGGAAACCAATTTCTCGGCCGAAAAGCTTTTAGTAGGCGCACCTTTTCGTAGTCACCGGAAAGGATTTTCTGCACACGTTTACATTCTTTCTCACTTTTGCAGTTGTAAACGCCGTCGCAGCATGTGGGCAGGCCGAAGGGCGTGGTCATACTTTTCCAGTAGCGGCTGTAGTGGGTTTCATGGAGGACAGCGTAGTCCCAACCACCGTTCATGAACCAGTCTGTTTTGCGGAGACCCTCTAATCTCACGTAACCGGAGACGCCCACTTTGGCGTCCTTCGGAAGCTCGTTGTTTACGAATTCTCGCATTTCGTAGCGGGTGTCGAACCAGTGGTTGCTCTGGCCTACGACGCAGAAGAGAAAGGTGTAGGTGACTACGGCCACGGGGAGCCATGGATATTTCCGGAGTTCAGACATTCCGTAGGCGCAGAGCAGGCACACCGCCGGCATAAAAACATTGACCCGACGGATGAAGGCCGTGTTCACGGACCAGCGGACGAGGAACTCGCTCAGCAGCCAACCGGTCAAATAAATGAGGGTCCAGTGCTTAGCGGTCCAGCCTGGCCTTTTAACTTTTTTTGCACCTGCTGCCGAGCCTCCAGCTCCCACAACGGAGTTCAGTGGCCCTGGACTTGATCCGGAGCCCCAAAGGTGCTTCAGCCCGAATAAAGCCAGCCCGAAAACAGGAAGCCCGATGCCCGCCAGCACTCCCGCTGGATAGACGATGAGGTTGTCTAGGTAATGATTCTCGATGGGTACACCTTCGCGGTTGAGTTGGCTCAAGCTCTTGAACGTAGACTGGATATTTTCCCACGACCAGCCGTACCAGGAAACGGACACAAAGGCAGCTACCAAGGCCATTCCTACGGGCACAAACCACCACGGTAGTGCCCGCCGGACAAAGGCCAGGTGTAAAAGGTAAAGACCTCCCCAGGCCAGCGGAAGTACGTCGAATTTGAAGGCCACCGCTCCCGCCGAACCCAGCGCAAGCACCACCAGGTTACCGAAAGAAGGCGAACCATGGCCCAAACGTAAAGCGCCCAGTAGTGCCAGGTAACACCAGAAAACGTAACCGGCGGCGGGCAGACAATAGTGGCTGATGGTGGCGTTGGCATCACAGGCCGCTAGCAACAGCGCTGCCAGGCCCGCATAAGGTGGAGACAGGCCTCCCGACCGTGCCAGTAGCCAAACAGCAAAGATGAGCAGGAGGAAAAAAAAGGTGGAAAGCTGGCGGCCCAGCAGCACAAAATTTAACCACGTTGGCGGTTGTTCAGTTCCCGAATGCCAGAGGTAGGCAGTCGTGGCCACAAGGTGCCCGTATCCTCTCACGTTCAACGGATCGCTGTTGTAATCACTTATTTTTTACCGTTGTACAGCTCGTTATAACGGTGGGTGGCGGCGTGTACGTGCTGCCCTTCGTCGGGTTGAAACGTGACCCAATCGTCTTTAATATCCTGTGTGTACCAGCCGGGCACGCGCAGAATTAAGCCTAGTAAAAGGGCCAGCGGTAGTAACCAGCGGGCACTGAACGGCAGTTTCACTTACAAACCGTTGAAGTAGGTAATGAAGTAATTATAGTACTCCCGCCAGTTGCGCAGCAGCAGCATGATGCCGATCAGAACCGCGAATAACAGGATCTGCTTGAAGCGCCGTCCGGCAATATCGTTGCGTTCGCGCCGGCTTCTGTAGGAGTGTCGGGTGGATTGTTTTGGCATAGTCCGGCAAAGGTAACTGATTAGCTGCGCTGCTGCCTGAGGTAGTCTTGGTTCTGTGTGTTTTTTTGGCGCGGCCGCAGGTGCAGAGTGAGGTGGAGAATTAGTGATGAGTTGCTACCGCACGCACCGTTCGTGGCGCGACGTTCGCTTATCTTCTCGGGCAATACGTCACGCCCGTCAGGTGCGGTAGTATATTACGCCTGCCTTGCGCGGTAGCAATTCAGTGACGCACTATTTCCTACCTTCGCGACCAATGCATCTCGCCAAGCTAAAACTAACCCAATTCAAAAACTACGCCGGAGGCGAGCTGAGTCTCAGCCCCCGTCTGAATTGTTTCGTAGGCGCCAACGGTGCGGGTAAAACCAACCTGCTGGAAGCCGTCTACTACCTTTGTATGGGCAAGAGCTACGCCAGTACACCGGACCAGTACGCCATCCAGCACGGCCTCGATGTTAGCCGCCTCGATGGGGAGTTTCGCACTGGCGAAGAGGGCGCGCCACCCGAACGGATCGTCGTGAAACTACAGAAGCGCAAACGTAAGATCATCGAACGCAACGGTGCGGCCTACGAGCGCTTGGCGGACCACGTTGGCCGCTATCCCGTGGTCATCATCGTTCCGGATGATAGCCGGCTGGTGCTGGAAGGTTCCGAAATCCGCCGTCGCTTGCTGGACAATAGCCTGAGCCAGACCGACCCCGCCTACCTCAACCACCTGATTTCCTATAACAAACTGCTGGCCAACCGCAACGCCATGCTCAAGGAGCTCGACGGGCGGGTGGACACCTCCGGCCTCCTCGAAGTCTACGACCTCCAGATGGCCGAACCCGCCGCCTATATCCACGAAAAGCGGTATAATTTCATCGGTCCGTTCATCGAAATGCTTACCGAAGCCTACGCCGCCATCTCCGGCAACCGCGAAGCGGTGAATGTTATCTACAAAAGCCAGCTTCTGGAAATGCCCTGGGCTGAACTCATGGAGGTCCGCCGCGAAAAAGACCGCGTTTTACAGCGTACCACCGGCGGTATTCATCGGGATGATCTGGTGTTTACTCAGGAGGGTCATCCGCTGCGTCGTGTGGCGAGCCAGGGGCAGTTGAAATCGTTCGTACTTTCCTTAAAACTGGCGCAGTACCGCTTGTTGGAGCGCAATACCCAGCGCAGCCCAATCCTTTTACTCGACGATATTTTTGATAAGCTGGACCGAGACCGGGTGCGGCAACTACTCGAATTGGTGCTAACCTCTGCTTTTGGCCAGGTCTTCATCACCGATACCGATCCCGATCGGGTGTCTGGCCTGGTGGATGTTGCTACTGACTGGCGGTTATTTTTTGTTGCTGGTGGGGTGGCGGAGGAGGAGTAAGTGCATACTAAGGCCAATATAGATCGGAATGATGCATTATTGTCGCCTCGGTTCTCTAAGGCCTGGCGGCCGCTGAGAGCAAGTAGTGTAGGTCTAAGCCTTG
>JAPKCQ010000015.1 GCA_026421165.1 Lewinella sp. | reverse complement strand
CCGTAACTGGTTGTACTTCGCGGGAAACTACCGATGGTGTATTTGGAGTACTTAGTACTGCGTAGTTTCCAGAAGCCTGGGGCAAGGGAGAACCATAGGCACTGGGACGATTGTATGTGTTTGACCGGCTTGTTGGGGCGGGAGAACCGTAAGCGGCAGGGCTCTTGGCCCGACTAGCATAAGTAGGTGTCTGAGCTGTACCGCCACGTGTTTGCCACTGATCGTTATTGTAAATTTGAACGGGGCGGGTTACAGGAGCTTGATTACCGTAGGCTCGAGGAGTTGGTTTTTCTCCGTACGCGACGGGAGGAATTACCGGGTTCCAGTTACTGAAGCCGGTGCGCTCTACGGAGATACGGCCTTTGTAGTTGAGGCCTAACTGGGCAGCTGCCGTCTGACTGAGCATCAGGAGACAATCAGAACACTCTTGTCCTTTATCATTGATACGCACACTTACGAAGCGGTTGTTGTCCAGGTTCTGAACACGGACCAGGGTGCCGAGCGGGAGTAGGGCGTGGCTCCCGGTAAGTTGTGTGCTGATATAGGTCTCGTTGTAAGCGGTGAGCTGGCCTTGAGAATTTGGGTTGTACACGCCGGCCATTCCGATCTGCCGCTCATTATAGGCCTTGTCGAAGGCCATACGGTCGGGATCGTTGGGGTTGACTTCCTTGGGATGAGCTTCCGCGGACTTGGAGTTCCACTCGAATTTCTGGGCGTTGCCAGCGGTCAACATACTGAAGGCAAGGGCAAGTGTGAGTAGGTATTTCATCTTTAGAGTTGGGGGTTATTAAACGAATTGTTCCAGGGGGAGGACAAGACGCTCAAATAGTTGAACACAAAATAAGGAAGTAGTAGTCAGATTTGACCAATAGTATCATCTTTTTGCCTTTAAACCTTCCTTTTTAACATCTTTTTGAGGAATAGAGCTGAGGAAGTGGTCACTTTTAATGTGATTTCAACGCGAACCGTTGAGGGAATGGTATTCGTAAGCAGTTTATTTTTAACAAATGTGTTAGTCGAGTCGCCATTTGCGCACTTCTCTCCAGGCGTAGGTCTCATCTTCCCAGCGTATCAGTTCTGTCTGTTTAGGACCTTTATAGTTCAGGAACCAGGCTTCAATGATGGATCGTGCAGCGTCCTGTTCCAGGGCGAGTTCCATAAAATTTTCTGGAGAGAAGACGCGGAGGGAGGAGTCCGTCGGGACAGCGATGATCTTAGTGTCTATTTCGCCTCGGTCCCGTAGGAGTAATGCTCCGATGGGCTTTACGGCAAGGCGGGTACCGCTGGGGACGGACTCGCAGATCACCAGCACGTCCAGCGGGTCTCCGTCACCACCCCGGTCTTTGTCCATTAGGGTATTAGGTACGAAGCCGTAATTACCGGGATAGGGGAGGAAGTTGATCACACGCGTTACGCCGCCGAGCAGGGTATCATTGCTGAAGCCGGTTTCTGCTTTGTATTCGATTTTATGGTTAGTGCCTGCCGGGATTTCGATGATCACATTCAGGGCATCACCGTCCATACTGGAAACAGCGTAGGGCTCGAGCGGAATGTCGAATTGGTCGTTTTTACTACTGTCGCAGGCGGTCATTAACAGTAGGCTGGCGAGGAGTGTGTACAGGGATGTGCGCATGGCTATGGTAAATGTTGGCTATTGGTAACAGAGGAGTAACGTTTTTGAGCTTGCTTTGTGCTGGGGGGGATGAAGCACGTACCTACGTACAAGTACGCGTTAATGTTGTTCGGAGAGTGGTCCTCGTTCTAAAGTAGCAAAACGTACTTCCGTACCAGTATGGGTAAACACTTTTCGATTAAATGTCTCCAATCTCGTATCTTTCTGCTCTAAAACAAGATCATGTTACACAAAATTACCCTTCTCTTTCTCGTCTTTTGTACGGGAGGAATTTTTGCGCAAAGCATAGACAGCGGTTTCGCGCCTTACACCGTTTACCTCCAAAATGAGATAGAGGATGAAAAAATTGCTGGTGCCGTTAGTCTGGTGGTCAAAGACGGCAAGGTTCTCCACCAGGGCGCCTGGGGATTCAGCGATAAGGAGGCCGGGACGAAGATGAACGAAGATCAGATCTTCCACATCATGTCCATGACCAAGCCTATCGTTTCTGTAGCGGCCATGATGCTTTGGGAGGAAGGTAAATTCAAACTTGACGATCCCATCAGCAAGTACATCGACGGGTTTGAAAACCTTCGGGTAACTACCGACGCGAGCAAGGGTAAAGACGGCCCCACCGTTCCGGCAAATTCTATTCCCACTATCCGCCAGCTCTTCTCCCACACCGCTGGTTTCTCTCATGGCCTCGGTGGAAACACCCTAGATAACGACATCGCCAAAGCATTGTACTACGTCCCACAAAAAGACATTACCTCCAGGGTGAAAACGCTCACTGAACTTCCTTTGATCGCCCAACCCGGCGATAAATGGTCGTACAGTGCTTCTCCCGACGTGCTGGCGCTCCTGATCGAAAAACTATCGGGCGAACCGGTCGATGAATTTATCAAGGAGAAAATATTTGATCCCCTAAACATGGAGGACACAGGCTACAATATGTCCGTAGAACAAGCTGCCCGTATGCCGAAATTATATAAAATAGTAGACGGTGAACTTGTTCGTGATATGACGCAAGCACCCGCCAACGGCCAAACCGTATTCGGCGGTACCCACGGCATGCTTTCCACTGCTTCGGATTACGCAAAATTTTGCGAGATGCTTTTGAACGGAGGGAAGGCCAACGGCCATCGGCTGTTGAAGAAAAAAACACTTGCTCTTATGACCAGCCCCAACATTGGTAAGGCACAGTACGCATCCGGGGAAACCTTCGGTCTCGGCTTCGGCATCAGCACCGCCACGCCGGAAGATGGCCTTGGAAGCAAGGGACAGTTTTACTGGAGTGGCGCTTATTCCACGTTTTTCTTCGTGGACCCGGCCAATAAGATGTACGCTATTTTGATGACACAGACTTCGCCTTATACCGGCAGTTATGGGGATGCGCTTCGTAAGTATGTTTACGAAGGGGTGCGGTAGGATGCTGTGAAGCCCCAGGCGCTAAAAGCTATATGTGGACCTGAAAACTTGCAAAGTTCCCCCAAAGGTTTACCTTTGTCGCTGTACCGCCCGGATGGCGGAACTGGTAGACGCGCTGGACTTAAAATCCAGTTTCCTTTGCGGAAGTACGGGTTCGATTCCCGTTCCGGGTACAACGGTATAGAAACGGCCTTCAACGCATGTTGGGGGCCGTTCTTTGTTTCACGTTCCTAAGAGGACCTCGAAGTGTTTCTCGGAATGAAGCCGAAGGTGGATTGGACGCAAACCTTTGAGCGCCCGTTCTAAACGACTAAACTGCTATGGAAACCAACCCGGAACTAGAATTAGCCTACCAATACGTAGCCCAAACCAACCGCCATCTCTTCCTAACGGGCAAGGCCGGCACGGGTAAAACGACGTTTTTGCACAGGGTGCGCGCCGAGATTCCGAAACGCATGGCGGTAGTCGCTCCCACCGGCGTCGCGGCCATCAACGCGAAGGGCGTAACGATCCACAGTCTTTTTCAACTCCCCTTCGGTACCCTGATGCCCGAACGGATGAAAACGGAGGTGAAAACCCGCCGCTTTAGTGCTAAAAAGCGCGACCTTATTCAGGGGCTTGACCTGCTGATCATCGATGAAATCAGTATGGTCCGCGCGGATATGCTGGACGCGATTGACGCAGTTTTGCGCCACGTACGCCGCAACGACGAACCTTTCGGTGGGCTGCAACTGCTTATGATCGGCGACCTCCACCAGCTGCCGCCCGTAGTAAAAGACGAAGACTGGCGCGAGATGCGTGAGGTCTATAAAACCAGCTATTTCTTTGCCAGCCAGGCCCTGCGCCAGGCGCGTGCCCAGGTGATTCAGTTGAAGCACATTTACCGCCAGCAAGACGAGGTTTTTATCGGCCTGCTCAATAAGGTCCGCAACAACGAGATGGACAAGGAGGTGCTAGAACAGCTCAACAGCCGCTACGTGAAGGGCTTTAGCCCGGATAAAGAAGAAGGTTACATCACCCTCTCCAGCCACAATAATACCGCCCGGGCCATCAACCAGGAAAAGCTTAAAGAACTGGGTGCGAAGGCGTATAAATTCAAGGCCACACTGGGTGGAGATTTTCCCGGGTCTATGTTTCCGAACGAGGAAGAGCTGATTTTCAAAGTCGGAGCTCAGGTGATGTTCAATAAGAACGATACCGGTGAGGTGCGGGAGTATTTCAATGGTAAAATCGGGACGATTTCGTCCATCAAAGGCGACGAAATTACCGTTCGCTGTCCCGGCTCCGGAGCCATCGTCGTAGAGCCCGTAAAATGGGAAAACCGGAAGTATAGCCTGAACAAAGACAAGGAGGTAGAGGAAGACGTAGTCGGCACCTACGAACAACATCCGCTGCGATTGGCCTGGGCGATTACCATTCACAAAAGCCAGGGTTTAACCTTCGATAAGGTCGTCATTGACGCCGGTGCAGCCTTCGCCCATGGTCAAGTCTACGTGGCTCTGTCTCGCTGCCGGACCTTCGAGGGCATCGTGCTCCGTACCCGCATCGGCGACTCGTCCGTTAAGACCGACGCCATCGTGAGCAGCTACTCCGCCCACGCCGAAAAGAACCAACCGACGGAGGAAACCCTCCAGGAAGACCGCCGTAAATTTGAGCTCCGCTGCCTGAAGGAGCTCTTTACCTTTAAGGACGCGGAATACGCCGCCGCCCAGCTGCACCGCTCCCTGTTCGAGCACGAAAAGGCCATCCAGGGCGAGGCCCACGCCGAATTCTGGAAAATGAAGGAAGACCTGCTGGCCAAAGCCGTTAAGGTAGGCCACGGCTTCATCGGCCACATCGATAACTACGGCAAAGCCGAGGAACTGCCCAGCCAACACCCCGAACTGACGGTGCGCCTCAAAAAAGCCGGTGCCTACTTCACCAAATACCTCGCCGAAGAGTTCCTACCCGCCATGGCCATGTTTGGCGTTATGACCGATAATAAATCGGTGAAAATGCAGGTGGAGGAGCGGTCTAAAGAACTCATCCGCCAGCTGTTCAAGAAGCTGAAGGGTTTTACTACCCTGGAGGATGGGTTTGATCCCAAAGCCTACCTAACCGCCCGCGCTAACGCGGAGATCGACTTCGAGAAGCAGCAGAAAACAACTACCGTAAAAGAGAAGGCGAAGGTTATTCTGCCGAAGGATCTGGCCCATCCCGAACTGTACCTTCGTTTGTCCGAATGGCGGCAGGCGGTTTGTGAAGAGCGGGAAGTCCCGGCTTATACCATCGCCCATAATCGCACCCTTTTGGAAATCGCGGCGCTGTTGCCGACGGAGAAGAAATCCATGCTCCGCATCAATGGGGTAGGGCCGAAACGCTTCGATGACTTCGGTCTGGCGATGATCGAGATCGTCCGCGAATACCTGGAGAAGCGGGAGGAGGCGGAGACGGACTTGTTTTCGGTCGCAAAAGCCGATACGCGGCAGGTGAGCCTTGACCTTTTCCGGGAGGGCAAGACGATTGAGGAGATTGCTAAGCTGCGGGAGCTTGTTTCCAGCACGATCACGACGCACCTTACGCACTGGGTTAAAGAGGGTGACTTGCCGGTTTCAGCGGTGGTTGACCAGAAATTGGTGGATACGTTATTGCCTTATATGAAGGCGCATCCGGAGCTGTCGCTTAATGATTACCATAAGCACTTTAAGGGGGCTTATGATTATGGGGTTTTGAAGTTGGTGCGTACGCAGGTTTAGGCCTATCGCATAACCAAAATCTCCCCACTATCAGAAACAACCTTCCCACTAAACAACCGAACTTCAACAAGGTATACATAGACCCCAATCGCAGGATTTTGCCTACCAGCAAGCAGCCCATCCCACCCCCCAAGCGTATCCTCAGCATCAAAATCCTCCCGAAGAAAAACCCGCCCACCCCAACGGTCAAAAACAGCAAAAGATAGAATCCGCTCCACCGCAGGACCGGGGTAAACCCGGAAGATATCATTAACTCCATCCCCATTCGGGCTGAAGGCATTGGGCACGTAGAACAGCTCATCCTTGCTCACTGTAATACGGGTAGTTCGGGTTTGGGAGCAGCCGCTGGAGTCGGTGGCGGTGGCGGTGACCGCCACGTTTTCCTGGGGGCGGAGGGTGAACGTTGGACAGGAGGGGCAGCCCGTGCCGTTGTCGGTGAGCCAGTTGATGGTTGCTTCGGCGGGGAATAGGGTGGTGGGGTCTAAGACTACGGAATCACCGAAATTGATGGTGATGTCGGGCGGGAGTTCGAAGACAAGATTGTTGGCGGCGGAGACGGTGAGGTCATAGGTTTGGGGGCAGCCGAAGGTGTCGCGGGCGGTGAGTTGGTAGGGGCCGGGGGCTAGGTTTTGGAATTGGGGGTTGGTTTGTTCTGGTCCGCCGTTGAGCTGGTAGGTGAAGCCGGGTGGGGCGGTGGGGATGGTGATGGTTCCGTCGTTTTCACCGGGGCAGGATTCGGGCTCGGTAGCGGGTGCAATGTTGGTTGGAGGAGCATTGGAGATCGTCACTTCGGCGGTGGCGGAGCAGCCATCTTCTGTAGTTACGGTAACGGTGTAATCTCCGGAGGCGAGGTTTTCGTTGAGGGCGGTAGCGGTGTTGTCGCTCCAGCGGATGCTTACTGGCTGTCCGTTGCTTTCGAAGAACACTTGGCTTGCACCTGCGGCCGCGCCTCCGCAACCTGGCCTTACTTGTACTGCTGTGGCTGAAATGTCGTTTACTTCTAGGGTGATTTGGTGGGTGCTGTCGCAGCCATTCTGCCCCGTACTTATACGGAAGTACACATCGGGGTCGCGCTCGAAAACGCCGAATACCAGCGCCGAATCACCTCCGCAAATGCTGATCGTTTCCGCCGTGACAACGATCTGATTGACCGTGAGAATGACTTGATTTGTACTGTCACAGCCATTGCTACTCGTACTTATACGTAAGTACGTATTGGCCTCCCGCTCAAAGGCCCCAAACACCAGCACCGAATCACCAGCGCAGATGTTCATTACCTCCGAAACCAGCGTGTCCCGCAGCCCGAAAACGTCAAGCGTATCCACCACGGGGCAGTTACTATCATCCAAAAAGTCATAGTATTGACCGGCACCGGAAACGGTCTGGCCACCAAACGAAAAGGAGTCTCCTTCGCACAGGGTTGTCGTATCCCGAGCGCCTGCCAATGGCTTAATCCGCACCCGCAAACTATCCGAACTGAAGCAGCCCGGGCCCTGTTTCGCCGCTACCAACAAGAGTGTATCCATCGTAGGTGCAAATCTGATTTCCGCGCAGTCGAAACAGTCGATGAAACTACTCTGGCTCCACTGAATATCCGTGAAGCCTTCTAGTCTAAAGGTCAGGGTATCACCGGGGCAGATGGTTGTGTCAATGCCCAGTTCGATGATGGTGGCGGGGTTGAAGATGACGGTTACCGTATCGGTGTATTGTTCTCCGCAAGAGTCGGTCGCAATCACCGAAAAGTCTCCTTCGCCGAAGGTGGTGAAGGTGCGTTCCGTGCTGCCGTCTATCCATTCGTAGCTTTCGAAGCCGGGCTGGGCGCTTAGGTTTACGGTGGCGTTTTCGCAGACCGTTACGTCGGGGCCGAGGTCCAGTGTGAGGGGTGGGTAGGGCGTTAAGATGAGTGTGTCAAAACCAGGGTTTCCGCAAGTGTCGATCGCTTCAAAGAAATAGGTGCCTGGTTCGTCGAAGGTAAAGCCGTAAGAAAGCCCAGGTTCGAAGCTTAGGACTTCTCCTGAGGCATCTCCCGAGAGTCTTACCCGTTCCCATGATGCTGGCGGGGTAAATCGAATCTCCACCATACCACAGAATGCTTGGTCTTCGCCGAAATCGGTAATGGGTGGATCTAGGCAGCAGCAGTTATCGCTCAGGTCCGGATCATCACAATCAAGGAGGCCATCTCCGTCATCGTCGAGGCCGTTGCCGCAGCGTTCGACGGGCTCCGGTTGCTCAATGCAATCTCCCTGGCAGTTTTCCTTCAGTTCTAAGTTTGCTTCTCCGGATTCGAGGTTCCTGGAAAACGGGTCGAATTCGAGTTGTAGTTGCAAGGGCACATCGGCGACTATCGTTTGTGCGGTTGTGATCAGTACCTCAATGGGGGTACCGTTGGGCATGCAGTCAAAACCAAACGCACCGGATAGGTCTGACCTGATGATACGGGAAGGAGCTTCAAATGAATTGAAACCGTTTATGGTTGAGATGGTCATGGCGGTGGTGGAAGTTGAAACGTGGAATACGTCCTCCAGTCCGAAGTTAAACGTCCCGACAATCCGGTTGGCCCAGACGATACTCCCCGCATCATCAAGCCGAATAAAGGCATTGCTATTTCCGGAGGAGCTGGTAATCCAGACCATAAATCCGTCGGGAAGCGCGGTAATTCCGTGGACCTGATTGCCATCCCCGTAGTTTTTCTGCCAGCGCCAGTTGCCATCAGTATCTGTTTGTACCAGCACAAAACCGCCGCTGTTGCTTTCGCACAGCATGGTGACTGTCGCATCTTTTACGACCATCCCGATGGCTTGTCCGATCTCCGGCTGGTCGTACTGTTTATTGAAAATTACTGACCCATCGGCATTAAGCCGGGCCAACTGTGGTGTGCCTGCTGATGACTGTTGGATGTTCGCCAGCGCATAATAAGTGTCGCTGGAGGGGTGTTTGCCGAAGGCGCGGAAGCTGGTCTCCCCAAGGTCACTGTAAGAAGTAGGAAGGGCCATGAATTCGCCGGTAGTGAGGTTAATTCGTGCCAAAATACCTTTGCTGATGGAGGTGGGGCCTACTTCATGGTAGCCTGTAGCCCGGAGGAAATCGTCGCCAGGTGTGTGGTGGAGTTGGCTTAGGGCAAAGGACCTTCCTGCAAGCGTATGTCCTTTAAGCCACAGGAGGTTACCAGTAGCTGGGTCGATGCGAAAGGTATAGGTGTTTAGCCCGCCATTGGCAGAGAGACCGAATGTTCCGGTGCCACATACCATCCCTTCGGCGTCAATGATCATATCGCTTACAGTACCGGCCCTGTCTATGAAGATCGATTTTGCCCAGCGCACGTCTCCGTCCGGACCGAGTGCGGCCACAAATGGATTCCTTGCGTCATTCCGCCCGGCGATGATGACGTTTGCACCATTATCCACGTGGTGGTTTACTTCGTAGCGGGCGAGGTTTGGGGCGATTACCGTGGGGCCGTAGGTACGTAGGAAGGCGGGGTTGCAGTCATCCTCTTCTTCTGGGCAGTTTTCTCGGCAGCTCAGTTCATCCACAAGAATAAAGTTGGACGGCTCCGCGAAAAAGTCAGACAAACCTAATTCCATACCGATAGTCGATACCTGAAAAGGAGTGAATGAGCTGATTTCCGTAGTGTCGGTAATTCCCAGGGCAATACCAGTATTGCAAGAGCTGAGTTGGCTGCCGTCTTTGCTTAAACGGACCACCGTCGGTACCGCCTGACCTCCCCGAAAACGTGCTGCAGCAATCAGAATATGATCGTTTTCTACCTGCAGGGCATCCGTACCGGAAACTATGGACTCTAAGCCGTCGTATAGGTATGACCATAGCACTTCCCCTACAGAATTAGTCTGGAGTAAGCTTGCGTTTAATCCGAGCTGCAGCAACACGAGGTAGCCCGCTTCATTGCGTCTGATACTGACTAGTCTTGCTGAGTTTGCGGGCAGCTCATAGTCTTTGGTCCATCCTGAAACTCCGTCCCCATCGGTTTTGCAGATTCTGAGGATGGAAATGCCACTCGTCGGGTTTTCATAAAAGGAGCCGATAACTAGGGAATCTCCGTCGCTTACAAGCAATGCACTTTGGAAGGTTACGAGGAAGCCAGGAAAGGTTTGGGAGGTTACGACAGCAAGTGAAAGTACGTTGCCCGAACCATCTGTCCTAGCCAGTCCGATGCCCTGGGAGGAAGCGTTTGCAATTGGCCCGACCATGGCAAAATCATCGGAAGCAGCATTGGTTTTAACCATGTCCTGTACCATAAATAAGCGGTGATCTAGCTGTACGGCGGGAGCAGCCGCGTTGCCATCCGAACGGTTCACAAAGAGCTGAAAACTTGGGCTTAGCCCCGAACCGCCAGAGAGGTGCCCCGCTATGATGTACTCGTCCTTTCCCGGCTGGTCGACGATGGCAGTGAATTGAAAATTGGTAAATTCAAGGGTGAACTCTTTAGCCCAGATGAACGAACCATCCATAGTATTCACCCTAAAGGCAAACGGACGACGGCTTCCTTGGCTTGTCATGGTGCCAAATCCAGCAAGCATTCCTTCACCGTCGAGCATCAACCGTTGGGCAAAAACAGCGGTACCGCTCGGAAAGAACTCCGTTTGCCACAAGATTGTACCGTCGGCCGTAAGGGCCATTGCGAAAGCCCTCTCTTCCTGAGTAGCCAGAGTGAAAATCGTATCCCCTCGGACCACTACTGAGTTGAAGGCACCGTCAAACCCGTTGTCAGGTAGGGAGTAACTGTAAGAAAACCGTCCGTCACACCCAATAGTATCTACCGGAGGATCGGGATCAGTCACGGGCATACGAACGAACACATTAACACACCTTTCCGCCTCACAAAACCCAACCGACTCCGTCAAACAAACCCGAAACCGGCCGGATGAAGTGAAGATATAGTTGAAGTCCCGGTCTGAACCAACCACACTGCCGTCCACCGTCCATTCGCTTTCGTCGGCGCCCGAAGAAGTATTGGTGAACACTACCATCGAGTCCACCTGCGGAGCGGGCGAAGGCAGGTCAAAACTGGCGTCAACGCTACAGGTAACCCGAACCCGCTGGCTGATTTCTACCGACTTACATAAAGCAGTATCCGTAGGGAAAACGATCAGGCGGACACGGAAAAATCCATCCTCGTCAAAGGAGAAAGTCGGGTTCTCTTCCGTGCTGATCAGCGTGCTTCCACGGTACCATTCGTAGCGTGCGCCGTTGGTGGAAGTATTTACAAAATTGATTGTTTCGCCAGCCTGAATGGTTACGTCGCCGCCGGTGAAACTCGCCGTAATGACTGCTGGGCAAGGCTCTTTACATCCCTTACTTTCCAGTAAACTGCTCCGGGTACCCTCCAGAAAGAAGTGCATTCGTTCCCGCTGCCCGGCCGTGAAGGCGGAGTAGCAACGGAAGTAGCCGTAGTCCATATAATTGATGTGCATATCATCCTGGTCCGTGGTGAACGGGCCAGAATTGGTGTCGGTGGAGCAGCTGTTGGCCGATCCGGTGCAGGGAATGGCTACGGTCGACTGATCGGGCGGGGTATCGCAAACGCGGTCGCCATCGGTCACGCAGTCGTCGTTTTCGCACCCCCCCTCGAAGGTGTGGCGCACGCCGAGGTAGTGACCTAATTCGTGGACGAGCACAGACAAATCGGCCTCATCGTCGGCTAGCCAGCGGGCTTCCAGCACGATGCCGTCGATGCTCGATCCGTGGGCACCGGGGTAGTAGGCGTAGCCGGCCAGTCCGCAGCCGAGGCCGATTCCGCAGGCTTCCTTCACGACCCAGACGTTGATGTAATCGCGGGGTGCCCAGCGGCTCAGGTCCTTCAAGTCGCGGTCGTCGTTGGTGTTCAGGTTGGTGAGTGGGGAGACGATGCGGTTGATGCCGTTGGTCGCTTCATTATCGGGGCTGCGGCGGGCCATGCAGACCTGAATCTGCGTGTTTACGCCGGTAGCAGGATCGTAGTAGTCGGTGTTTTCGAGGGCTTGGTTCAGAAAATCTACGCTGCGGAATATGTCTGAATCCGGGATGTTTTCCACTCCGTTTTCGTGGACAATGTGGAAGACGATGGGCAGGACGTAGGGTGGGGCGGCGGCGGATTTAGTTTGGTCTTCTGGCCGTCTTTGTGCCCATTCTGCTTCCAGCGCGTCCATTTTTAAGGCGTAGTCGGGGTCAGACTTTCGCAGGGCGTTGTGTACTTGGTCGGTGCCGCAGCTCAATACTTCTTCCGCTTCTGGTACAGTATTTTCAGGCGCGAACGCAGGCGCAAGGGAAGGTTGGACGGCAAGGAGCGTCAACAGAAGTCGGAGCAGGTACATAGAGATGTTGTATGGGATTACACTTACAATAGGGTCTGAGGGTAAGATAAGGGATTAGCTTAACCCAGGGAAGTCAAGAACTCGGCCGGTCAGGGCAATCGCAAAGTAGGGGTCTTTTTAGGTTGAGGACCTCCCGGTCCGACCTTGAAGTAAGAGTGGTGCTAATGATTATGGTTCGTAAAGTCGGACCGGGAGGTCCTTAACCTTTACTTTGCGATTGCCTTGCTCAGTCTACCAATCGAATCAACCGTTTCTCATCCTCCAATAGTTTATAAAACACCGCTAAGCGTTTGAGCATTCGTTTCCGATCTCGGTTGTCCAGTCCCGGGTGCTCGGCCAATAATTGTTCGGCTGCTTCACGGCGAGCGAGGTAGTGCTCAGCACCGGTCTTGATCTCCTCCGGCGTAACTCGTTTACCGAGCCATGTGGGAACGTAGATCGAGCTAATTTCCAGCGCATCGTGCGGGACGGCGTAGTGGGTGCCCACAAAGCCGGAATAATCGAAATCGTAGGGGATTGGAATCAGGTCCAGGGAGCCATTCGGGTTGATGAATGTGAGGTTGTGGAGATTGGACACGTGCCAGTCGGTGTTCAGGATGAGGAAATTGAATAGGCACATATTTACGTAGGTATTTCGTTGCAGGCCCTGGGTGCTTATTCGCTTGGTTTCCAGTACTCTGGCGTTGAAACGGGTAGCCATTTGTTCCTTGTGCTCTATCATGAAGGAGCTGATTAGCTCATCCCTCCCGAGATCAAGCCTTACCGGAGTTGTCCGGTGGCTGAAGTCACTGTAAACCGCATGGAGATCGTAGATCATTTGCTCGCGGTTCAAGTAACTCTGTCCCATGGAATTATTGCTGCACTGTAGTACGAACTTCAATTCGTTGAGGTCGCTGAAGCCGGCGGCGATAAGTTCTGCCTTTTTTAGCTTAAGCTTCAACGACGGGTTCTGGCAAACCTCCAGGCGAGTGTTCCCACGGCTGCGTAATTTTCCCTTGAACTTGAAAGTGGACTCGCCAACCGTCAGCATTACGGTGGCCTGTTGGAACACCTTATTCTTCTTTTTGCGGACTAATTTGTTCCAATCGGTCTCTATTCGTAGGGTGGCGGTGTCGCTCCTGGTATTCAGTACGTCGAACAGGGAAGGCTGACTGATTAGATAGGTCGGACTCAGGAAGAATAGTAGGAGCAAAAGGCGCATAGAGGTGAATTTTGTACCATGAAGATAGACTTTCCTAGGGTAAGGAGTCAATGATGGAAATATGCGGTGATGTGAAAATGTTCCTTAGTTTTGTCGTAAATACTAAAGCCCTGAAGCTATGTCAATACGCTATTTCTTAGCCTTGTTTATCGCCTGCTTGTTTTTCGTGGTACCCCTCGAAGCCGCCCTGGGTACTCCCGCTTTACCAGCCCAAGCTGAAACCATCTCCTCCGTCGACTTAAGCCGCGAAGCAATGGAAGCTAAGCTCGGCCGGAAACTCAAATTTACTGAACGTATCGCCCTGAGTGTTGTGCGGGGGAAGGCCAAAAGAGAGGCCCGTAAGCAAGCGAAGAACAGCCCCGACGGAACGGTCGTCGATGTTATTTCGCTGGTAAGTATGATTCTGGGGATTCTCGCCTTCGTGTTTGTATTTTTTACAGGTTATGCCTTCTTTTTGGCCGTGGCAGCGCTCGTGATGGGCATCGTCGGCCTTGGCCGTGTTAACCGAGATTCGGGGTACCGAACGGGAAAGGGTTTCGCAATCGCCGGAATCGCGCTTGGGGGAACGTGGCTTTTTCTGGGGGCACTCTTGTTGGCTCTCGTGGTTCTAGCTTTTAGTGCACAATAGACTTTTTGAAAAATACTTCACTGCACCGGCACTTCGACTCCGCTAAGTAACCACGGCTGCGTCTTGTTTCCTGAGAGGTGGTGAGAGGGGTAAAGTAGCAGCGGCTTAGAATATCCACGTTTGTTTTTCCTAAATTGCAGGAAAATATAACCTTCGTATGATACGTACTATTTTACTCCTTCATATTTTTCTTTATTCTATTATGTTGTCAGCTCAAACTGGCATCTACGAACGCCTACCGATCACTACGGGTACGAAGGCCGACCTGCCTTCTCCCGCTGAATTCCTCGGTTACGAACTGGGCAAGCGCTTCACGGAATACGCTCGCTCGGTGGAGTATTTCAAAATGCTGGCGGAGAAAAGTGACCGCATCGATATCCAGAAATACGGCGCTACCTACGAGGCAAGGCCGCTGCTGATGCTCACGATAAGCTCGCTAGAGAACATGGCGCGCATTGATGAGATCAAGGCCAATCAACAGACTTTGGTGGCGCGCACGCAGGTGCAAGGAAAGGACAAGGAAGAGGTAAACCTCGACCGACACCCCGTCGTCAATAGCTATAGCTACAACATCCACGGCAACGAAGCGAGCAGCACCGAAGCCGCAATGCAGGTCGCTTGGGAACTAGCCACTACCACCGATCCGGCACTGCTCGATGCCCTCCAAAAAACGGTCAACCTACTCTTCGTCTGTATCAACCCTGACGGCCGCGACCGCTACGTCTACTGGGCCAATTCCGTCGCCCGCCAAACCGGTGGCGAAGAACCGCGCGACCTGGAGCACTACGCTCCCTGGCCAAACGGCCGGACCAACCACTACTGGTTTGACCTGAACCGCGACTGGGTCTGGGGCGTCCACCCCGAAAGCCGGGGCCACACCGCCGCTTACCAGGAATGGATGCCGCAGGTGCACACCGATTACCACGAGCAGGGCTACGATGCCAACTACTTCACCGTACCCGGAACCACACCGCGTAACCTGCTTTTACCCGACGCCTACGAAGGCTGGGCCGATACCTTCGGCCGCGCCAACATCGCCGAATTCAATAAAAAAGGACTCACCTACTTCACCCGCGATCGCTTCGACTTCTACTACCCGAGCTACGGCTCCAGCTACCCATCCGTAATGGGCGCCATCGGGATGCTGACCGAGCAGGGTGGCATCGGTGGCCACCGCGCCGTGGAAACCGAAGACGGCTACGTACTCACCCTACGCCAGCGCGTCTACGACCACTATACCACCAGCATCGCCCAGGTAAAAGCCGCCGCCCGCAACCGCCGCGAGTTGATCGACTACAGCCTCGAAGCATGGAATCCGCTCAATTCAAAGTCAGCCGTAAACGCTTACGTAATCGAAGACGACGGCTCGGAATTCTTCGGCGACGTCCTGAAAATGCTCCTCCTTAACGGAGTGGAGGTACTGCAGACCAAAGAGAAGGTCTCCTCCTCCGCTACCAATTTTCGTGACGGTAAGCGGAGCAACCGCACCTTCCCCGTTGGCAGCCTTATTGTCGGGACGGAGCAACCGCGCCACCTCTTCGTCAACTCCATCCTCAGCCGCGACCTCCAAATTGAAGACAGCGTGATGTACGATATGTCGACCTGGTCGGCACCATTAGCATATAACCTCGAAGCCTACAGCGTCACTTCTCCGCTTAGTGTGGATACCGAGCCGGTGGTCTGGACGGAAAAGCAGGGCAAAGTTATTCCCCTCGGAAGCGCCGCCGCCCGCGCCTACGCCTACGTCATCCGCTGGAACCAACGCACTGCCCCCAAAGCCCTCGCCAAACTCTGGAAGATGGAGTACCGGGTACGCGCTGCCCACCAGCCTTTTACCGCTGACGATGGTACGCTCTTTCCCGCCGGTAGCCTCATCGTCCTGGCCGGCCGCAACCTCGACAGAACGGACATTGATGCCGATATGCGCAAACTAGCCGAAGGATCCGAGGTAGACGTTCATCGCCTAGCAACAGGACGCATGAAAGAAGGGATGGACCTGGGAAGTACTCGAAATTTCCCGGTCAAACAACCCAAGGTCGCTTTGTTGGTAGAGCCGCCTTTCAGTACCTACACCAGCGGCCAGATCTACTTCCTCTTCGATTGGGAGACGGAACTGCCAGTAGACCGCATCCGCGCCTCGACGCTGATGCAAACGGCCATCCCTAAGTTCGGCTCCCGCTACGGGCTTACTGACCTGAACGACTACGACGTGCTCGTCTTACCCGAAGCCAATAACCTCGAGGCCGTTTTCGGCAAGGAAGAGCAGGGCAAGCTGCGCGAATGGCTTTCTGCCGGAGGAACCATCGTAGCGATTGGCTCCAGCGCGGAGTTCTTTTCAGAGGAGTCTGGTTTTCTGAAAGCGCAGGAAATCAGCAAGCCAAAAGATAAAGACACCACCGCCGCAGCTGCTCTCAACTACGATGAGCGGACGGATTACTTCGGTAAAAAGCGCATCCCCGGTTCGGCGCTGAACGCTACGGTTGACGTTAGTCATCCGTTGGCCTTCGGGGTGAAGTCTCTGGTCTACACGCTTAAGTTTGGTAATAAAGCACTTGTTCCGGACGCAAACCTCGAGAGCGTGGGGCGTTACGTTTCCGAGCCAGGAAACCTCCTTGCGGCGGGCTACGCTTCGCGCCCCAACCTCGACTCGTTGGCGGGTAAAACCTGGGCTGGTGTCCGCCCCGTTGGCCGTGGCCAGATCGTTTACTTCATGGACAATCCGCATTACCGGATGTTCTGGCGTGGGCCTAGCCGGATGATGCAGAATGCCGTTATGGTCGTTCCTGGCATGTAGGGTTGGAGCTTCGCCCTGGAGCGAGCTGCCTCCGGCAGCGCGTTTTTAGTGCTTTACTCCGTTCGAGGCAGCTTGGACGGAGAGTGGGTTGGGCGCCTCTGGCGCGATCCTTTAAAGGTCAATCGCGCCAGAGACGCTCAACCCATTCTGTAACGGGTTCATATTGGCCACCTCTAAAGACCTTGTGCCATGAAATTGCTATTCTCGATATTAACCTTGTTGACCCTGTATGGAACTTCCGAAATCATTATTAGTAAAAGCGTTGGTCGTCTTTTGCAGGAAGGATATGTACCCACCGTTTACAGCGTTTTGCCCCTTGATTCTAACGCTGTAGAGCTTGTGCCAATAGCTTCGGTTCTACAAGGCGATGGGGTTCTTGCTCCACGTAAAATAGTAGAGAAAGCATTGATTAATCATAAACTATATCCTCGTGACCTACCGCTCAGCCAACAAGAACAGTTTCTCAATGGACTGAAGGACAGTGACGAGCCTTTGAACTTAAGCTGGTTTGAGGAAATAGACTATCTAAATGTCGCAGATACGGTCATTATCTTCTGGAAAGACAAAGCTGGTAATGAGTCAATTTCAGCCAACTGCATTTACGGAGTGATCGGAGGGCAGGTGTATCAGCTTTTTCCAGATGCACTTCCTGTGTCCAACTACAGCTATCACCAATACGGGCTAGTTCCGGAATACAACGATTTTATCGATAAATTAAAATTGTTGACGGATTATAAGGCGTGTCCGCTTAGGAAAGCGGGGAAGAATGTAATCGATGAAGAACTTGACCATTATGCAAGCCTATTTGGCTACGGTAAAGATGAGGACAGACACGGTGTGTTTTACCGGATGGGAGCAAGCATTCTGTTGACGGAAAAGTTGAACCAACAATTAGGGAAGGCGGACTTAAAGTTTAAAGATGAAATCGAAAGCCTTTTGAAGTTCGAGAATACTTTTAAAGAAAATGAATTTGAGAACGGCTATCGTTCAGGTCGCCTTGATGTTGCTATCCATAGTGAAAAGGATTTTGAGACAGCTTTGCTGGCCCTGAAGAGGGCTGATCATAAGGGCTTGAAAACGAAGTGCCTTCGGGGTGTCATTCTACAATATTTATACGGCATTCAAGACAATGAGAAGCTAAAGAAGCCCTATTTTTCCTGCTTACAGGTATTACAAAAAAGACCTGATTACCATTCTGAGGCAATTGTGGAAATGAAGTTTTTAAAAAAGAGGTTCGCCGAATAATTTAAATTTGTTCTTTCTTTTCCGGTGCCTTAGGGACGCGAATTAAATAAAACGTGTTTCTTGATCTGGTGAATTTTGACTGCTGGTGAGGCAAAAAACGTAGACAACGCCGTAGTGTTGGCGAGGCTTTTTAACGAAGCCAGCGGTCAAAAGGCGCCGAGCAAGAAGCATGGTTTATTTATTTCACGTCCCTAAAGTATGTACCTCAACATTTGCGCCAATCTGGATTCGGACTATTCTAGAGCGTGGAAGCTAAAAACGGCCATTCATCGCTGGAAACTAATTACTTACAGAAAAAACTACACCATGAAGTACCTCCCTTTGCTCTTATTACTCCTTCTCTGCACCTGCGGCCGCGCCCCTGAAAAAGAGGTTGCGGAGATCCCTACCACAACTCCGGGCCTCTCTCTGACCGATACGCTTTTCGGGCAAACACCGGATGGGCCAGTGACCAAATACACGCTCCAGAATGAGCATGGGATGCAGGTAAGCATCCTCGACCGTGGTGGCATCATAACCAACATCATTGTACCGGATAGGGACGGAGAATTGGCGGACGTCGTCCTCGGCTTTGATAATATTGACGGGTACCTCGGCAAGTACCCATACTTCGGTGCTCTGATCGGACGCTACGGGAATCGGATCGCCAACGGAAGGTTTAGTATTGACGGCAAGGACTATATATTGGCCACCAATAACGGCCCCAACAGCCTCCACGGAGGCCTGAAAGGTTTTGACCGAAAACGCTGGAAAGCAACCTTACTGAAGGAAGAGAGCAGGGTAGGGGTCAGCCTTTCTGGTGTCAGCCCGGACGGGGAAGAAGGCTATCCCGGCAATCTCTCCATCAGCGTTACCTACTGGCTGAACAACGAGAACGAACTCCTTATGGAATACGAGGCGAAGACCGATCAGGCTACGGTGGTCAACCTAACCAACCATTCCTACTTCAACTTAAAGGGAGCCGGGAACGGAGACATTCTCGATCACGTATTGACACTTCATGCCGGAGCGTTTACGCCCGTTGACAGCACGTTGATTCCCAACGGCACAAAAGAGCCGGTGGAAGGAACCGCATTTGATTTTCGCCAGCCAACGGCTATCGGTGCACGAATAGACTCGGACAGCGATCAAATGACGTACGGCGGTGGGTATGACCATAATTTCGTGCTGGACCGAACGGGGGCTGAGTTGGCGGAAATAGCCGCAGTCTACGAACCAACGACCGGCAGAACGCTGGAAGTGGAGACAAGCGAACCGGGCGTGCAGTTTTACTCCGGTAATTTCCTTGACGGTAGCAAGATCGGTAAAGGAAACATTCCCTACGAATTTCGTACTGGCTTCTGCCTGGAAACGCAGCATTTTCCGGATTCTCCTAACCAACCTAACTTTCCTTCTACCCTTTTGCGGCCGGGCGAAACTTACGGCAGTAGTACTATTTACCGGTTTGGGGTGAGGGAGTGAGTTTATCCGGATTATATTTCTAACGGCCCAAGGTATGACGATCTAAAGGCCTACTCTTCTAACTTCTAAGAAAGGGGGCGCAGCCAGTAAGCCACGCCCCACGCATCGCAAAACACGTTGAAATAAGATGAATGTCAATCTGCTGTTAGTAGGGTGTTTTGTCTCCAGGTGTATAAGTCCGGACCAACATTAAAGGGTAGCCGTCGCCGCTTTTTTTGAGCTGCGGGTGGGCGTTGACTTGGGCGTTTCTACCACCTCCGCATCGAGCTCCGCCTCGGCCTCCTTCTGCTTGCCACCGCTGAGGAAGGTGAAACTATGAGCATGTACTTCGGCGGTGTTCCGAACCTGGTCGTGCTTGTCGATCCACTTATTATAGCGAAGGGAACCGGCGATGCAGACCTGGCTGCCCTGGTCGAGGTATTTGCCGAAGACCTCGGCGAGCTTGTTGAAGGAGACGACTTTATGCCAGTCGGTCCGGGTTTGGCGGTCACCGTTCTTGTCGCGGTAGGTTTCGTTGGTGGCGATGGAGAAGGTGGTGACGGTGAGGCCAGCCTCGGTGGTGCGCACTTCAGGAGCGGAGCCAAGGTTGCCAATGAGGGTGATGGAGTTACGTACTTGCATGGAAGCCATAAGTAAGGAAGTTTGTAGGCCGCGTTGGTATAGTTATTGAAAACGCGCCCCGGTTTGGGTAAGAAGCGCCACGGTCAGGAGCGGTGTATCTGTAAGTGATATCCCTTTCATTCGGTGACGATGCAAAGGTGGAGTGGGGCGGAAGTACTAGTCGTCCTTTATGCGTATACTTACGTTTATATTCGTATGTAAACGTTTATATACGTAAGTGTACGATCTATATAATTGGTAGTCAGTGTTTTATGGATTCTGGGCTTGAATGGATTTTTCCATCTTTTTTTCACGGTTTATGATTTTCTGCATCCTTAGGTGGCTTAAATGAGGATGGTCTTGTGTAGCCTCGGCGGAACGTCTTTCCATGGCGATGGGTGGAACCCGTAGCGACCATTACCAGCTTACCGGCGATGGCTATACTACCGCCGGTCACTTGAGGTGAAAACGTGTTCGTGCCAGCGAACACGGCCTTCCTACCGACTGCCAGTACGGGCGACCGCAAGGGGTCGGCCGTACTGGCAAACGTTTTACCTCGTGTTCCCGACGGGAGTATAACGCCATCCGTCTCCACTCCTCGCCATGAAAGACAGCCTTCCGGGCTTACCGGAGCGCGAAAACGATAATCTTACCACACATGTCTCAATTTTCAACGCTATTTACTATTCCTCGATTCAATGGTAATTTTTTACGTTCTTTAGCCTAAGGGACGGGGATAGAGTAAAGTGTTATTCTTGATCTGGTGGATTTTGGCTGCAGGTGAGGCAAAAAACGTAGGCAACACCGTAGTGTTAGCGAGGCTTTTTAACGAAGCCAGCGGTCAAAAGTCGCCGAGCAAGAGTGGCACTTTATTTAATTCCCGTTCCTAACGTTAAATTTTACGACAGTCACACCTTCAGATATGCACAGATTTCTTCCCCTTTTATTTCTTTTGACTGCTTGCTCAGGAGACCCGCTTGAACTTCATATCACGGAAGTTGATAGAGCCATCGCCTCCGACGGGCTGACCGTGGTAGACCTGAAAGACGGTCCGTTGGCTGCTACGACGGAGCTTCTGCCGAAGCACAAGGATCTGAACCTGAAGCTTTCCTTTCGCGCTACGGAGGGCTCCGCAGCCAAACTGATGCTGCAGGGGAAGTACCCGGTTGAGCTGCCGTCTCTGATGGTGGCAGGAGGAAAGCCAAGGATTCAACCAGCGGCTTCGTCCGGTATATGGCAAGACCTTGAAGTTGTCTTCATTGCTCCGGAAGGCGACGTACCGGCAATCCTTTCTGCAGTCTATCTCAACGGGACACTCGTCTATTACCAGCAGGAACTGTCTCCGTCTGATGTACCCGCCGGCCCGCTAACGTTAATCGTGGAAAGCGGAGATGTCGAAGTTGTCGACCTACGTTATTCCGACCAGGGAGGAACCAGCTCAACGGTTGATACGAATGGCGTAAACCTCAATCTGCCCCTCCTGCGTTACGAGTACTATGACTTGCCGAAGGGGACGGTGGACGTAACGAACTGGGCCAGCCTTACCCCGGATAAAGTCGGTTATATTAACCGTTTTGACCTCAACGCTATCCGGGGAAAGGAGATTGATTATGCCATCCGGTTTTACGGAAAACTAAACATACCTTCTTCGGGAGAATACCAGTTGTCTACCTACAGTCCAGCATCCGTTCGCGTTTTCGTAGACGGGCAGAGGGTGGTCAACGACGGAGGGGCACATGGTGCTCATCAGATCGACGGTTTCATCGACCTCAGCGAAGGTCGTCACGATTTTCAGCTTGATTACGTGCAGAACACTGGTTGGAACAGGCTGGACGTCAAATACCTTCCCGAAGGAGAAGAGGCACTTAAATATTTGAACAGTATGGAGGAGGGCAAGACTATCGGTGGCCTGGGAGCGTCTACCCCCCAGAAACTGGAAACGGATGATTACCCCTACCTGCTCCGCAGCTTCCTTTACTTTCCCGCGCCGAAGGTGTACGAAATCGCCACTAAGCGAACGCATGTGATTTCCGTTGGCGAAGGCGAAGGACCTCACTATTCGCTAGACCTCCAAAACGGAGCGCTCCTCCAGATGTGGCGAGGAGACTTCGCTGATACCCATGATATGTGGGCCGGCCGCGGCGAACCACAGGTGATGCGCCCCCTTGGCCCAACGATCTCCTTCGATGGAACGCCGCAGTGGACGGATATTTCTGGAGACAGTGATGAATGGCCGGCTGCCGCTGCTGAAAGTACTGGCTTCCACCACGTCCGTCACTCTTTGGATGAAGCGAACCGGCCCACCTTCGAGTACGAGATGAAAGGAGGCCATTCGCTTACCGATAAACTTACACCCGTCAACGGAGGCCTGGTCAGAGAATTAGTACACGGTGCCGGAGACGCTACCACCATTTATACCCAGATCGCCGCCGCCCGCCAAATCACCGAAACTGCACCGGGCGAATACGAACTGCGTGGCCCCGGAGTGAAGATCAAAATCGAGAGTTACGACGGTGACCGGCTCGTCCTCCAACGCTCCGAAGGAATAAACCGCTTGATTGCGGAGTTGCCGACTAAGGGGCATATTACTTACCGGATTGACTGGTAGTTTCTAGTTCTGGTAACCAGCCTTAGTTTCGGCGTAATGCCGAATTTAGGCCTTTCATTTCAGCGTCTGGACCAAGGCACTTAGATACGGCTCTTCACGACGGACTAAATGCCCACCATTCAACTGGACCATATTTTGATCCAATTCAGTTTTAACTTTAAATTCAAATACCGTCATGCGTTCGCTATCCCTGCTCCTTACCTTCCTTTGCACCTGCGCTCTCGCCGCCCAGCAAGAATCAGACTATTACGCCATTGAAAGCATCTCCATCCCTGAAGAAATCGAACTGGAAGTCGGGGGTATGGACTTTATGGCCGACGGCCGCCTCGCCATCTGCACCCGCCGCGGCGAAGTATGGCTGGCCGGCGATCTGGGCGATAAAACTACCTGGGAGCTCTTCGCCCGCGGCCTCCACGAACCGCTTGGACTGGCCGCTAAGGACGGCGCCATTTATGTCTCTCAGCGCGCCGAAGTTACCAAGTTGGAAGACACCAACGGCGACGGCCGGGCCGATGTATTTGAAACCGTCTACGAACTGCCCCTCACCGGTAATTATCACGAATACCACTACGGTCCGCTCATTATGCCCAACGGGTCGATGATGTCCACCCTGAACGTGGGTTGGGAAGGATCAGGCGTTAGTAAGGTGCCCTGGCGCGGCTGGATGATGCGCTACGACCCCACCGACAAAAAACTCAAACCCTGGGCCGCCGGTCTGCGCTCCCCCGCCGGCTTCGGAACCAACATCGAAGGCGACATTTTCGTCGCCGAAAACCAGGGCGACTGGATCGGGTCAGGACGCATCACGCACTTGGCCGAAGGCGACTTCGCCGGCCACGCTGCCAGCCTGAAATGGGCCGACCAGCCCGGTTCGAAGGTCTCCGTTCGAATGGATGACATCAACGACGACTACGGCACGATGTACGCCGCCAAAAAGAAAGTTCCCGGCTTGAAACTGCCCGCCGTATGGTTTCCCCACGGCATTCTCGGTATTTCCACCGCGGCAGTTATTGCCGACCGGACCGAAGGAGCATTCGGGCCCTTTGCCAGTCATTTACTGGTCAGTGATCAGGGCCAGAGTAAGATAATGCGCGTGGCCATGGAGAAGGTAGACGGTGAGTACCAGGGCGCTGTATTTCCGTTTCGGGAGGGTTATAAGTCCGGCTTACTACGGATGAACTTTGATAAGAATAACGTACTCTGGTCGGGCCAAACGGCGCGCGGATGGTACGCTACGGGTGGTGAACTATTTGCTTTAGAAGGGCTGAAATGGACGGGTAAGACGCCCTTCGAAATGTATACGATTAGCGCTACTAAGGAGGGCTTTGAGGTGGAATTTACCATGCCCGTTAATCCGGTGACGGTGAAGTCGTCTAGTTTCGAGGTGCAAAACTTCACCTATAAGTACCATCACAATTACGGCAGTCCGGTCATTGATCTGGAAGAGAATAAGGTTACGTCTGCAACGCTGCTACCCGACGGCAAAACGGTGCGGCTGGTGCTGAATGGCTACCGCCCGGGCTACATCTACGAGGTTCGTGTTAAGGGCGCACGCGCTACCGATGGGACTAATCTGGTGCATGATTTTGGTTATTATACCCTCAATGCTATTCCGGGGGGCGCGGCCGCAGGTGCAGCGGACGTTGAAGGCGCAATGGCCGATACCGACGCCGCTCCCAAACGACCTACTACCATGCCTGCCGACTGGAACGGTAAGGTAGACGAAGAAATCCTGCTGGAAACCGCACACGGCATGAAATACAAACAGACCTACCTGACGGTCAAGACCGGCAGTAAGGTCCGCCTCACCTTCCGCAACCCAGACGATATGCAGCACAACTTCGTACTCACCAGCGGTAAAAAAGGCACCCTCGTTGGCGAAGCAGCTGGTAAAATGGGCCTGAAGGGCATCGCCAAAGCCCACATCCCGGATATGGACGCCGTGCTCGTCCACTCCAAACTCGTTGAGCCAGAAGAAGAAGATATTCTCTACTTCAAAGCGCCTTCAAAACCGGGTATTTACGAGTTCGTTTGTACCGTTCCTGGCCATTATTTGATGATGCGAGGGGTGCTTCAGGTGGAGTAAGTACTCGGACAAAATTAATCGTACCATCCTGCTCGGCATCTTGTGAGCCTGAACTTCGTTGAAAAGCCTCGCCAACACTACGGCGTTGCCTACGTTGTTCGCCTCATTCAATCTCAAAATCAACCAGGTCAGAATGTCGCATTAATTCTGTCCGAGTACTTCGCATGCTAAAGTCAGTCACAGGAGGTCCTGCCTCGGGTGAGTGTTACCGGCCCAACTGCCAGTACCCAACCGGTTTTGCCCCAAACCCCCGAAAAAATAGCGCAATGCCCGGTAAGTCTGACCCTTCAAAGTCCAGCACCGTATCCGTTCCCGCGTACGTGCGGATTATCCCGTCGAGAAGCCGCGCCATGCCGTGCAATTCGAAGCCTTGAGGGCTGCTCGCCGCCAAAAGGTTGAAGATCCGGTTGCCGTGATGGACCAGGCAAACCGCTGCAATGGTTTCGCCTTTCTTGTCGGTCAGGTGATAACAGTTTCCTGCTTCATGGCTGAGGATACTGGTTGTTAGTCGTTGTAGCGTCTTGAAGTCGGCCTTCTCCAATTTGAATTTAGAACCGACGTGCTTGCGGTAGAATTCCAGAAAGTTAGTTAAGGGGAGGTTTTGCAATTCTGTGGCGGGGAAGTCGCGCAGTTTACGGCGGAGGTTCCCCCGGTAGCCGCGAACGAGTTTTTCATAGTCTGGTTGGAGGGAGAGCTCGTGGTTGGTGCGGGGGGTGAGTTTTACTTTTCTAATTCCGGTTAGGCCGGCAGGGGGAGGGTAAAGGCCGAGTTTACGAACGTACCAATAGCTTGGAATGGCGTTGATCATAATGGTAACGTCTTCGTCGTCGTAATCGCCAAATGGCCCCTGGTGCTGGGTGAAGGGCGCACCATTTATGAGCTTCAGCGGGCCGAGGGTTCGGCTAACGGGCAGGGGCATTACCACCCGGTAATCATCGAGGATAAGGCCGTACCATTGGCCTCCGGTTACGGCGTCGAGCCACCAGCTGAGGCCGTAGGGGGCACGGCGAACGGTGTTATCCCACCGCTGGAAATCAAGGTGTTTGCTGGTTAGCAATCTTACCTGGGCTTGTTTCATCGAATGGTGAGGTAGGGCCGTTTTTCCGGGCCGAAGTAACTAAAGAATTTAGCGATACCTGAAATGTCTGACCCTTCGAAATCAAGTAAGTTGCCGGGGCCGTGGTGTTTCTTGATGACTTCGTCGATGAGCATAGCCATTCCCTCGCGTTGGTAACCGATCGGGGTTGAGACGGGCAGTAGGTTAATAATCCGGCCACGATGCTGAGGGAAAAAGCCGGTGGCCAGTAATTCTCCGTTTTCACTTTGAAGCTGGTAGCAGTAGCCTGCATCATGTTGTATCGCCGCTTTAATCAGGGTGCGGGCGCAGGTGAAGTGCTTGGCTTTCAGGCCGGCTTTAGGTCCAATTTTTTTACGGTAATTATCGACGACGAGATCTGGATCGGCGGCTAGTAGCGTAGCGGGGCCGTGCTTACGGATTTTACGGCGGATGTCTTTGTGGTAGCCAGCGCGGATGGTTTCGAGCTCCGGACTAAGGTCGAGGACGTAGTTGGTGCGGAATTCAAGGGTGTACTCAGTAGGCACTTCGGTCGTGAGGGCGTTTTCCGTCAGCGGGAGGGTGAGGGGGGGGAGCCCATTAGGTAAATTGGCGAAGAGCTCGGTAATGTCTCCTGGACGAAGGCCACCAAAGGGCCCGCATTGTTGTGTGAAAAACGGTCGTTGTACCTGCACTTCGGTTCCGCTCAGCAACCACGGCTGCGCCCAGCTACTAAACGGACGGCGAAAAGAGAATGGTTCTCTCGGTAGGGGCATGACGGCCCGGTAGTCGTCGAGAACCAGCCCATCCCACCGGCCGGGGCATACTGCGTTGAGCCACCAGGTGAGGCCGTAGGGTAGGCGGGTGGTGTCGTTGTTTATGGCAGCGTTCCAGCGGCTTGGGTCTATGTCTGCGTACTTTAAGTAGCGTACCACTTACTACTCTGCGGTCAAAGCCTTGCTAACATACTCCCGGTACCGAACCTGCCGGTATTCCCGCCATTTTTCGTAGTTCTTCGGGAATTTGTTGAGCTCTCCTTTAAATGTCTGGAAGGGACGCGGCCGCTTGAGGGCGTAGGTAAGCGCCTGCCAGAGCTCCTGGTTGCGTACCCGGTCGGTGAAGTCCTTCATTACCTGGATGGCGTCGGGGGCTGGCATGCGTTCGATATGGATGTAAGCATCAGGATCGGTGGAAATATCCTGCATGATGGCTTCGAAAACTTCTGGATCGGCACGGACGTTGCGTTCCGGATCGTCCGCAACTAGCATTCGGCCATGCTCACGGTGGATGTATACTTCCATACCTCGACGAATCGCGGTGGCGGCTTCGTTTATTTCGGTGTCATTTATTTCGGCCATCTTGGGTTTAGTTTAATGCTTAACGGGTAGTCGTTGCTAATGAAAAATAGGCGATCTGACCCGGGGTAGAGGCTCCGGGATGATCAATGGCTGCTGCAAATATGCGTTCGTTTTGGCCAACCGCCAAGTTCCGGGCCAATCAGACTTGATTTTACTGGGCGAAGGGAAGAGCCGAGTTGGTTCATAATGAGGTAAAATTAGTCTTTTTTATCGACGCTTCGCACAGCTGCCTACGGGCGTTTTGGATCTTGTGCTCGCGGGGCTCTTAGCAGCCATTACGTCTTTGGTGTCAGCAACCTTCAACCCCGTTTCTATGCTTATTGCGATGGGTGTTACCGTCAAGCTTAAGCTAAACCTGACGAGCAAAACTTGTTCGTGTCGGCCAGGCTTCTACCTTGGTCCTCTAGCTATCTCTTTGGGCACCTCAGGCTGAGCGCTTCACCTTTTGTGGGAGCACCTACAATCGGTCCTTAGCTTTATCGCTTTACCAGTAGCTACAGCTTTCATCCTCGGTCTTTTCTGCAGATGGGCTTCTGCGACTGGGGCATTCGTTAGCCTTATGGTCGGCGCGGTAGTAAGCGTTTTCTTTCTTGTACTAGTGGTCTGTCAACATTAAATATTGGGGTAATCTGCGATGCCTTTTGGTGCT
>JAPKCQ010000171.1 GCA_026421165.1 Lewinella sp. | reverse complement strand
AGTCGAATTATATTGTGGTTCTCGACGCTTACTTGGAGAAGTAGCCACCGAGCATTTTAGCGCCCATCCCCAGAACATCGTCCATCACCTGTCCGTCACCATCACGGTCGAGCAAGCTTCCGGCAAGGCCGAGGTCCGGGGCGTTTGCACGGGGATCGCTCTGGCCTTTGGTCACCATATCAATGAGTGCTCCGCCGAGGCCACCAGCATCGGTGTTGGTCTGCCGCTTGGTTTTGCCAAGCATGCCCATTAGGATGGGAGCCAGCGTTGCCATCAGGGGCAGCACTTTGCTCATGCTGAGGCCGCTGCTCTTACTGATCTGTTCCGCAGTTTCGGTTTTTTGTTCGCCGAGAATATGGTCCAGGATTCCACCGCCGTTCAGGGTTTTGCGGAACTGTGGCGGGATTTTATCCTGAGTATTGGTCTCTTTACCACCGAGTAAGCCGCCAAGCAGGTCGCCGAGGCCACCGCCGTCGTTACCTTGTGTTGCGCTCATCAGGCCGCCGAGGAGACCGCCGAGGCCACCGTTACTTTGTGTTTGCTTTTGGCCACCACCGAGGGCGCTGCCAAGCAGACCGCCCAAAAGGCCACCGCCAGCATTTTCGCCGCCACCGCCAACCATACCAGTAACGAGATCCATCAAGCCGCCGCCCGTAGGCATCCCCTGGCCTGGTGCTTCACGGCCGCCCTTCATCAAGCCACCGACCATGTCGAGAATACTTCCGTCGTGGTCGCGGTCGAGAGCGCCCGCAAGGGCGGAAGCTCCGTCGGGAGTTGAGGCATTGCGTGCCATAGCTCCTATCATAGAACTGATGATGGCGCTGGAGGCTTTTGTTGTTTGGGTACGGTCAGCACCGGTCTGCTGGGTAAGCACGTCCATTAGGCCTCCGCTGAGCTGCTCTTTGAGCTGCTCCTGTAATAGTTGTGAAAAATCCATCCCCCAAGGTAAGGTATGAGATCAAAAGCGACAAACGAAACTTACTCCGTTTGCCGCGCAAAGATTCAAACTACTCTATATCAGTTTTGGAAACCTTGTTTCCGTAAGGTGTCTCGAAGCATAAGGCTTCAGGGTGCCTTTTCGTAGGCCTAATTTACAAACGGCAAGGAAATGACAATAATTGCGGATTAAATGTTAAATAATGGAGGGTTACAGGTAACAACAGCTACCTCCCCTCCAAACCCTACAACCCTGCAACTCCTGCCTTACCTTCGTCCTATGCCGAACGACACGTCCATTTCCATTAATAAATTTATTTCCGAAACCGGGCTCTGCTCCCGCCGGGAAGCTGATAAACTACTCGACGCAGGCCGAGTAAGACTCAACAACAAGGTCGCCCGCAAAGGCAACCGAGTAGAAAACGGCGATGAAGTAATCGTGGACGGGAAGTCGCTAACGACCAAACCCGTAGCCGTTTACCTGGCCCTCCACAAGCCCCCCGGTATCACCTGCACCACCGATCAGCGCGACAAGACCAACATCATCGACTTCGTCGACTACCCCGAGCGAATCTTCCCAATCGGCCGACTAGACAAACCCTCCACCGGGCTGATCTTACTCACCAATAATGGCGACATCGTCAATAAAATCCTCCGCGTGGAGAACGACCACGACAAAGAATATGTCGTTACCGTAGACAAACCCATCAACCGTGAATTCATCAAACGGATGGCCGGCGGCTTACCTATTCTCGACCAAGTCACCAAGAAATGTGAAGTCGAAAAGCTAGGCAAGTACAAATTTCGCATTATCCTCACCCAGGGCCTCAACCGCCAGATCCGGCGAATGTGCGAATACCTCGGCTTTGAGGTACAAACGCTTAAGCGTACCCGCATCATGAACGTCCGGCTGGATGGTTTACCTGAAGGCGAATGGCGGGAGTTGCGGGAAGATGAGTTAGAGGTTTTGATGGCGTTGACTTAATGGTTACCCCCATCTTAAGGGTCGAACCCGCCAGTAGAGTTCTTTTTCGCCAATGCACCACCGGAGTTGTTTGCGAAAACGACGGGTTATTCAACTTGCCGATAATTTCTTTATTTACTTAAGGAACGCGAAAAAGTTCGCCCGTCGAGTTAGGCGCTCACTCACGACTTTACCTTCCGCGTCCAATTAAGAACAGCAGACCCCAAAGCAGCGGTAAATAATACAAAATTCACCAGACTGAAAAACGGAACACCTACCACTTCGTCGTTAACGAAGAAATCTCCGTTGTTAAAAGCGAAGTGCTTCGACGGGCCTTCCAACTCACTGTACCTCATATAAGCGACAAAGCCGTTGAAGAACAGCATTATTACAAGATACACACCAACTTTCTTAGCGACCTCCGCAAATAGGAGCGTAATGTTTGAGTCTTTTTTTTCAGCGTTTTCCATTTCTATCCTTTACCGCTAGGACGCAAATACTAGTTATTTTGTTTTGAATCCGGCGAGTTAGCGGCGAAAGCATCGTCTCTCAAAGACCGTTGGCTGTAATTTACGCCAGCATCTCCAAAAAAGCCGCCTCCGTCATAACCGTAACCGTCTCCAGTGCCTCCGCCTTCTTCAGCTTTGAGCCTGGCTTTTCGCCCACGACGAGAATGTCCAGCTTACCGGATACGGCACTAACGATCCTTGCGCCCGCGTTTTTCGCCTTCTCCTGCGCTTCCTTGCGCGACAGCTGCTGCAAAGAGCCCGTAAAGAGCATGCTTTTGCCTACGAACGGCCCTTCCGTCACCTCCGCCTGAGGCCGGTCTGCTTCGGTAGCGCGAACGTTAACGCCAAGCTCTTCCAGGTCTTTGATCATCTGAACGTTGGCCGGATTAGCGAACCACTCCGTCACATTCTTCGCCACCGTCGGGCCGATGTCTTTAATGTCGGTAAACTGCTCTTCCGTCCAGTCCGCAAGGTCAAGCGCATGCTCGATATTCTGAGCCACCAGCTGGGTCGCCTTCTTACCGAAATGGTGAATACTAAAGCCGTAAAGGAAGCGCCAAAGCGGCTGTTTCTTCGCTTTATCCACTGACTTTTCCAGGTTTACGGCGGATTTATTCCCGAAGCCTTCGAGCACGGAGATCCAGTCGTACGGCAGGCGGTAAACGTCGACGATGCTGTTCATCCATCCCTTTGCGTGAAAGAGCTCGACGTAGCGTTTGCCCATCCCGTCGATGTCCATCGACGCTTTAGAGACATGAAAGATTATACGGGCTAGGTCCTGTTTTCCGCAGACGCAGTTAGGGCATCGCCAAGCGGCTTCCCCTTCCTCGCGGATTAATTTCACCGACGTATCGGTGTGATTTATCGGGCAATCTTCCGGCCAGGTTATGAGCATTTCCGAACCATCCCTGAGGTCTTCGAGCGGTTTAACGATGTAGGGAATTACGTCGCCAGCGCGCTCCAGCAGCACTTTGTCGCCGAGGCGAAGGTCTTTATCGCGAATAAAATCTTCATTGTGGAGGCTGACGCTGGATATCATTACGCCGGCAAGAGAGACCGGTGTGGTTTTTGCCACCGGCGTAATGGTTCCGATTTTGCCGACTTGGTACTCCACGTTTTCGAGCGTCGTGGTGGCCTGCTTTGCGGCAAATTTGTAGGCGATTGCCCAACGTGGATGGTGGCTGGTGTAGCCAGCGCGTTCCTGCAGCGCCAAATCGTCTACTTTAATGACCATTCCATCAATTTCGTAAGCATAACCGTTGCGCTGGGCTTCCCACTTAGCGCAAAAATCATAGACGCCGCTGATGTCTTTAGTCCGGGTACGTTCAAAATCGGTGGCGGGTACTTTGAAGCCCAGTTCGGTCAGCACGTCCATAGCCTTAGTGTGGGTTTCCAGCGGTTGGATGGCGTCGTTTCCATCTTTGTCGACACCGTAGCCGAAGCTGTAAATGAAGGCTTCCAGGTTACGGTCCGTTACTTCTTTCGGACTTTTCATGCGGAGACCGCCAGTAGCCGTATTTCGCGGATTGGCAAAGAGGGTCATACCAGCTTCGGCCCGGAGCTTATTCATCTCCTCGAAACGGTCTTTACGGATGATGACTTCCCCACGAATCTCGACCTTGTACAGTCCGTACTTACTAAATTTGGCGGTAAGCGGGATAGACCGGATGACCCGGGCGTTATGGGTCATCTTTTCACCAAGCACGCCGTTGCCCCTGGTTGCTGCGCGGACGAGCTGGTCGTTTTCATAGACCAGTACGATGGTCCCCCCGTCGTATTTGGGCTCCACTGCGTAAGGTAAAGAGTCCGCTTCGTCCATGTTCAGCATCCGCTTTACCTGCTTATCGAATTCCGCGAGATCGTCCGCATTATAGCTGTTGCTAAGCGACAGCATCGGGACAAGGTGCGGTACGCTGACGGAGTCTCCCGTAAGGTCGGAGCCGACGCGCTGCGTAGGGCTATCGGACGTCACCAGACCAGAATCGGCTTCCTCCAGCGCTTCCAGTTGCTTGTATAAAGTATCGTACTCGAAGTCGCCCAGCACGGGATCATCCTGTACGTAATAGCGCCATTCATGGTAACGGAGGAGTTGTTTCAATTCTTCGGCTTGTTCCTGAGCGGAGGTGCTTACTTCACCGTTGAGGTAAGCTTTGGACCGGGCGTAGTTGTCGGCGGGTGTCGGCATGGAGGCGAAGGTAAACAGGAGTTATAAAACTTCCCATCATACCTCTGACAACTCCTATAGAAAAGGATGTCCAAGCCCTCTCCTACCCGACCGTCTTAGTAGACTACTTCAAAATAGGTCTTTAGCAAAGTATACTACTTCATGTTGTTCAATGGTGGCTATGCAGCCTTTATAGATTGTCTAAAATTCTTAGCCTAAGTTAATTTCATGAGTAAAAATAGCGCCGGCATGGTTTACTCGGAGAAGGTACAGATTTCATAATTCTACCAGCAGTATTCGACGACAACTAGTGGTCTGTTTAAGCAGTAGATAGAAATGACTGTTGGGCGAATATAAACTAGTTTAAAGCGAGAGGAAACCTTGAGTAATAAAAGCGTTGTTCGGCCCTTTCTTCAGGCTATTTATGTAGTGTCTTTTGAGGAATAACAAGCGGGTCAATGCCCCAGGTATTATGAGCACATGCTTCATCTCGACAACCCGATGATGGCTGAAGAGTGTATTAGCTCAACACTAAAGATGAAAAATCGGTGAGACCAAGACTTTATACAGGTTATTATTCCAAAATAGCTATTCCCACTACGAAACGAGTAAGGTACGTAAGCATGTAGTTTTATACATATTCTAATAACCCTAAAAGGACCATTCACCACTTTTTAACGTGTTAATAACCGTTATACTACCGTCGGTCACGTGAGGTGATTTTGTGCTCGCGAAGCGAGCGCGGCCCTCTCTAAGCGAGGCCAGTAGGGAGGCGATCCCTCGCGGTCGTCCATACTGGGCCACGTTTTCACCTCATGTGCCCAACAGCAGAATAAGAAGCATTAATGAAGGGACATTCAAGAAAAATGCCCGCCGAAAAATAGTATTTCCGGCGGGCAGCTTAACCTTAAAATAAACGGACAAGCATTTTAAAGCGTCATTACATCCTTCTCTTTATTTTCAACGGTTTGTTCAATCTTTTTGTTGAATCCGTTGACCCAGCCCTGGACGTCGTCTTCCTTGCGCTTACCCGCATCTTCAGGGTAGCCGCCTTTAACTTCATCCTTAATGGCCTTCATGGCGTCTTGGCGGGCATTGCGGATGGAGATTTTGGCTGTTTCGCCTTCACTTCTTACCTGTTTGGCAAGTTGCTGGCGGCGCTCGGTTGTCAGGGGTGGAATATTTATCCGGACCATCTCGCCGTCATTCATTGGAGTGACGCCGAGGTTGGCTTCGAAGATGGCGCGTTCGATATCGCCCATGGCGGACTTATCAAAAGGCTTGATGGTCAGGGTGCGAGAGTCGGCCACGCCGAGGCTGGCCACCTGCTCGATAGGCGCTTTCGAGCCGTAGTAGCTAACCATAAGGCCAGCCAGCATAGCCGGACTGGCTTTACCGGTTCGTACCTTGGTCAGTTCGCGCTCTAAGTGCTCGATGGCTTCGTCCATCAGCATCTTAGCTTCTTGCAGTTGTTCGCTTAATAATTCTTCGTCCATGACGGAAAGTGGTTTGTTGATTGTTGTATTTAACGTTGCAAGCCTTCGGCGCGGAGTTTAGGGAGAATAGCATTGCTCCTTAAAACCTCCTTTTACACCTGCGGCCACGCCCCAAAAATATGGAAAGCGCCGCAATATCGTACTTCAGGATCAATCGCGCGCACCAAGGTAACTCATGACTAGGTAACCGAGTACGGCCACTGAGGAAAGAGCGCTTACCACATAGGTCATCGCTGCCCACCAGAGCGCATCTTTTGCGCCTTCGTGCTGAATACCGGTAGCCACGCGGCTCTCATCCAGCCAGTTCAGGGCGCGGTTACTGGCGTCGAATTCAACGGGCAACGTGACCACGGCAAACAGGGTCGTTGCACCGAAAATACAGATGGCGACCAACATGATAGTGGGTCCCAGCGCGCTGGAAGCCAACACGATGGCTGCCATAAAAATCATACTCTGCATCTTGCTAGCAACCTGTACCACCGGCACCATAGCGCTGCGGAAACCGAGCCATGCGTAAGCTTCAGCGTGTTGAACTGCGTGCCCACATTCGTGGCTGGCTACTGCGGCAGCAGAAACGTGACGGCCATTATACACATCAGGTGATAGGCTCACCGTTTTGGTGCTGGGGTTGTAGTGGTCCGTCAAAAAGCCCTCACCCTGTACGACTTTGACGTCGTCAACCTGGTAGAAGCGCAGCATTCTCACTGCGACTTCCGCCCCGGTCATACCGTTAGTCATCGGTACCTGGCTGTACTTTTTGAATTTACTTTTTAGCCTTTTACTCACGAGGCTGCCGATACCGGCAAAGATCATCGTGATTATTATGTACGTCATGTATCCACCGGAAAACATAGTTGGTATTTTAGTTCGTTGTAATTTGGCTGCTACCGCACATCACGAGCGGCGAGACGCTGCCACAGAAAAAGTCAGTCGCAAAAGAGAAACGCGCGGTGTCCCTAAGTCATCTTTCAGATAAAAGGTATCGTACTTTCCTTTGGCGGGAACAAACGATCCAAAGCACCAATGAACTAACGAATCTTTTTTAGCTTAGTCATGCCAAGGTACCCGTGCAACACTTCAGGTAAAGTAACACCATCCTCCGTCTGGTTGTTTTCCAGCAGAGCGGCAATGATGCGCGGTAAGGCCAAGGCACTGCCATTGAGGGTGTGCGCCAGCTCGGTTCCTTTCTCCGCGCGGTAGCGGAGTTTAAGACGGTTACTCTGAAAGGTTTCAAAGCAACTCACGCTGCTGACTTCCAGCCAGCGCTTTTGGGCGGCACTCCATACTTCGAAGTCGTACGTCATTGCGCTAGTGAATCCGGTGTCTCCACCGCAAAGGCGGAGAATTCGGAAAGGCAAGCCAAGTTCGTCGAGAAGTTTACCGACGTGAGCGACCATCTCGTCCAGAATTTCATAGCTTTTCTCCGGGTGGACAATTTGGACGACTTCCACCTTATCAAACTGATGCACTCGGTTTAGACCGCGCACGTGAGCACCATAGCTACCAGCTTCACGGCGGAAGCAGGGCGTGTAGCCAGTGAGTTTTACCGGGAAGTCTTTTTCGTCCAGGATCACGTCACGGTAGAGGTTCGTCAGGGGGACCTCGGCGGTGGGGATCAGATACAGATCGTCTTCAGTCACGTGATACATCTGGCCCTCCTTATCAGGCAACTGACCAGTGGCACGGGCGGTAGCTTCATTCACCAGTAGTGGCGGCTGAAACTCGGTATAACCTGCGGCGGTGTTGAAGTCTAGAAAATAATTCACGAGGCCACGAGCGAGGCGGGCGCCCTGGCCGGTAAAGACGGGAAAGCCGGCACCGGTGGTTTTTACGCCCAGTTCAAGGTCAAAAATACCATACTCATCCGCCAGATCCCAATGCGGTTTTGCACCTTCTGGCAGGGTAGGCAGTTCGCCGTCGAAAGGCCGAAAAATTTCGTTGTCTTCTTCGGTTACGCCAGTGGGGACGAGTTGGTGAGGCACGTTAGGTAGGGTGATGAGAAGGTCTTCCAGTTCAGCCTTTACGGCGTTTAGCTCGTCCTCCCCTTTGGTGACCTCCTCTTTGATGGCGTTCACTTTATCGCGCATGGCGTTGCCCTCTTCGCGCCTACCGGCCTTCATTAGTTTACCGATTTCGCCGCTCAGCCGGTTACGTTCGGCAAGCAAGGCGTCGGTGCTGGTTTGCACAGCCTTGCGCTGGTCGTCAAGAGCGACGATACGGTCTACCGTCGCTTCGGCGTTGGGTACCTGGCGTTTGGTAAGGCCGGCGAGTACGCGGACTTTTTCGTTTCTGAGAGTATTGAGAAGTAGCATTGTATTTAGGTATTATTCTGTTGGTTCGTTGGTCTGTTAAAAGTAACCACACACTTGCTTTCCGGAAGACACTTTGGGCGCGGCCGCAGGATACAAAGAAGGTTTTTTGAGGAACAAAGTACCAACCTCTACGCATCCAACCGCTTCTGACGCTAACGTTACAGTATCCCAGAATAGTTGCCAGATATTGGTAAGGACGATGGGCAAAGGTAATAAAGTGAATACCCATATATTTAAGAATGTCTCAGGCCCCAAAGCAATTTTCTATTTCGACGCTTCACTTTTAGGAGGTTTTACCCTCTAAAAACGAAGCTTTGAGAGAAAAAATCACAATACTTTATAAAAAAACCTTACTTTTGTAATGTTCGCAGTTCTGCGGCGAGGATCATTCCGGCAATTATTCTGTTGTCTCGATCCACTTCAACCACACGTTGCTACTTTTTAAGACGTAATATATACACGCTAAGCGTTGTTTCTACCTTCATTCACGGAAGGGGACATGAGCATCTAATAAAATAAGCCGGCAACATCTTCCCATCAGCGCGCACCTGATCTTCTGCGCACCAACTTTCCCCCCAATTCACCTTTTTAGTATCAAATATTAATGTTTAGCATAGCGCAACTGAAGGCCATGGTAGTTCCTGAATTAAAGGACCTAGCTAATAAAATGGACCTAAAATCCTACCAAAAAATGAAAAAGATGGACCTCGTTCTGGCCATCCTCGATCAACAAGCCGTCACCGGCACGTCCTCCGCCGCCGAGCCGCCCTCCGCCTCGGACACCGATCGCGTACCAAATCGCCGCGCTGCAGCTATAGCCGCCGCCGTAACCGCAAAGACGAAAGGTAAAGACGAAAAAGAAACCAGTACTCCACGTACTTCCCGCACCAAAGCAGAGGTAATCAAAGAAGAAAAGCCAAGCCGTGGACGTGGAAGAGGCCGCTCAACCGATAAAGACGAAGCCGCCGAAGAAAAGCCAAGCCGTGGCAAAGGCCGCGGACGTGCCTCCGACAAAGAAGAAACCCCTGAAGAAAAGCCAAGCCGCGGCAGAGGCCGCGGACGTGCCTCCGATAAAGAGGAAACCCCTGAAGAAAAGCCAAGCCGTGGCAGAGGCCGCTCAGCCGATAAAGACGAAGCCGCCGAAGAAAAAC
>JAPKCQ010000471.1 GCA_026421165.1 Lewinella sp. | reverse complement strand
CAGCGCGTCTATCTTTGTTCCATGGAAATAGACAAAGGCCTCCTCCAAAGAGCCAACAACACCTGCGAACTAAGCGGCGAAAAGGAGAACCTCACCACTTACGAAGTAGGCCCGAACCACGACGGTACCCCGGAGCAAACCATCGTGATTACTCAATCGTTGAAGGACCAGTTGGACGGAACCACCGAACCCGTTCCCAACGACTGGCGTTGCCTCAACGACAGCATGTGGTCGGAAACAGAAGCCGTGAAAGTGATCGCCTACCGGATGCTACACCAACTTCGTAGCGAGGGCTGGCCCCAGGATTTGCTGGACATGATCTACCTGGAAGAAGCAACCCTGGCCTGGGCCAACGCCGGACTACCGGATGAGGACGCGGTCGTCCATAAAGACAGCAACGGTAACATCCTCGAAGCAGGAGACTCTGTGACACTAATCAAGGACCTAAAGGTGAAGGGGGCCAACTTCACCGCTAAGCGCGGCACGGCCGTTCGCAACATCCGCCTGGTGCACGATAACGCGGGGCAGATTGAAGGTAAGGTGGAGACGCAAATGATTGTGATCCTTACGGAGTACGTTAAGAAGAACAAGTAGAACGCGTTCCTTAGGGCCGCACATACCCCGTTCGGTATTTTCGCTCCAGTAAATCCGTGGCCTCATTATCTCCAACAACTACCTTTCGTTTCGGGTCGTACACCAGCGGCCGCTCAAGGTCACAAGCCAGATTGGCCAAAATGCAGCTGGCGGTGGAGATGTATCCATCCTCAATATCCGCAGTGGGCCGTCGACCTTGCTCGATGGCCGTGAGGAAGTCGGTCATGTGCGCCCGCGTGGCGGGCGCTACGTGAATTTCGATCCCTTTTTCGGTAACATCCTCCGGAAATTTTTCGCGCTCGTAGGTGGCTTCCACTAAAAGTGGTTCTCCTTCCTTTGGCAGCCATTCATAGCGGTGGGTGGAAGCGCGTAGGCTGCCACCGGTACCGTAAAGCGTGAACGCCCAGGGCCAGTCCGGATCGGGAGCCTGGCCCCAGCTGCGGTGGGTCCAGTGGCAGTTGAGCTTCCGTTCGGGGTATTCAAAAACGGCGGTTTGGGTGTCGGTGGTGGTGGCATCCGCCTCTGTCTGGACGTAAACGCCGCCCTGGCTACTGATCCGTGCTGGCCATCCAAGCCCGAGCAACCAGCGGACCGCGTCGAAATAGTGAACACACATATCCCCGACGATGCCGTTGCCGTATTCCTGAAATGCACGCCAGCGTCGGTGGGGAACGCCCTTGAAGGGTAGGAGGGGAGCTGGGCCGGTCCACCGTTCATAATCGAAATAATCGGGAACGGGAACTTCTTCGCGGACGGCCCGGTCGCGCATGTTGTAGTAACAGTTCATTTCCACGTGATGCACCTCTCCTATCAATCCGCTGTCGATGTAACGGGCTTTCATGTCGAGCAGGTGAGGGGTACTTCGGCGCTGTAGGCCAACCTGAACAACCCGATCATTTCGGCGGGCGGCGGTGAGGATGGCTTCGCATTCGCGCACGTCTACTCCTACCGGTTTCTGCAAATAGAGGTGGCAACCGGCTTCCAGTGCATCGATGGCCTGGAGCGCGTGCCAGTGGTCAGGCGTAGCGATCAGGGCGATGTCGGGCTTTTCTCGGGCGAGCATTTCTTCGTGCTTTAGGTAGGTGGTGGGCTTGTGGTGGGCTTGCCGTTCGCGTAACAGCTTGGCCGTTTTCTCCAGGCTGGTTTCGTCGACATCGCAGAGGCCGACTACATCCACGTCGGCTATCTGAATGAGGCGCAGCAGATCACCTTTTCCGTACCAACCGCAACCAATCAGGACAACTTTTGGGCGCGGCCGCGGGTGCAGTGCGGAAGGACTAAGGAGCAGGGCAGGAACGGTACTTAGGAATTGACGGCGTTGCATGGAGGAGGGGATAGTAGGTCAATCGTAAGGTCGTTTCAGGACCTCGAAGCGTCTTCAATAACGAAGCTGGAGGCGCAGTTATTGAGGTTCTTTGAGCGTCCGGTGCCCTTCCGAATGCACTGGAGAGGAAATGATCAGTCGGTTAAGATAAAGCGGAATAAGCGATATTACGGAATGATGTAC
>JAPKCQ010000170.1 GCA_026421165.1 Lewinella sp. | reverse complement strand
GGACGACTGGCACTGCAACCCGCTCCCGGCGAACTCTTCGGCGGTGAGGTACTCTACTTCGTGTCGGACATGGACGGCGGTTACGGTGGCCGCGACATCTACTACGCGCCTTATGAAGGCGACGGTCGCTACGGCGCACCGGTCAACCTTGGTGAAACAATCAACACCATTGGCGACGAATCTTTCCCCTTTTATTTTGATGGCACCTTGTACTTCAGTACCAATGGCCGGCCAACGATGGGCGGCTACGACATTTTTTACTCCGCCTGGAACGGCAGTGAGTGGAGTGCCGCCGAAAACATGGGCCCCGGCTTCAACAGTACTGTCGATGATAAAAGCCTGAGCGTCTTCGGAGACGGCCTGGTAGGCTTCATCACCAGTAACCGCGAAGGCGGCCGCTCGGTGAAGAGCAAGACTTGCTGCGATGATATTTACGGTTTCCAGGTTGCCAGCCTTTACGCCAACCTAGTCATTGGCATCTTCAACGAAGCCAAGGAGCCGTTGATAGCGGGTGCCGTTGTCCTTCAGACTTTGATGAACGGCGAACCCTCCGGCCCTGGAAACCAGAAAAGCCGCGATGATGGCAACCGCTACGACTTCGGCTTGGAGTTGGAAACCTCCTACAGTGTAGCTGCGTCTTCCCCAGGTTATTTTTCGGATACGATTGAAGTCAACACGCTTGGCCTGGAAGAGAGTAAGGAGATTCAACACGTGTTCTTCTTGCGCCAGATTCCGCTGCCGCCGCCGCCTGAGGTCGTCATTGACACGGTAGAGGCGGGCGAAGCGGTTGTAATGGAGAACATCCTGTACGACTTCGACGACGATAAGATCCTGACCGATGCCGAGCAGGATTTGCGCTTTATTCAAAGCCTTATGGAGAAGTATCCCAACATGGTTATCGAGTTGGGCTCGCATACGGATAGCCGGGGTAAGCCCGACTTCAACCAGGGACTCAGTAAGCGCCGTGCTGCTTCGGCCCGCAAGTGGTTGATCGTGAACGGGAATATCTCCGGTCCACGCATCAAGACCCAAGGGTACGGTGAGGCCGTTCCGTTGGTAGTAAGCGAACGTCTGGCTACCCGCGTTGACTTCCTCAACGCTGGTGATGTACTGACCGAAGACTTCATCGAGGCCATCACGAACGAAGCTAATCGGGAATTAGCTTACCGCCTCAACCGCCGCACGGAATTCAAGATTCTGGAAGGCCCGGCAGAAATCATCATTGACGGAAAAATTCTGGAGAGTAAGCTTACCGCTCCGAACCGTGGCTCCCTACCCGGTGCCCCAAAAACCTTCTTTGCACCTGCGGCCCCGCAAAATTCGAATAGTCAGCAAGTTGACCCCCCGGTTATTACCCGCTTCTCCAGCCTTTATGGCCAGAAGGACATTGAAGGCCTTCCGGTTCTACAGTTTGACAAGCGCGAACTGGAACTCGGTGACGTGAAGAAAGGCGATACCCGTAGCTTCGAATACACCTTTACCAACAAGGGTAAGGTGCCGGCAAAAGTGATGTTAATCCAGGCCTGCGATTGTACCACGATCGAGCACAATGACGCCAAAGTCTACACCCCCGGCGAGAGCGGAACGCTGAAAATAACTTTTGACAGCAAGGATAAAGACGAGGACGAAACGATCACGATCGATATCTACTTGGAGCAGAACGATAAGAAGGGATTGCCCATCCTCGAGATGGTGGAGTACACGTTTAAACTGGTGAAATAACGGGTGGAATTTGGATTTTGCTGCTAAGGTCTATCTTTAGATGGTTACTAACCTTCTAATTAACCCATAAAAACAACCTTCGATATGGTAGAATATTTCAAACTAGCTCTCAGTAAATATGCCGAATTTACCGGCCGCTCGCGCCGTAGTGAGTACTGGTACTTCATCTTGGTGTACACGCTTATTAGTTCCGCCGTCAATACTTTCGCTTTTATTCTCGGTGATTGGGTCACGATGTTGGGGAGCTTGGTTGGGTTTGCGCTTTTCATCCCCAGTCTTGCCGTTAGTATTCGCCGGCTTCACGATACCGGTCGTAGCGGTTGGTGGCTGCTTATCGGTGTAGTCCCGCTTATCGGTATAATTCTTCTGATTGTGTGGTTTGCTACCGATAGCCAGCCCGGCGCCAACGAATACGGTCCGAACCCGAAGACCGGCGAAGTTGCCGACATCACAAGCCATCTAGTCGACTAGTTTCAAGTTCGGATTCCTTCCAAAATAAAAAAGCTCTTTTGCCGCAGGTAAAAGAGCTTTTTTATTTTGGAAGGAATCCGAACTGCCCCCTAAAAGTCGGGTTCGTTGTTGATGCCGTCGCCGAAGGGGTCATCCAGTAACTGGAAGGTACTGTCCCGATCTTCCAGCATGTCATCGTTGTCGCCGCTGGAATAGGCTTGGCAGTCGAGTTCGATGCCGAGGTCACCGCTGGGTCGGTAGAAGTCGCGCTTGGTATTCCAGGCCACCTTCTCGTCTTTCTGGGCATTTCTGACAAACTCACGGAAGAAAGGCTTGGCCATATGTGCGCCACTACCGTAGGTCAGGCTACGGAAGCGCTGCCAGCGGTCGTCTCCACCGACCCAGGTACCGACTACCAATTCGGGCGTCAGGCCCATGTACCAGCCGTCGGTCTGGTCGTTGGTGGTACCTGTTTTTCCGCCGATGGGTCCTTTGACGCCGCCGAGGGCACCAACGGAAGCCTGCTGCAGCATCCGGACCATCACGAAGTTGGCGGCGGGACTGATGGCGCGGCGTTCTTCCGGTACGAACTCGTAGATCACGCGGCCGGTACGGTCTTCAATCTTGGTTAGGAAAACTGGTTTGTTGAAAATACCGTTGTTGCCGAAGGTGGTGTAGGCACCGGTCATCTGTTGAACGCTAAGGTCTACGGAACCGAGGGCAATGGAGGGGGCATCGGGGACGTCTCCCTTCGGGATGCCCATGTTGGCGGCCAGGGTACGGACCGGCTCGGTGGAGCCAAGCTCCTGCATGAGGTAGGCGGACACGGTGTTGACGGAGTTCTTCAGGCCGTGGTAGAGGTTCATGAAGTTGCCGCTGTAGCTATCGTTGGCGTTGCGCGGCGTCCAGGCTCTCTGGAGGTAGAAGCTGCCGTCGCCCGGGGCGATGGTGATCGGTTGGTCCAGCACCTCAAAGCAGGGGCTGATGCCGCGCAGATCAACGGAAGTCGCGTAAATGAGGGGCTTGAAGGTGGAGCCGACTTGGCGCTTGGTCGTGACGTGGTCGAACTGGAACCATTTAAAGTTGACGCCGCCGATCCAGGTGCGGACGAAGCCGGTGGTAGGCTCTACGGACATGCTGCCGATCTGGAGGATCATCTTGTGGTAGCGTACACTATCGAGCGGCGTCATCATCGAATCCGTCTCCATATTGGGGCGGTCGTAGGTGAACACGCGCATTTTTACTTCTTTATTGAAGTCTTCGTCTACTTTTTTCTGCAGCTTGTTCCAGGCTGTTTTGAGTTGGCCGAAGGTTTCGTGCTTCATCACCTTCTTGTGGGCGTTGGCGAGGTTTCGGCTCACGAGTTTGCGGTGGATGAGGTCGGTGAAAACGCCGCCGTCTTTTTCTTCGCGGATCATCCGGTCTACCTCGCGGTCATCGGTGTGGAAGGTGAAGTCCAGTTTCTCGTTCACCTTACGGATGGCGGGGAGTAGGATGGAGGTGCGTAGCTTCTGGTAGCGGCCGGACCGGCGAATGTCGCGTTGCAGGCTCTCTGTCCGGTACTCGAGGCTGATTTCTGTTTTGGAGTAGGGGCTTTCGTACGTCCAGGGGTCTTCGTTGCGCCAGTGGCGGAAGAACTCTTTCTGGAGGTTCTTCATGTGCTTGCGTGTCGCTTCCTCGGCGTGCTTCTGTAGGTGGGGGTTGATGGTGGTGTAAAGGGTAAGGCCATCGAGGTCGACGTTATAGCGTTCACCGCTGCTCTTGTAGTAGCGTTTTTCGGCGAGGATTCTTTTGGCCTCCTTCTTCAGTACCTGGCGGAAATAAGGTGCCATGCCGTCGTCGTGTCGCTGGACGCTGAAGTTAACGCCCAGTGGTAGCGCCTTGAGGCGGTTGTAATCTTCTTCCGATAGGCGACCGTTGCGCTTCATTTGGGACATGACGGTGTTGCGGCGTCCCTGCACCAGCTCTGGGCGGCGAAGGGGGTTATAGTAGCTTGAGTTTTTCAACATTCCTACCAGCATGGCGGCTTCCTGTATTTCGAGATCAGCAGGGCGTTTACCACCGAAGTAGTTCTCACTGGCTGCCCGGATACCCTGGGCCCCGTTGATGAAATCGTAGCGGTTGAGGTACATCGCCATGATTTCTTGCTTGGTGTACTTGCGCTCTAGTTGGACGGAGATGAGCCATTCGCGCAGCTTTTGGAATACGGCTACGCTACTTTTTTTACTACGTCCGCCTTCGGTGAAAAGGAGGCGGGCGAGCTGCTGCGTGATGGTGGAGCCACCACCGGCGGACTCGTCTCCCATAATACCGGTCTTGATGACGGCACGGGCAAAGGCGCGAAAATCGATACCGCTGTGGTTGTAGTAGCGTTCATCTTCGGTGGAAACAAGGGCGGACTCGATGTGGGGCCCTAGTTCATCGAAGTTGACCATTACCCGGTTCTCCAGGTAGTAGCGACCGAGAACGGAGCCATCCGCAGCGATGATGCTGCTGGCTTCGTTGTTCTTGGGGTTTTCCAGTTCGGTAACCGAGGGCAGGTCGGTAAAGCTCAGCCCCACCCAGAACAGGATGAACAATAAGGGGGCAAGAAAGACCAGCCGCCAGAGCCAGATGATGGTCTTGCGGTGGTTCTCGTTGCTGATGTTTCCGAGAAAAAAATCTTTGATCTTAGACATGAACGTTGGCTTAAACAAGATGCTAAGGTCGGTATAATTTGTGGTTTGGTGCGGCGGGATTAGAATTCGTGGAGTTTGGGTTATTATTCGTCAGGCGCGGGCGCAGGTGTACAAGGACGGTTTTTGCCCCAGCCGAGGCCTTCCAGGCTGATTTCCTGGGACGCGAAGCGATGGGGCAACATGTCTTTTGTTGCTCCGTAATGGTTGAACTCGGCCAGGACCGCTTTTATCCTGGAGAGGCTGACGTTATGCATCCACTACCGTACCCCGCCAGCGAACGACGAAATAAAGGAAGCCGAGCCCAATCACCCAAAGCGAGAGGCAAAGCACCCAGCCACCACCAAGCATGCTGGCCAAAGTGCCCAGCACGAGGGAGGTAGCACCAACCGTAAGTGCGTAAGGCAACTGCGTACGCACGTGGTCGATATGGTTACAATCAGAAGCGAGGCTGGAGAGGATGGTTGTATCCGAAATCGGAGAGCAGTGGTCTCCCAGCACGCTTGCCGCCAAAACAATGGAAATAACGTTGTAGAGCAGGCTGTGGGCCTCGGCGTATTCCCAGCCCGCGCCCGTAGCTACCGCCCAGGTGAGTGGAATGGCGATGGGGTAGATGATGGCCATCGTACTCCAGCTGGAGCCGGTACTGAAACTGACCAAGGCGGACAGCACGAAGATGATTGGTGGAATGAAATATGGATTCAGGCTGTCACCAAGTAGATCGACCAGGAAGGTGGCCGTGTGCAGGTCTTCCGTAGTCAGGGCCAGCGCCCAGGCCAGCGTAAGGATCATGACGGCAGAGAACATGGCCTTGAAGCCGGAGGTGAGGCTGCCCATCGTCTGGCCGATGTTCATGATGCGCTGACTGACGGTGAGGATGATGGCTATCACTACGCCGCTGATGGATGCCCAGAGTAGGGCTACATAGCTATCCGCCGCGCCGACGACTTCCCCCAGCTTGAAGAAAAAGTCGCCTTCCATCGCCGACCAGGTGGCACCCCAGCCGTCGGAGGCCGGTGGGTCTGCCAGTTCGGCGTAGACGGAGCTGAGACCGGTATCGACTAACCCGATGATTGTCATTATAATCACCGTCAGAACGGGGATAATGGCGTTACGGGAGCGCAGTGGGGCTCCGGGGACCGGGCTGAGGTCTTCCGTTTCTTCCACGTGTTCTCCTTCGGTGCCCTGGCCCTTTACCAAACCCGTTGCTCGGGCCCGTTGCTCGGCTTTTAGCATGGGCCCGAAGTCCCGCTTAGTAATAATAATGAAGAGGACGAAGCCGAGGGTCAGGATAGGATAGAAGCTGTACTTCAGGCTCTCCAGAAAAACAGAATAGGCGCTAAGGTCTTCCAGGCCGGCAACGCCTTCGATCCCGTCACCGATGTATCCAAGCTCCGCACCGATCCAGGTGGTGATGAAGGCGATGGACGCTACGGGAGCGGCAGTGGAGTCAACGATATAGGCGAGTTTTTCCCGGCTGATCCGGAATTTATCCGTCACCGAACGCATCGTATTGCCGACGATAAGGGTGTTGGCGTAGTCGTCGAAGAAGATACCGACGCCCAGCAGCCAGGTGATGAACTGGGCGGATCTTGGGGTTTTTGCGTACTTCGTCATTCGATGGACAACGCCGGCCATACCGCCGTTGCGGCTGATGATGGCGACCATGCCGCCCACCAGCAAACTAAAGACAATGATGCTGAGGTGCCCGCCGTCGTTGAGTGCGTTGATGACATACTTTTCTACTGTTGTCATCAGCGATTTTACAATTCCCAGGAGCCCTTCGAAGCGTAGTCCTCCAGCGATGAACGCCCCGACCCAGATGCCGGCAAAGAGGGAGATTAGTACTTCTTTGAATAAAAGCGCCAGCCCGATAGCGATCATGGGGGGCAGGATAGAGAGCCACAGGGGGATGCGGCGCAGCTTGTCTGGGTAATTACCGGGGGATTCGGCTACGTGGTACAACGCGGTATTGCCACCTTCCTTTAGTAGGTGTAGCCCGGGCGAAAGGGCCAGGGCACGGCGGCCGTCGGTGGTGGTGATGGCCATCGTTTCACCGTCTAGTGTTACGCTCTTTACCGTTGTGGGTACTTCAATCATCCCGTCGTTGAGGCTGATGTTGCCGAGCCAGGCTCCGTCGTCGCTTTGGGCTCGAAGTGGCGTTATGGCCGTCAGCAGACTAAGAATTAACGGGATCAGAATAAACTTTGGGAGGGGCATAGCGTACGGTTTAATGTGGGCAAGATAGTACAGAGATCACAGAGATGATTTGCTATGTGGAATCACATAGCACACAAAGCATATAAAGTGGGACATACAGCACACAGAGTTGGACACACAGCATCACATCGCAGGACATAGCGTAAGAAGGCCGTGAAAAAGGAAATACTTTTGACCATAAAAAAATAGGGGTTGTAATCTGTACGGGCGCTTCTCGCAGGTGCCCTTAACCGCAGACCCGCCAAAACATTACGATTGCATAACGAACGCTCAACGCAAAATCAAGAGATTAAAAAACTGCCCGCAATGAAAGCTATTTTTCTCACGATTTTATCGATCACTACCTCCCTTCTGGCCGCCCAGGCCATAGCGCTAACCCCCGCCTACCCACCCGTTACCCAAAACGGTATGGAGCTCAACCTGGCGTGGTTTGGTGGCCTAAACACGCCCCAGACTCAGGCGGTGGATCTTGACGGTGATGGCCTCGATGACCTCTATTTCTTCGATAAGGCAGGAGAAATCAACCTCGCACTGAAGGGCGACGGCAACGGCAACTACGAGGTAGCCCCGGAGCTGGTCGCCCACTTCCCTGAGGATACGGAAGGCTGGACGATGCTCCGCGATTTCGATCAGGACGGAACACCGGATATGTTCCGCTTTTTTGACATCATCGACGGTGTCGAGGTGCTGCGGGGTAACCGTCGAACTGACGGCCTGCTGGAGTTCGAAGTGATCGACTTTGGTGATGCATTTCCCATTCTACACTTTCCTTTCGAAGGCAACCGGACGGCGATCTTCGTTAGCAGCATCGACTACCCCGCCGTAGAAGACCTTGATTTCGATGGAGATCTCGACATCATCACCTTTTCCGTTAACGGCGGCTATGTGGAATACTATAAAAACCAAAGTGTGGAGCGCGGTTTTGGGCTGGATACCCTTATCTACACCCTTGAAACCCAGTGCTGGGGTGGTTTTTTTGAAAGCGGCTTGACGACCGCTCTCGATCTGGCAACGGCGCCGGACGACTGTTTTGATAACTTCCTACCCGGAGGCGGAGGACGGCCTCGCCACTCCGGCTCCACCGTAACGGCTTTCGATTACGATGGTAACGGGCGGATGGACATCATGCTTGGCGACATTTCCTTCGACCGCCTCGTCCTCGGCCTCAACAACGGCTCGGTGGCCGAGCCATGGATTAGTGAGCAGGACACTGCCTGGAACGATGGGGAGGTGATCGCAAAGATCGCTTCCTTTCCGGCGGCCTACTATGTCGATATTGATCAGGACGGGCAGCGGGATATTATCGGCTCTCCTTCCGTCACCCTCAACGGTACGGATGTGGACGTGATGTGGTATTACCGCAACGTCGGCACCGAAGCCGATCCCGACTTTGTATTTCAGAGCCGAAAGGTTTTAGTGGAGGATATGCTCGACCTGGGCACGGCGGCCAACGTAACCATTTTCGATTACGACGCCGACGGCCGGCCGGACCTTATCCTGGGCAATAACGATGAATACACTGCGGATAATTCGCTTGATAGCCGCTTCCGCCTCCTGCGCAACGTAACCCCCGAAGGCGGAGCAATCGCCTTTGAGCTGATCGACGAAGATTACCTCGGGATGAGTGCTTTTCAGACCACGGGCTGGGCTTTCGCTCCAACCTTTGGCGACCTCGACGGTGATGGTGACCTGGACCTGGTGATCGGTGACCGGAGCGGGAAACTGTTTTACGGGGAGAATACTGCCGGCGCTGGCAACGAAGCGACCTTCGCGCAACTCGTGTTTGAGTGGCAGGGCATCGATGCGGGGCAGTTTAGCAAACCCTTTATCGCTGACCTGGACCGGGATGGGCGCAACGACCTACTGGTGGGTGGGTTTGACGGCCGGGTTCGTTTTTACCGCAACATCGGTACGGCGCAAGCGGCGTCCTTTGATCCGGACGTAAGTGCCGATGGGAACATGCTCCAACTGGGCGGCATCAACACGAATTCGCCGGGCATCAGTACCGGGCATCCGGCACCGTGGGTGATTCAGAGTCCGAACTATACCTTAGTATTTACGGGTAACCGGATCGGGAAATTGGAGGTTTACCGTTTCGGTATCGACTCGGCTTACACCGAACCTTTTACTTTGCTGACGAAGGACGTTGACGGCCTCGATGTGGGTGGTTTTGCCAATCCGGGCTTCGCGGACTTCGACGGCGACGGTAAGCTTGAGTTGGTGATCGGTACGCAGCGGGGTGGTGCGAATTTCTTCCAGACGAACCTGAACCTGGACGCAACGACGGCGCTTTTCGCTGCTCCTCAACCGTCGTTTGCCTTTTCGGCCGCGCCCAATCCTGCTGCTAAATTCATCACGGTCAGTGGTTGGCCTGCGGGAGCGGCTGCCGAAATTTCGTTGCTCGACGTAAACGGCCGTGTGTTGCGCAAGGAAGCTTTGGCGGCGCGCACGCGGGTGCAGTGGGAGGTTGAAGGGCTGAGTTCCGGCGTCTATATTGTTCGGTTGGCGGGTATTGGTGGCGTTGCTTCGCGGAAA
>JAPKCQ010000169.1 GCA_026421165.1 Lewinella sp. | reverse complement strand
GCAGCAACTCGGTAACGCACTAAAAAAGGCCCGCAACCATTCACCAGTCGCGGGCCTCACATCGTACGATGAACGTAAACGAATCTTTCTACCGGCGCCCCTTGAAGTCGCGGCCGTCGAGCTGGGTGTATCTGAAGTCAGCGTTGTCGCCGAAGTCCGTACCGGCGAAATTCGACGGATCAGAGAACTTGGTGTATTTGAAGTCGGCGTCGCGGCGAAAGCTTGTATTAGCCATGTTAACCCCACGTGAGAACTCGGCGTACTTGAATACCCCGTCGTCTTCAAATACTACACTGGAGAAATCTGCTCCCCTGGGAAATTTGGTGTACTTGAAGTCTGCGTAGTCCTTAAAAACAGCGTTGGCCATGTTCACGTGTTCGTCAAACTTGGTGTACTTAAAGTTTGCGTCGCCGTCCACCTGCATGTTGCTAAAGTCGGCAGATTCTTCAAATTTCGTGTACTTGAAGCCGGCGTATTCCTCAAAGACAGCGTTAGGGAAATCAGCCTTTTCATTGAAGTGAGAATACTTGAAGTTAACGTCCTCTTCAAACTTACAGTCCTTGAAAAGTACGTCTTTGTGGAAGTCGGCCATGTGTGCCGGACCGGTTTTAACCCACCTATTATCGCCCTCAATGCGAAAGCCCCAGACATCGCCCTCAAAGGTGCAGTCCACAAAAGAGAGAGCGTTGCGTACGTGGTATTTCCACTGCTGCTGGTTGCCAAGGCCTTTCTTCTGGGTTTCTTCCCGGTCGTTGAGGCGGGTGAAGTCGAGGTCTCCGCGGATGGTGACACCGGTCAGTGCGACATCAACCCCATCGTTGAGTTGAGCGATGATCTCCTCGGCGGAAATCGAGGACTGAGCGGAAAGGGTAAGGGTAAAAAGGGCAAAGGCTAAAAGGGACAGTGTGCGTCTCATGGCTGGTTCTTTTGTAGGTGTGGTAGAAGAGACGAACCATTTTTTGATGGGTTGCACACGCCGACAGGATTATCCGGCTTATCGGGTTTTTAAAACCCGTACGGCCTTTCCCGCACCAAACCCCTTCTGCTCCCCATACCCGATGTACCCCAACTGGTTGGTCAGCAACCAGGTATCACCGATCTCCAAGTCTCCGACGTTGCGGTGGCTATGGCCATAGACCCAGGCGGCGATGTCGTTCGCTTCGATGAAGCGGGTTTTATCAATGCAGAAGCCCTCGTTTAGCGCGCTGCCCCGAAAGGCGGTCGCATTGCATTCCTCCGACGGCAGGTGATGAGTGACGACTACTTTGGGGCCGGGTTTAACGATCTCCGCTTCCAGGAACGCCCAGCATTGTTCGTGGACTTCATTGAAGTTATTCACCGTAAGTTTCCGGCCCTCATATTTGATGATCCGGAAATCGTACAGCCCCCGAAACACCTCCATCACCTTCTGGTCAATTCGGGACCACATGGTGGAGAAGATCAGTTGGATGCCTTCGTATTCTTCCGTCCGGTTGTTCAGCAGAACAACGTTTTCGCGCAGTTCTTCGCGGAAGCCCAGCGGGTTGCTGCCGAGATCGTAACCGGCGTAGTATTCGTGGTTTCCGGGAATGACGTAGGTGCGTTGGAAATTGGCAGCGCAGAAGTCCCAGAAGTCCAGTTTCGCAAAGCCCGGACCGAGGTGGTGGGTATCTCCCGCAACAATGAGCACATCGCCGACGGGTACGATGGGATTGGCCGCCAGCCAGGTACGGTTGTCGGGAAACTCGAGGTGAAGATCGGATAAGTATTGGAGATGCATAGTTCTGGTCAGGGCCTTTCGGGCCGAGTGCGGGCAGGTAAGGTACGACCCTGCCAGTAAGCCCGGCATCGTGTGCGTTGGCGAGTTAATGGCGCCTCTAAGTGGTTACCGCAAGTACCACTCGCGGAGACAACTCAACCCGCGCGTACACCATGGGGCGTCTGCCACACCTACCTCGCCCGCCTCGTGCCGAGCAACTCAGCAACTCGTTAACTCGGCAGTTCACTCCCCGCAAAAAAACTTTCGCTGTCTGTCATATAAAACCCAACTTTAGCAGACCAATGGCCGTAAATGAAGAAGGACAAGCTAACACAGCTGCTAAAAACGCATCACACCGATGCCTTCCGTTGGGCCAGCCAGTGTTGTAATTACCAGCATGAAGATGCGGAGGAAGTTCTCCAGACGAGCTACCTCAAAATTGCTAGCGGGAAGGCGCGTTTCAACGAGCGTTCCACCTTCAAAACCTGGCTCTTCGCCGTGATTCGAAATACCGCCCGGGACTACCTCGACAAGCAAGTCCGTTTTGAGCAGCTAGACCCGCTTTCACAAACGCCCGCCGAAGCAATCTCCGAGGACAGAACCAACTACCGGGCCCTACTTGCCCGCCTACCTGAACGCCAGCAACAGGTACTCTTGCTGGTCTTTTACCACGGAATGACCCTGCAACAAGTAGCCGAAACGACCAATCTCCACGTCGGCACCGTACGTACCCACTACAGCCGAGGAAAGGCTAGCCTGCGTGTGCTGATCGAAAAAGAAAAAGTATGAACAACGACGAAGACCTCAAGGCTTTTTTCGACGACCTCCGGCTGCAGGACAAGCAGGAGACGCCGCCGCCATTCCCGGAGCTTCCTGCCCATAAAGCGGGGAGTCTGCGCAGGCTCACCTGGCCATTGACTGCCGCAGCAGCGGCCTTACTCTTACTCCTAATTGGTTGGCCCGAACCTTCCGATACCAGTACTCCAACCGATACAGCAGTGCTGGTCATCACCCTCGAAGCCGAAGTAACCACCCAAACGAAAACTTTACTCGACACTCCGGAATCCATCTATTCCTGGGAGTCGCCGTCGGCGTCTTTGATTGCCGATTTTTAATCACCTTCCGTTTCAAAAAACCATTGCCATGAAATTTGTACTCAGCCTTCTACTCCTTGCTTTCGGCCTCGGGATCTCCGCCCAGGACGCGTTTCAACAAGAGCTGTTCTCTACGGACCTCGTCATGAAGTACCGCAACGACATCGAACTCTCCGACGCACAGGCCGACAAGGTCAAAAAAGTCCACTCCGGCCAGATCGAAGCGTTCAATAATGCAAAATGGGACCTCGACGGTGCCCTGAGCAAGCTCAACAAACAACTAGCGGAAACCAAGATCAACGAAGCGGGAGCAATGGCCCAAATGGACAAGGTGCTGAAGCTCGAAGAAAGCCTGAAGCGTATGCGCCTTAGCCTGATGGTGAAGGTGAAAAATATGCTCACCGCCAAACAGCAAAGCCAGCTAAAAGACCTTCGCTCCGATGACGACCTCTCAAAACCAACCTTCAACATTTCTGCAATCAACGATCATCCCCGGATGGTACTCAAAATAGATGGCGACCAGGAAAAAGGCGCTCAGCCACTCTACGTACTCTTTGATAAAGACGGTAAGAAGTCCTTCCTAACCGGCATCGGCCATATCCTGCCCGATGATATTGAGAGCGTTAGCGTGCTCAAGGGAAGTGCTACTTTTGCCCGTTACGGGAAGGAGGGTAAAAATGGGGTTATTGAGATTACCCTTAAGGAGTAAGGCGTCTTTGACCCCGAGGAGATCCCCGGTTCTTTCGATGGCCAGGTGGCCTTCACGGAAGAAGAAAACAAAGGCAAAATACGGGGCGCCTAGTTCTGGAGAACGTGTGCGTCCGAAAGCGGCAGCACTCCTCTTTTCAAGCAGGACAACGATGTCTATTTCTGGCTGCCAACCCACCAATATTTCATTGCGTTCCCGCTACGGATTCAGGAGACCAACGCTTTTGCTTTGCGCCGGAGTGCAAACCATTAGGGGCATTGCCTACGGGCGCGTAATCGCTTCCCAGGACGACACGGCTCCGATTTAGGTTACATCCTTCGGAGCTAGAGCTCCTCAACCTTTGCCTGCACCTGCGGCCGCGCCCTAAAAATCATCCCCGCAAGCTAAAACCATCCGCCCAACAAAGCCGTTTACGGTGGGCACTCTCCCAACACATTTGTACACATGGCCTTCGAACTCATTTCCCCCTTCTCCCCCACCGGCGATCAGCCCCAGGCCATAGAGGAGATTGTTGGCAACGTGAAGGCTGGAGAACGCGGACAGGTGCTGCTCGGCGTGACCGGCTCCGGCAAGACCTTCACGATGGCCAACGCCATCGCCCAGCTCGACCGCCCCGTACTGGTCCTCACCCACAACAAAACGCTGACCGCCCAGCTCTACGGCGAGTTCAAGGAATTTTTCCCGAACAACGCCGTGGAGTACTTCGTGAGCTACTATGATTATTACCAGCCGGAAGCCTACATCTCCAGCTCTGACACCTTCATCGAAAAAGACCTCGCCATCAACGAGGAAGTCGACAAGTTGCGCCTCCGCGCCACCTCCAACCTCCTGACCGGCCGCCGCGACATCATCATCGTAGCCTCCGTAAGTTGCATCTACGGTATGGGCAATCCGGACGACTATAAGTCGGGCATCATCCGCCTGGAAGCTGGGCAGGCAAAAAGCCGCAACGGCCTCCTCTACGATTTGGTCGACAGCCTCTACAGCCGGACCGAAGAAGACTTCCGCCGCGCCACCTTCCGCGTCCGTGGCGATACGGTAGACGTCAACCTCCCGTACGCTGATTTCGGAATGCGCATCATCTTCTTCGGCGACGAGATTGAGACCATCGAGAAAATCGAACTTGAATCCGGTAAGCGCATCGAAACGCTGCGTACGGCGGCTATTTTTCCCGCCAACCTCTACGTCGCCCCGAAGGACCGCCTCAACGGCATCATCCACCAGATCGAAGACGAGCTTTACGATCAGGAGCGCTACTTCGAGCGCGAGCAGCGCTTGATCGAAGCCAAGCGCATCCACGAGCGTACCAGCTTCGACCTGGAGATGATGAAGGAACTCGGTTACTGCAACGGCATCGAGAATTACTCCCGCTTCTTCGACCGGCGAAAACCCGGCACCCGCCCCTTCTGCCTGCTCGACTACTTCCCGGACGACTACCTGATGATCATCGATGAGAGCCACGTTACGCTGCCGCAGGTACGCGGTATGTTTGGCGGTGATCGCGCCCGAAAACTCAGCCTGGTCAACTTCGGCTTCCGCCTCCCCTCAGCGATGGACAACCGGCCACTGAACTTCACCGAATTCGAAAGCCTGATCAACCAGGTCGTCTACGTTTCTGCTACGCCCGGAGACTTTGAGCTGGAGCAAACCGGCGGAGAGCTCGTGGAGCAACTTATCCGCCCCACCGGCCTGGTCGACCCGCCCATCGAGGTGCGCCCGAGCAAGAACCAGATCGATGACCTGCTGGAAGAGATCGATAACCGCGTGAAGGCGGATGAGCGAATCCTCGTTACCACCCTCACCAAACGGATGGCGGAGGAACTCACCAAGTACCTGGAAAGCATGAGCGTAAAGGTTCGGTACATCCACGGTGAGGTAGTTACGATGGAACGCGTTGAAATCCTGCGCGACCTCCGCCTCGGAGAGTTCGACGTGCTGGTCGGCGTAAACCTCCTGCGGGAAGGCATTGACTTACCCGAAGTATCGCTGGTAGCCATCATCGACGCCGACAAAGAAGGCTTTCTTCGCAACGAACGGTCATTGACGCAGACGGCAGGCCGCGCCGCCCGTAACGTCAACGGTAAAGTCATCTTCTACGCCGACAAAATTACCGACTCCATGCGTAAAACTATGGACGAGACGAACCGGCGCCGCACCGTTCAACTAGCGCACAACGAAAAGCATAACATTACGCCGACGGGCATGCGCAAATCCAAAGAAGAAATTCTGAAGCGCGGTTCCATCCTCGATATTCGGGGCAAGAAAGACACAAAGGCTTACGTAGAGCGTGTGGAGATCAGCAGTGCCGCCGACCCGATCCTCAACTCCATGAGCCACGAGCAAATCGAACTGGCGGTGAAGGAAGCTGAACGTAAGATGAAGGCGGCCGCTAAGGAGCTTGACTTTATGAGTGCGGCTAGTTATCGGGACGAGGTTTTTGCGCTTAAAGCTCGGTTGAAGGGAGGTAAATAGTGCGTTGCTGAGGAATGTCGCTTTAAAAAACGCAGCGGCAAAAACGCAAACATCCCCCACAAAGACCAAGTCTTTATGGGGGACGTGCACTTATCGCGATGGGCTGATCGACGCCTACCGGCTGTCGATCAACCCATCGCTGGATTAAGTACCCTTTCAGGGCACTTAATCCAGCGTGGGGTTAATCTATTTTCGCAGAAAATCATCAGCCCCACGCTAACGTAAAAGCTTCCAATTGCCCTGAAAAATCACCCCTTCAACTTCTCCGGCAGTTCCGTGAAGCCCATATTGTAAAGTATAAAGCCATACATATCCGCCGCCTGCTCGATGCGCTTGCTGACGGGCGTTCCGGCGCCGTGGCCCGCATCCGTTTCGATGCGGATAATAACGGGGTTGTCGCCAGCCTGCTTGGCCTGTAGCTCTGCGGCAAACTTGAAGCTGTGGGCGGGGACTACGCGGTCGTCGTGGTCGCCGGTGGTGACCATCGTGGCGGGGTATTTGGTGCCTGGGCGGACGTTGTGTACCGGAGAGTAGCCCTTCAGGTAGTCAAACATCTCTTTATTGTCTTCTGCCGTACCGTAGTCGTAAGACCAACCGGCACCGGCGGTGAAGGTGTGGTAACGCAGCATGTCCAGCACACCAACGGCGGGCAGGGCAACCTTCATCAGGTCGGGGCGCTGGGTCATGGTAGCGCCGACCAGCAGACCGCCGTTGGAGCCACCGCGGACGGCGAGGAAATCCGACGAAGTATAGTTTTCACTGATCAGGTATTCTGCTGCGCCGATGAAGTCGTCAAAAACGTTCTGCTTCTTCAGCTGGGTACCGGCGTCGTGCCAGGCTTTACCGTATTCGCCACCGCCACGAAGGTTGGGTACGGCGTAGATGCCGCCCTGCTCCATCCATACCGCGTTGGTGATGCTGAAGGACGGCGTCAGGCTGATGTTGAAGCCGCCGTATCCGTAAAGGATCGTCGGGTTTTTACCGTTGCGCTCCATCCCTTTTTTGTAGGTGATGATCATCGGTACTTTCGTGCCGTCTTTCGAGGTGAAGAACACCTGCTCGCTCTCGAAATTATCCGGGTCAAAATCAATCGCTGGCTTCCGGTACAGTTCCGAAGTTCCGCTCTTCGCGTCGAAAGCGTAGATGGGGCCCGGTGTTTTGTAGTTCGTAAAGCTGTAGTAGAGCGTCTCGGCGTCGGCCTTGCCGCCGAATCCTCGGGCGGTACCAATTCCGGGCAGGTCAATCTCCCGCACCAGTTTCCCCGCGTAATCATACTGCTTCACCTCCGAGATGGCATCCACCATGTAGTGGGCAAAGATGTAGCCGGAGCCCGTTCGTGGGCTCAGGACATACTCCCGTTCCGGGATGAGGTCCACCCAGTTTTCAGGGCTTGGGTCACTGGCATCTACCGTAATGATCTTCTTGTTCGGAGCGCCGAGGTTGGTAACCATGAACAGCTCGGAGCCTTCGTTGTCCAGCAGACCGGTATCGCTGTCGGTGTGGTCCACGATGGTTTTCATTGGGCTGCCGGGATCGGCCAGGTCCTTCAGGAACAGCTTATTGCCAGAGGTGGAGACGCTGGCGGAAATAAGCAGGTAGCGGTCGTCTTCGGTAACCGAAGCGCCAACGTAGCGGTGCTTCTCTGCGGCAGTGCCGCCGAAGATCAATTCGTCGCTTCCCTGTGGCGTCCCCAGCTTATGGAAGTAGGCTTTGTGCTGGTCCGTCTTGGCCGATAATTCGCTGCCCTTCGGCTTATCGTAGCTGGAGTAATAGAAACCCTCGTCTCCTTTCCAGGACATGCCGCTGAACTTGATGTCCACCAGCGTATCCTCCATGATTGTCATGGTTTCGGCGTCCATCACGATGATTTTGCGCCAGTCGCTGCCGCCTTCGGAGATCGCGTAGGCAGCAATTTTCCCGCTTTTGGAAAAGCTCATACCACCCAGAGAGATGGTACCGTCTTCGCTGAATTTATTGGGGTCGAGAAACACTTCGTCGCCGTCTTCCTGTACCCGGTAATAGACGGACTGGTTCTGCAGGCCGTCGTTTTTCGAGTAATAGGTGTAGTCTCCCTCGGTGAAAGGAGCACTAATTTTTTCGTAGTTCCAGAGTTTTTCCAGCCGCTCTTTAAGGGCTGCACGGAAGGGAATCTCTTCGAGGTAGCCGAAGGTGACTTCGTTCTGGTTCTTGACCCATTCGCCGGTTTCGGCACTCCTATCGTCCTCCAGCCAGCGGTAGGGGTCGGCTACTTCGGTACCGAAATAGGTCGTAACGGTATCGACAACCTTGGTTTCTGGGTAAGTGAGTGGTGCTTGTGCAGCAGTTTCCGGATCAGCATTCTGGCAGGAGAAAGCACAGGAAAAAACGAGGAGTGCGAGGAGTAGACGTTGCATTCTGTTTGGTTATTAGGTTGGTGCGCAATGCGCGCGGGAAAGTCCGTAAAACTAATCAATTGTTAAGTTATGAGGCGCGGACGCGGGTGCAAAGACGGTTTTTTGAAGGAGCTGAGGATGGACGGTGTGCTGCGCTTTTAAACTGGGTAAGTGTGAATTGCTTGTGCTTCTGGTTGGGTTTGAGAACCTGGAGAATCTCGCTTACTGGAAAACAACGCAACTCAAAAACAACGCAACCCGAAGCTGCGGGCATAGATAAAACCTAGGTTTTGCGGTTAGACTTGGTGGAAAGTTGTATTTTGGATGGTCAGATGGTTGGGGGCGGCGTGATGTGGTTTGTTGTGTGGGTTAAAGAAGCCACTCCGACGGTACGGCATCGCGGGAAGATTAAAAAAGAATCATCCCGCTCGTCGTAGCCTTCCGATTTCTCCGAAAGAACGGCGGGACCGTGCGGTGGTCACGTCCATACTTTCTTTAAAGGAGAAAACGCATACGTCGCGAAATATTGCAGATTCGCCAATATCCGGCTTCGTCAGAATACTGCATATCTACTTATTCGTCATATGGCGTTAAGAAAAAACAGAAATGGGAAAAGCAAAAAAATACGAAACGATAAGAGAATTAATATTCTGGTCATATGCAAACCTTGCAATGGCTCACACAGCAGTCGAAAGAAACCAAGAAAAGTACGGGACTTTTAATTACGTAATAAGAGCAAAGTTGTTCAAAGGACTAAAAGATGAGACGATGAACATGCGAACAATTTTTGACGACGAAAAGATAAAATTACAAACAGGGCAAATTTGTAATTACTGCGGCTCGAACGAAAAATTAGCCCTCGACCATATTTTTGCTCAAAAAATGGGTGGAAAAGACGACGCTGAAAATTTAATATTTGCTTGCCGATCGTGTAACAGTTCAAAAGGAAAAAAGGATTTAATGGAATGGATGAATTACAGAGAAGAATTTTTGCCACTTATGATAATTCGAAGGTATTTAAAGCTGGTATTTAGATATTGTTCCGAGAATGGATTGCTTGAAAAAATGGTAGAAGAAGTTAAAGAAATGGAGTTACCATTCAAGGTTGGATACATACCGACAAAATATCCCAAACCCAGGGAATTGAAACTCAATGTAGATTTAGAATGAAAACGCCGTACAACATCAAAGGGTGATAGCCAACCAAAGCGCAGCAATGACTAAGC
>JAPKCQ010000470.1 GCA_026421165.1 Lewinella sp. | reverse complement strand
CTAAAGACGAGACCATAGCCAAACTTCTGGAAGAAAACGCTTCCTTTAAACTTCTGCTAAATGCAGCCCTAGCTCGTATTGCGGAATTAGAAGCTCAGCTAAAAACGAACAGCACCAATTCGGGTAAGCCTCCAAGTAGTGACGGTCTAAAGAAGAAACCAGCCTTTCCACGATTGAAAGGAGGTCGTCGGGGCGGAAAGCCAGGCCATAAGGGAAACACTCTCAAGATGGTTGAAAAGCCTGACCGCGTTGAACTTCACGACCCCAAGTTGGAAAAATGTACTTGTGGCTGTGCGTTGTCCAACGTGAAAAGCGAACCAAGTGGTGAGAAGCGTCAGGTATTTGATCTTCCACCTCAATTACTAGAGATAACGGAGCACCAGCTTGGCATAAAACATTGCCCGGGATGTGGTCAGAAGCATCAAGGGAAATTTCCTGCTACAGTTGTTGCTCCAGTTCAATATGGTAGCCAGGTTCGTGCTTTAATTAATTTGCTCAATGTTGAACAGAGTCTTCCTGTCAGTCGGGTGGGTAAATTGTTTTTTTCTCTGACGGGTTATACTCTCAATGAGAATACAATCATTAGTGCTGTAAGCCGGATGGCCAAAGGGCTTAAAAACGATACTGAAGTTATTAAGCAAAGAATTCTGGCCTCGACGGTTGCTCATGCCGACGAAACGGGCGCTCGCGTTGCGGGCGAGCTCCACTAGGGGCACGATATAGTAACGGAATCGTACACTTATTTCTTCGTTAGTGAGAAACGTGGAAGATTAGCCTTGGAGAGTGATGAAAGCATAACTGATAAATTCAGCGGGATCTTGATTCATGATTGTTGGGCTTCTTATTTCAACCTTTCGTGCTCCAACCATGGATTATGTGGGGCCCATTTACTGAGAGAATTAAGGAACCTATCGGAGAACCATGGGCGTAAATGGGCAGCGAGGATGCACGAACTACTGATGTACGCTTATGAATTTAGTGACAAAGGCAAAGGCGTGCTCCCAGCGGGAAAGTTGAAAATAGTTCGAAGGCAATACGCCAAAATACTATCTTCTGCCGACGTTGAAGAACCTCCTCCGATAATCAATAAGAAAGGCAAGCCCAAAAAATAAAAGGGCCGTAACTTAATGGACCGAATGGCCAAATACGAAGAGTATGTAATCAATTTTACCGTATTGGCTAATGTCCCGTTTACAAACAACCTCGCCGAACGCGATATCCGGCCTTAGAAAACGAAACTCAAAGTGAGTGGCTGCTTCCGTACACTAGACGGTGCCAGAAAGTATGCTCGGGTCAAAGGCTTTTGCTCAACGGTGAAAAAGAACGGCTACTCCGTTTATGAGTAGCTCGTCAAAGCCATTGACGGCCAAAGCTTCCTCTTAACGGGACAGCCTACCTAAACAGTTACCTCTTTTTTTTTAAAAAAAACCTTATGTTTGCTGAATGTTTAATACCATTATTACACTACATCCATTGGAACACTGGGGCAAAAGCCAAGTGAGGTTAGCCTTTCCTTTTGACGGAGTAGTAAAGGAACATATTAAGCAGCTATCGACCGTAAGGTGGTCACAAACCCATCGCTGCTTTTATATGCCACATTCCAGCGAACTGACTGGTGAGTTGATGGCGCACTGTAAAACCGCTGGGATCCGGGTAGACGCTACTTTTCTGTCTGAGGTATTAATCAAAGACGAAGTTGGTAAGTTATTGGGCGGGCTTGGCAACCTAAAGTGTCGCACCTTGCTGCCGTTAGTATACGCCTGCGGTTTACGGATAGGAGAAGCACTCACTTTGCGCCCCGCAGATTTGCGATTAGCGGAGCGGCTACTTTACGTAAGAGCCGCCAAAGGCCGTAAAGATCGATGGGCCCCATTGGCGGGTAAAATTGTGGAACTACTCGACCAGTATCAAACGGCCTACTCCTGCAAGGAATACTTATTCGAAGGGCAGAAAGGTGGGGCTTACAGTTACACGAGTGCCCGACAAGTAATGAAGCGAGCGGTTACTAAATCCGGATTGCCCTTGAAAGCTACTTTGCGGCATAGTTATGCGACTCATCTGCTACAAAGTGGTACGGATTTGCGCTACATCCAAGAAATTCTGGGGCATACCACTCCGA
>JAPKCQ010000168.1 GCA_026421165.1 Lewinella sp. | reverse complement strand
CGATGTCGTTAACGCAAATTTCAACCAGCTCGGAGCAGTTGTCCGTAGCGCCGGGTAGGCCGCCGCCAGCCAGCAAACGAGCAAGCAGAGCGTTGTCCAGGGTACCAGCCACAACGGTGTTAGAAAAAGTATTGACTGTGTAGCAGCGGCTCACGGTATTTGATAGGCTGCCAAGGTCAACGCCGTCAATAGCTTCACAGTAGAGCGGACCACCCGGTGCAACGGGGGTACTCGTGAAGAAGGGAGCGGTTTTGTCTTCAGCAATAACGGTGCCCCAACCGACGGTGAAGCCGGAAACGAGCATGATGTCCGCTTCAACGCGGAAAAGGTAGGAGCCACAACCATCAATGGTATCTAGGTTGGCCTCATTGCCGTCTTCAACAATAACTTTAAAGACGCTAAGTGGAGCAGAAATGCCATCTCCGTCGGCATCGAAATTCCCCACCAGTACTTGTTCGGTGAGAACCACCGCCTGACAATTGTCATCGAGGGTAATGTTAATGCTTGCTATGGTAGCAACGTTCACTGTATCCATTTGTGCCCAGGAGGCAAGGGATACAAGGGAAGCTAGCACGAGCAAAAAAGCGCGTAGAACTAATTTCATAAGATCACAATTCTTGAGATTACAAAGACTAAAACAGTTACCCAGCTATAAATGAGGCGGCATGGGGTCCGCTAAAACTTCTTTTGCGTAGGTTTTGGGGCTGGTAACAATGCTAACAAAGGTACAAATTGGTGAGCAAATGCGTAAACATTTAACGATTTTGAACGTACCCACCGCTTTACACGTCACAAGTACTCTTTTGAGGCGCGACCGCAGGATGCGAAGAATGGTTTAGAGAAGCAAAGTTGAGCAACGGCAGACCTGCGCTTCCGTACAAACACTGCGTAAAACCACCCAGTTTATGAATCTTCACCCTACACCCGCGTCCGCGTCCAGAAACTTCTGCTCGTGAACATCTACGTCTTATTACAATTGTAATACATTGTGAAGTCGGAAGAAACCGGCCTCGCTCCGTTCACCAAACTAACCATAAAGACATGTTGAGAATTCTGTTATTACTGGCCTTCATCACCGCGTCCCCTTTCGCCTTTGCCCAAGAGAATACTGAAAAGGATAAGGACGAAGACAAAAAAGAAAAGAAAGATCCGTACAAAGAGCTGATGGAGGACACCGATATGGAGGAAGGCCTCTTCGGCGTCATTAACAAAGAGGGCAAGCTCTACTTCGAGCTTCCACTTTCCCTACTCGAAGACGAGATACTGATCGTGAGCCGCATTAAAGGCTTCGTGAAGGGCCTCAATTTTGGTGGAGCAGGAACGAAAAGCCGGCCTCAACAGGTCGTCCGCTGGCAAAAACACGGTAAAAAAATCCTCCTGCGTAGCGTCAGCTACAACTCCGTCGCCAGCCCGGACGATCCGGTCTACGAATCCGTACGCAACAACAACTTCGAGCCCATCGTCGACGCCTTCGACATCAAGGCCTACGGTAAAGACAGTGCCTCCGTCGTAATCGACGTTACCAGCTTCTTTACCACCGACGTGACGATGATCGGCGCCATGAGCGACGGCCAGCGCAAAAAATTTGGCATCAAGGCCCTGGACAAAAGCCGGAGCCTCATAATGTCCACCAAGGCCTTCCCTAGCAACGTAGAAGTGCGTCACGTACTAACTTACACCGGCAGCAAACTTCCTGATAATCAAGTCACCGGGACGATGTCCGTTGAGATGAACCAAAGCTTCATCCTCCTACCCGCCGACCCCATGCGCCCCCGCGTTTTCGACCCCCGCGTGAGCTACTTCAGCATTCGACAGACAGACTACAGCTCCGACGCCCAACGCGCCGAAGCCCAACGGTTCATTACTCGTTGGCGCCTCGAACCCGTAGATATGGAAGCCTGGAAACGTGGTGAACTAGTGGACGTGAAGAAGCCCATCGTTTACTACATAGACCCCGCCACCCCGGAAGATTGGGCACCCTATATCGCCCAGGGCGTTGACGACTGGGCCAAGGTTTTCGAAGGCATCGGCCTGAAGAACGCTATCATGAGCAAGCGAGCACCCACCAAGGCTGAAGACCCCGATTGGAGTCCGGAAGACGTCCGCTACTCCGTAATCCGCTACGTAACAACCGATATCCAGAACGCAATGGGGCCGCATGTACACGACCCCCGTACTGGCGAAATTCTAGAATCCGACATCATCTGGTACCACAACGTGATGAACCTACTGCGCAACTGGTACCTAATCCAGACCGCCGCCGTGAACCCCGAGGCACGCACCCCAAAATTCAAAAAAGAAGTAATGGGTGAACTGATTCGTTTCGTTTCAGCCCACGAAGTTGGTCATACCCTCGGCCTACCCCACAACATGGGCAGTTCCGCAGCGTATACCGTAAAACAACTACGGACCCCCGGCTTCGTACAGGAAAACGGAACAGCGCCTAGTATTATGGACTACGCACGCTTCAACTACGTGGCACAGCCCGAAGATAAAGGCGTTGGCCTTCACCCAAAGATCGGTCCCTACGACTTTCACTCCATCGAATACGGTTATAAGCCGATGCCCGAAGTAAGCACCTGGCAGGCCGAAAAGCCCGCCCTGAACGCCATGGTAAAAGCCAAGGCCGACGATCCGAAATACCGCTTCGGAGCCCAGAGTCGCAGCGGACACGACGCCAGCGCCCAAACAGAAGACCTGAGCGACGACGCCGTACTGGCTTCAGAACTAGGCATCAAAAACCTCAAGCGCATCGTTCCAAAAATCAACGAATGGATGGCTGAAGACGGAATGTACTTTGACAATCAGGAGGAGGTCTACAACAACGTGATCGGGCAACTCCGCCGCTATACCGGCCACGTGGCCAGCAACGTCGGTGGCGTACACGAGTGGCAACGAACTGCGGATGAAAATAAAGCGGTGTACAAAGTAATCCCCGCCGCCAAGCAGCGGGCGGCCGTTAACTTCATCAACGAACAAATTTTCACCACTCCGGAGTGGCTACTCGACGAAGAAATCCTGAACCGCATCTCTGCCAGCGGCGTGGCGGACAAAATCGAAGGCTTGCAGGCTTCCGCCCTTCGCACCCTGATGAACACCAAACGCCTCAACCGCCTCGCCGAGCAAAAGGGGATAGACGCCAAAGCCTACGGCCTCATGGACCTGATGAACCAGACCCGCGCTGGCGTTTTCACCGACGCCAACACCACCTCCACCTTCGGCCGGACGCTTCAGGCTAACTATGTGGATGGCCTAGCGGGGCTACTTGATAACGACGACGTCGCCAACGACGTAAAGGCCGCCGCCCGTGCTACGCTAACCAACATCGCTCTCGGCATGGCTAAGGAGATACTGGCGAATAATCCATTCAAAGCCATACTTAGCGATCAGGACCTCGTTCAGGGTCATAAGCTGGAGCTTAACCAGAAGATTGACGTGGCGCTCCAGGGAATTGAATCCCTGATGAAGAAAGGGAAGTAAGACTAAGCTCGACAGGTAAACTTTTTTGCCTGTCGAGTGACGGTTCTCTTTTCTAGAGGCTAAGTCTTTTCGGCTTGACAAATTTTTGTCTTGGTTTCCCGGGCAAAAAAGAATTCGATTGGCGAGTTCTTAACCCCTTTGGTGGGTTGAGTTCAACTCGCCAGTCGAGTTCTTTTTCGTTTCAGCCACTACAGAATTGCTTAGTGGTAGCAACAGGCCTTTGTGCCTACTAATGATCGCTTTCTTTGATGGACGAAAAGCTCGCCTGTCGGGTTGGCCGTACGCCATAGTACTACTCACGCGGCCCCAGTAGTTTTCGGCTTTTGGCTAGGCTTCGTGGGTAATACCTTAATGGTATTTACTCAGCGGAAAATACTGCCTGATCGAGTCTAACCTAGCAGCCAATACAAGTGCATGCTTCCTCTTGGGAGGTGCATCAAATGGGGAACGATCATTATTTTATCCTTGAAGCCAACAGGAAAAGCGGTACCAGGATAGAATCCCAGTACCGCTTTCCAATTAGAGAGTAAAGCTGAATATTATTCAGCGTTCTCCCCAGCTAGAACTTCTCCTCCAGCTTCAGTAGCTTTAAGCTCGGCCGTTGCAGCAGAACGAAGGGCACGCGGCACTTCGACGGAGGCTACGGGCTGGCCACCGGGGTTCATGATCTCAACGCCTTCGTTGGCTTTGATATCACGTACCCGGATGGCGGAGCCAAGCTCGAGTTCACTGATGTCCAGCACCAGTTTATCTACGAGATTCTCGGGAGTGGTTTTGATTTTAATCCGGCGCACGGAGATCTGAAGCTTACCACCTCCAAGGACACCGGGGCTAACACCTTCGAAGACGACGGGAACCTGCACTTTGACCGGGTGACCGTCCTGCAGAGCGAGAAAGTCGATGTGACGAAGGGCATCAGTAACCGGATGGAACTGGTAATCCTTCACGATGGCCCTGACCGTTTTACCACCAACGGTAAGCTCAGCGAGCTTAAATTCGGGGGTGTACACGAGAGAACGAACATCAAGGGCTTTGATGGTGAAATGGACCGGGTCTCCGGCGCCGTAAAGAACGGCGGGAACTAGGCCCTCACGGCGGGTGGCCTTGCTTGATTTCTTACCCAGGTTTTCGCGGAGTTCACCGCTGACTTGTACAGACTGCATAACTTTGTTATTTGCGCGCTTGGTCGCTTTCGGCCCGCAAAGATACGAACTTTATTGAACCAGCGAAATACCTGGCGTAAAAATATTTAGAGGCTGCATGAGTTCTAAGGGACATAAAATTACAGAAGGTAGAAGCTTACAGCCTTGTGACCCATTTATAACTATCACGCACTTGTAATCCACAACTACGGCCCCCTTCCGAACCAAATCGGCATATATGCCTTATAGTAACTACACTTACCACAATAAAAGTAAAAGCCACTATGCAAAAATTCTCTCTCCTCTTCGTCCTCGCCCTCATCGTCCTTGCCTGTGGAGGCGGAGAAGATGCCGCAGGTGAGGCTCCAATGGCCAAGGCTGGCAAGAAGCCGGCAGCTAAGGAGATCAACGTCAAGAAGATCTGGAAGGTCCGCTGTATCGCCTGCCATGGCCTTTACGGAGACATGGGCGTCAACGGTGCAGCCAACCTTCAAGAAAGCAAAAGAGACCTAGCTTACCGCGTTAATATTATCGCCAACGGTAGCGAGAGCGGCGTGATGATGGCTTTCGGCGAAATCCTCGATGAAGACGAAGTCGAAGCCATGGCGAAGTACACCATGGACTTCAAGAAAGATTAGGTTTGGCCATTACGGAGCACTTCGTACTGGGCATGATGTCGGGCAGCTCGTTGGATGGGCTAGACTTGGCCGTTTGTCGGTTTCAATTAGACCAGACGGAGCAAGTCGTGATTCCCGAGTGGGAAATTATGGCGGCAGAGACCGCCCCCTTCCCACCGACCTGGCAGGCGCGGTTGCGATCAGCCCCTCATCTTCCCGGCCGGGAGCTGTGGCGGCTGCACGCTGATCTGGGCCACTGGGTCGGACGGCGCGCGCGGGTGTTTCTTGAGCGGCAGCCAGGCCTTTTGGTTACTTTAGCCGGCAGCCATGGGCACACTATTTTTCATGATCCAGCGCAGAAGTTCACGACTCAGATCGGTGACGGGGCAGCGCTTGCTTTCCGGCTCGGGCTGCCCGTAGTTACCGAACTGCGCGGGGCTGATGTTGCAGCGGGAGGCCAGGGAGCACCACTAGCACCACTTGCGGACAAATATCTTTTTCCCCAGTATGATGGTTTCCTCAACCTTGGCGGCATCGCCAACCTCAGCTTACATGATGGCTCCGGGGGCTACATCGCCGGCGACATCAGTGGATGTTGCCAAGTGCTGGACCGGCTGGCCCAACGAACGGGCTTGGCTTACGATGCCGGCGGAAACCTTGCCTCAAAAGGCTCCCCAGCACCTGCGGCCGCGCAAAAAATTACTGTACTTCCTTACCACCAGATGCCTTATCCCAAATCGCTTGGCAACGCATGGGTTCGGGAAGAACTTTGGCCGCTACTAGACGATAAAACGATTCCTGCCGAAGACCTGCTGCACACTTTTACGCACTGGTTAGCAAAAAAAATTGCCTACGATTTGAGTTGCCTAGACGAGGCTTACGGGTCAGATGCCGGAACCATACCGCTTTCAGGCGATGACGCAGGTGCAATGAAAGGGACAAAGAGCAAGGCTGCCCCTCGGAAAATCCTCCTAACCGGCGGCGGAAGCCACAATACTTACCTGGTGAGCCAACTGCGCGCCAGCCAGGACGAAACACAACCCTCCTTTGAGTTCATTGTCGAAGATTCCAACACCACGGACTTTAAAGAAGCCGCCCTGATCGCCCTCGCCACCCTATTCCGAGCACAAGGTATACCTAACGCATTAGTTTCCGCGACTGGTGCAGAACGGCCAACGGTAAACGGCGCCCTTTTTCACCCCTGACCTATAAATAAGCATGATACTTCTCACCGGTGCGACGGGTTATTTGGGGCGACGTATCGCACGCGCCTTAGCGGATAGCCGTATCCCTTTCCGCGCCCTCGTCCGGGAAACTTCGGATGTTTCCACCCTTAAAGACATTCGCCCAGACGTAAACATTATAACCGGAGACCTCAACGATCCCGATAGTTTACTCGAAGCCTGTGCCGGTATTGAAACCATCATCCACACAGCCGCTCTGGTTTCCTTCCAGACAACCGACCGCGAGCGTCTACTTTTCGTCAATGGGGAAGGCACCGCTAACCTGATTAATATGGCGTTGGAGATCGGTGTTCGCCGCTTCATTCACTTAAGTTCAGTTGCAGTCTTGAACCGTCGCGACGGCGGGCCCGTGGTGACCCTCACCGAACGCTGGCCCGAAGAGCGCCCTAACACCAGTTACGCCGAGAGCAAGTTCACCGCCGAACGCGAGGTGTGGCGTGGACAAGCGGAAGGCCTTGAAGTATCCGTTATTTACCCCACCCACATGCTCGGTACTGGAGATTGGGAGCATGAGCACGCGCCCCGTCTTTGGCGTATGGCAGCAAAAGAGCGCGGTGTCTACCCCACCGGCACAACCGGATTTGTCGATATCCGTGACGTTGTGGACGCAACCCTTCTTGTACTCAACCGCGATCAGGATGGCGACCGTTTCCTCCTCAACGCCATCAACTGGAGCTGGAAAGAAGCCCTGACCCATATCGCTGAAAGTATCGATGCTAAACCTCCGACGATACGGGTTCAGTCATGGCAATCCGCTTTGCTTTGGCCAATAGAACTCGTCCGCTCCAAGATTTCCGGGAGCAAACCTATGATCACGCGGGAGAGCCATCAGAACGTGCAGGCAGACTTTCGGTACGACGGATCTGCCTATACGGAGGCTGCAGGGACGGAGTATCGGGATGTGAAGATTTGTGTTCAGGAGGTTGGCTCTGCCTGGCGGGATGAGTCGCTCTAAAAGCGAAGGTATTCTGTAGGGTCCTTCACTTCCCCCTCATGCCAAAGCTCAAAGTGAAGGTGCGGCCCGGAGGACAGCCGTCCGGTATTGCCAATGATGGCGATGGCCTCGCTGGCCTTAACACGGTCGCCGACTTTTTTTAGCAGTTGAGAATTGTGCTTGTAAAAGGTCATCAGGTTGTTATCATGCTGGACGCCGATGACGTTGCCGTTAAAGCTGGTGAATTCGCTGATAAAAACCACGCCATCGCGAACGGCTTTTATCGGGGTATCCCGAGGAGCGAGGATGTCTACTCCAAAGTGATTTTCTGAAGGATTATAGCCAGCGCTGATCTCCCCATTGACGGGGGCAACAAGGAATACCTGGGCAAGAGGAACCTCGCTGCTACCCGGGCTAGGCACGCTGCCAATACCAGCAGCGCGGCTAGCGTCACCTACGCGAGCAAGTGCCATTTCCCGGCGCAGGCGGATTTCAGATTCAGATAGCGGAACGGGCGTTGCCTCTGCGAGGTCAACATCAGCAACACCTCCGTCCATCTCAGCGCTAGTAACTACTTCACCGTAAATATTGCGCGTAAGGGTTTCAATATAAAGCGCCTGGGCATCGAGTTCCTCGCTCATTTCCACAATCAGGCCTTCCATTTCGTTCATCTCGCGACGTTGGACGATGTCTCCGTAGCCTGGGATATACTGGCGCAGAGGCGTGTACGCAATAAGAAAGAAAACGGCCACAGCAATAAGAAAAATGGCGGTCGAGAGGGCCACGTAAATATTGAATGGTGTGAGGTTATAGGTACTCACCTCGCGGTAGCTTTTTACGTCGCGAATCACGAGTTGGTACTCGTCTTTACTATTGGCGCGAAACCTTTTCCAGCGGCTGGCTTTTTCTTGATTTTCCGACATGGGGTAAAGTGGTTATTTTCTACGTTAAACCTACACTTTACGGCCCTTCCTCTTCGTTCGAGAATAGGCGCAGAAGTGTGGTGATGTATATCTTTGTGATCCTTTAGACCGCAGCAAAGATAACAGATCCTGCTGCTCTAAGTCTTAATTACTCTCTTCGCTGGTCAATTTATCGGCCAGATAAGCGACGTATTCAGAGCTTGTTAGAAAACCTGCCTCAGACCTACGAACGGCAATTTCGCACTCGCTCCACTCTTAGAAGGTGGACTTATAACCCGTTATAAGTCCATCTTCTAATCTTGATCAAACACAAAGTTAGCTGCGCGGCTACTTAGTGGTGCACATTCTCGGTCAGGAATCAGATCTTTTAACAAGCTCATAAGCTATCCCGTTTTGAATAAGCTATCCCGCATCCTCTTTTTAATCCTGGCGTTTCAGATCGCCGTTTCCAGTTGTGCCTCCACGAAAAAACGTGACGACCAAAGCGCCATTGGTAAGCTCTGGCACAACATGAACTCCCACTACAACGGCTACTTCAACGCCCGGGAGACCATGACCGAAACGCTGCTCAGCATCGACGAGCGGCACGTCGACAACTACACCCAGAGGCTAGGCATGTTCCCCTTCCTGGAGCTTGACAACACCAGTACCGTAGCGGAGCAGCTCGACATCGCCATCGAGAAAGTGGCTATTGTTGTAAAAAAACATCCTTACAGCAATTGGGTCGACGACAGTTACCTGTTAATAGGTCAATCCCAACTCATCAAACAAGACTACGAGAGTGCTGAAAAGACGCTGCGTTTTCTGGTCACGGAGTTCCGTCCACGTCCCGAACGAAAGAAGGGAAAGAAAGCCAGAGGAGGAAAAGAGGAGCCGGAAGAAGAATTCGTAAGCCGCCGTAAGGTAGAATCCAACCCGGCCCAAGACATTAAAGACCGCCTTCGTGCCCGCAAAGAGGCGCAAAAGGAGCGTAAAAAGCTAAGCCGGGAGCGTAAAAAGGCAGCAAAGGAGCGTAAAAAGCAAAAAAACAAGGAACGTAAAGCCCGGATCCGTGCCCGCAGGAAAGGCATTAAGCTTCCCCCGCTATCCCGTAAAGTGGATACTTCCGCCGTGACCGGTTTGGAAAACGAGCCTGAGGAAGACCCCGACGGGGAAGACCTCGGGCCCATCGGCATGATTTCCATCTTCAACCAGGCCAGTAACCTTGGCGAAGAAGGGAAGGCCTACGGCAAGAAACCCGGTAGCTACGTGGTGAAGCACCGCCCCGCTTATCAGGAAGGTCGCCTCTGGTTAGCTTGGACC
>JAPKCQ010000167.1 GCA_026421165.1 Lewinella sp. | reverse complement strand
CGTAGCCTAGTATGCTTACGTGGAGCAGAGGGGCAAGTACTGGTGGCAGCAGAGAACCAGGGGGCAACCCGCGCTTACGAGTTGGCCGCCGCCGGGGGGCGTTGGTACCAGCCTGGTGCGGGGGCGGCACGGCTTCTACTTACGCACATGGATGGCCACCAGAGCGTGAAGGAGTGTTATTATGGTAGTGGTTTTCTTAGCCAGAGTAGCCGAAATGTTTGGTTGGCGGAGACGGTGGTGGAGGTTGAGGAGGTCGCTTTCAAGTAGTCACCTTCTTAGGGCGGGGCCGCAGGTGCAGAGGTCGTTTTTGAGGGAGCATCTTTGGGAGAATGATACTAGCGGTCTGTCAACATTAAATATTGGGGTAATCTGCGATGCCTTTTGGTGCTAAATTTCGTTGAATAACTATGCAAGGAATCCTTGGCCTCATTCAACACCAAAATTCATCAGCACCTTACCCACAAATTCAATATTGACAGACCACTAGGGCTGTTATTGAATTGGCGCTCTTATAACTTGGAGGAAAAAAAAGCTCCACCTCTCGTGAGAGAGGTGGAGCTAGGAAGTAGTATGAAATAAATAGTAAGTTTTAGCAAAGAATGCCAGGGTAACGAAGCCAGGGTGAACCTGGTTTCGCGTCCCTAAGTACTAGTAGTTCGGGTCTTGCGTGATGGTAGCCGCGCCGTCTTTGAAAGAACGATCGATAGCTTCAGTAGGAATCGGGAAGAAAACATTTTTGTTTGCTGTGAAATTTTCTCCCTGTAGGTAAACGCGGTGCTCGGATTCGCTGCTCAGGTAAGCATTGAGTACCTCATTCTGTACGCCCCAACGCTGGAGGTCGAAGAAGCGGTGGCCTTCAAGGGCTGTTTCCAGCCGGCTTTCGAAGCGTACCGCTTGGCGTGCTACACCCTGGTCGGACCAAGCATCAGTGTAAGTGGCCACCATGTAGTTGGCCGCTACTTCACCCTCGACGAGGCTGAACTCCTGACGACTGGTGGAACCTTGGATTGCCATGGGAATGAAGTCTGCTTCGTTACCTGCACGCATCCGGATCATGTTGACCAGTTCGCGTGCCCGTTCCAGGTTACCGAGTTCTACTTCGGCTTCAGCCAGCCATAGCATTACCATTCCGTAGCGCATGATGCGGTAGTTATTGGCAGAAAGGTTACCCCAGCCATTAATTCCCTGCGCTTCGGGCTCAGCGACATGCTTCATGGAGGAGAAAGGACCGGCGTAAGACACGTCGCGGATGAAGTCCGTCTGGTGAATCTGGAAATTCTTGTAAAGAATGCCGGGGCGACCGACAGTGTGGTCCAGGCGGGGGTCGAGAGGAGCGGTGTACTCCGTTTCCGTCGTTACGTCTTCGTCATTAAAACCATCGAGCAGCGGAAGCCCGTTGGCACCGACCCGGAAAGAGTTGACGAGGTTCTGAGAAGCCTGGTAGAACCCACAGCAACCCCAAGGGGCAATGTAGGGGTGAGCCAAGCCGACACCAGCAGTGGCGGCGTCGCCCGTAGCACTACTGACCGCGTACTGGACTTCCCAGATGGATTCAGCGTTATTACGGGTGGAGACGAGGAAGTTCTCGGAGAAGCGTGGTACCAGAGTATAGAGGTTGCTGTTAACGATTTCATCCAGCAGGGTTTTGGCCTCTTGGAGTTTTGCCGTGTTAGCACTTCCGTCGGCGTTCCAGCCCTGGTACATTTTAGCCTTGGCCAGGAAGGCTTTGGCGGCCATTTTCGTGGGGCGTCCTACTTCTGCCTGGTTGTCCGGCAGCGAGGCGGCAGCCTGCAAAAAGTCATTTTCGATCCGGTCCCAAATGGGGCCGTCGTTAGGGACTTTGGTGGACTCAACATCGTTGAGGTCGTACACATCGTCACCTACGTAGATTGGGGAGCGCCACATCTTCTGAGCTTCGAAGTGGAACAGGCCCCGGAGGAATTGCGCTTCGGCAATAATCTGAGCGCGGCGACTTTCGTTGAGTGCTTCGACGGCTCGGGCGGTGGTGATCACATCGTTCGTGCGGGCGACACCTTTGTAGAGGCCGCGCCATTTGTTACGGATGTGACCGTTGAAGGAGTTGAAGTCATAACGTTCCAGAAATGACTGCTCCGGCTGGTCACCGGCGTCCGTACCCTTCAGGCCGTTATCGGAAGTAATGCCACCGAATACCCAGTTGGTAATGTCGTTGTTCCAGGCTGCTTGGCCATCGAGCCCCTGACCGTCAACCATGGCGTATGCACCGATGAGAAGACTTTCGACGCCGTCGGGCGTTTGGGTGGATGCGCTACTAATTTGCCCCTGGGGGGTCTTCGTCAGGAAATCATCGCCACAACTGGTGAAGATTAGCCCTATGGCGACTAGTGGAAGAAAGAGATATATTTTTTTCACTATAAAAAAATTGTATTATGATAGAAGCACTATAACCGGTACGGCAATTCGTACCGTACCGGTTATAGCATTTGGATAAGTTACTAGAAACTGGCGTTCAGGCCGAAGAGGATCGTCTTAGATACGGGCATATAGCCACCGTCAAAACCGATGGTGGTGTCCGCATTAGACTGAATTTCCGGATTGAGGCCGGTATAACCGGTGAAGGTGAACATGTTCTGCCCCTGGAGGTAAACCTTCAGGTTGCCCAGACCAAGCTTGGACCTGAGAACCTGAGGAATAGTGTAAGTAAGCTGAATGTTCCGGATACGGAAGAAGCTGCCGTCCTCTATCAGGTAGTCCGTAACCTGGTTACTGATCTGATCGTTGGCGTCCATGATCGGTGAGGTAGCATTGGGGTTAGCTGCAACCCACTGCTCGCGCGGGGCGGTAGGGTTACTTGGCTGCCATGCTTCATAGAGTGAGCGCTTGGAGCGGTTGCCCTGGAAAGTATTGAAGTCGGCAAAGAAGCGGGTGTAGTTGAAAACGTCATTACCCTGTGAACCGTTTCCGAAAATATTGAGATCGAAAGCATCGTAGCTAACACTTATGTTGATGCCGTAAGTGAAATCGGGGTGAGGGTTACCAATAATAGTACGGTCATCGTCATTAATAATACCATCTTCATTGACGTCGCGGAAACGGAACTTCCCGGGGGCGTTGTAGTTGCTATAAGGAGCATGAGCGTCTGCTTCAGCCTGGCTCTGGAAGATGCCGTCTGTTTGAAAACCAAAGTAGGAAGAGATCGGTAGCCCGGCTTGGGTAACGGTCATGGAAGGGACCCGTGAGCCGAAGCCGAAGATGCGGGCATTAGGGTCGTTAAGTGCAACTACTTCGTTGCGGTAAGTAGAAATGTTACCACCTATATCATAGGAGAATTTACCGACATTACCAGAGTAGCTAAGGCCAAGGTCGATACCTTTATTGCTTACCTCACCAATGTTGAATGCGGGAGGTCTGGCATCACCGGCGCTGAAGGTAATCGGCACTTGGAGAAGCACGTCAGACGTGGTGCGGTTCCACACGTCGAGTTCGAGGGTCACGCGGTTGTTGAACATCTTGGCATCAAAGCCAAGGTTGTTGGACGTGGTCGTCTCCCACTGAGCCATTGGGTTACCGAAGCTGGCAGCATCAAAACCGATGGTCGGCGCGCTGGTGCTACCGTTAATCGGGTAGCCAGCGTTGAAGATGTTGGAACGGTAGGTCGTGAAACCGTTGTAATCACCAATTTCCTGGTTGCCGGTCTTACCCCAGCCATAGCGGATTTTGAGGTCGCTGAAGACACCAGAGAGACTTTCGAAGAAGGGCTCGTCCGAGATTCTCCAACCGAGGCTTACGGCGGGGAAGAAGGCGGCGTTGTCGGCCGTCAGGAAGCGGGAAGACTGGTCGTAACGACCGAGGAACTGAACGAGGTAACGATCTCTGAAGGAGTAGTTGACCTGGCCCAGAAGGCTGAACAGGGAGAAGTCTTTGTAAGTACCACCGCTGTTACCTGCCGTAGTGAGGTCACCGAGGTTTAGGTAAGAGATAATGGAAAGATCCTCAGAAGAGAAGCGCTGACGGCTGGCTCCGAAAGACTCACCGAAACCTTCAATAGCTTCTACACCCGCGAGGGCAGAAAAAGTGTGCTCCGTGCCGAAGTCCTTTTTATAGCTTACGGTGTTGGACCAAGTCCATTCGTAATCGTAAGACTGACCTACACTGAGGCTGTTAATGAAGTTGCCCTCAACGTACTCCGGCTGTGGCCGCCCGATGTTTTTATTACGACCGGTGTTGGCGTCAATACCGAAACTAGATTTAAAAGTGAAGTCCTTGAACAGGTCCACCTCGGCGTAGACGTTACCAAACGCCCGTAGGTTGTAGTTCCGATCGTCCCTATCACGCTGAAGCACGGCGTAAGGGCTGGAGTTGTTACCCAGGTTAGCGCCACGGCTACCTGCGAAGTTGCCGGCGATATCGTAAACAGGCAATAAAGGGTGGTGCTTGTAAGAACCAGACACTGCATTTTGCTCCTGATTGTTACCGTAACCACCCTTGCGGTTACCGAATGAAACGGTGAAGTTCTCTCCTACCCGCAGGCGGCCGTTGAGAGCAGAGAACTGAGTGTTGGCACGAAGGGACATCCGCTCGTAGCTTACGAATCGAGTAATGGCCTCTTGGTTGAAGTAGTTGAGGCTAAAGGCGTATCGAGCCGTTTCAGTAGCTCCGCTAGCGGAGATTTGGTGGTTCTGGATGGGCGCGTTAGCCTGTGTCACCTCTTTCCACCAATCGGTATCAGCAGAGCGGGTAATGGCGTAGATGTTGTCTTCCGTCAGCGAGTACAGGCTTTCGTCAACAGTTGCCGCACCACTTGGGAATACGTAGTTCGGAATGCTTACTTCACCGTTGGCGCCGAAGGTGTACTGGCCATGACTAGGGTCCTTGCCGGCGTAAAGGTCAGCTAGGTAGAGGTATTCACCGAGTTCGAGGGCGTTGAGCGCATCCACGTCATTGGCTGCGTTCTGCAGACCGTAGTACGTGTCATAGGAAATGGACGGCTTGCCGAGTTTACCTTTCTTCGTGGTGATGATAATTACTCCGTTGGCGGCGCGTGATCCATAGATAGATGCTGCTGAAGCGTCCTTGAGTACCTGGAGAGACTCGATATCATTGGGGTTAAGGTTGCCCTGGTTTCGGGTTGGTACACCATCAATTACGTACAAAGGGCTGTTATTACCTACAGAACCGAAACCACGGATACGGATCGTAGCGCCACCACCGGGAGTGGCATCGTTAACTACGGTCACACCAGAAGCTCGTCCCTGAAGTTGTTGGGCAAAGGTTGTAGCTGGTATGGCAAGGAGGTCTTCGGCATCAACCGTCGCTACCGCGCCGGTGATGTCCCGCTTGCTCTGGGCGGTATAGCCCGTAACAACAATCTGGTCAAGCGATACGCCTTCGGAAAGTACGATGTCGATGACGGAGCGGGAACCGATGACAATCGTCAGGGTCTCGTAACCAGTGTAAGAGATGACCAGGTCGGTAACTCCCTCCGGAACGGAGAGGCTGTAGTTGCCATCGGGGTCAGCAACTGTTCCGGTAGTGGTTCCCTTTGCTATGATGGTCGCCCCAACGAGAGGGAAGCCATCTGTATCCAGTAGCGTACCGGAAATATTAGTTTGAGCACTAACTGTTGCCGTCCCTAAGACGAACAACAGTAAGCAAAGAAGTTCTTTCATGATAAAGTGAGTTATTGCAATGATCGAAAAAAATAGTGAAGGTTGAATGTTAATTATTCAGGGTTCACAGGTGAGTGATGATTAGTATTTTATAAGGGTGAAAGTATCTGTTCAAAAGTAATGGGTGTAATTATCCCGATAAGCCTCGGCGACACATTCGGCTAGTGAGGGCATAAGTAATTGCCCGCTGAACCTGTCTTCGATATAGCTCATCGCGTTGACACCCAGTTTTGCCGCCGTCATACACGCATTCCTCACCCCGGTAGGTTTTTCCTTCCGAGACGGAATGGTAGATGGCCACTCGGTAAGCGGTATTGTAAGTCTCAAACCGAATAGCCTGTTGGACGAAGGTGTTGTACTCTTTCAATACCGTATCATCCGGAAGGGTGGATAAGCCGGCTTTGGCCGTGATCATTTGGTGAATCTCGACGATATTTTTTTTCCCACCACTTTTATGGTTTTTACCCTTGCCCGACTTCTTTTTAACCGGACTGGTACCAGCAAGCGGTTGCTTCGCTTTGGTTGAGTTGGGAAACTTCGGGTTGGCACGATTTCCTTTGAGGAGGTCGATCTCGCCTTTCAATGATTTGTTTTCTTTGCGTAGTTCTTCGTTTACGCCAAGTTGCTGCTCAAATAGGTTGATGGGCAGTATCAAGCGGTCTTGTAACTGCTTGACATCCGCCATCTCCCGAGGAGCTATTTGTCGTAATTTATTGTCCATTACCTACGGGTTTATTTTTTAGCTAATTTCTAGCCTTTTCATCCATTACTTTCTGAATGGATATGGGTGAAAAATACAATACAAGATGCGAGACGATTCTGTGAATCGAATTAATTTATAAGCATTTGCAGGCATTTGCAGACATTTTCAAATGTCTACAAATGAAGCAATTAATATTTAATAGTATCCGCTTCTAAAGGATCCTGAATAGTTACGTTAAATATTTTTAGTTGAGAAATAAGCTCAGCTAAAATATCTGATTCAAGGGCCAGTTGTGGCAGTTGAAGGCCAAAAAAGTCGATGAGAAATACTAGGACCGAAAGCAAAAGTAATTTGTAGATCCCCTGCAAGTATAAAATAAAATTTCCTAAATGGACGAACTAAATGCAAACTATTTTGACTTAGTGTTCAAAAAACACTTACCAGCTTCACTGTAATGGTATTTTAGGCTGATTACTAGCCACCCGTCGTACTAAACTTTTGCCGGGGCGTTATCTAAACGAATCGTTTTTACTGAACTGTCAGGGAGAAAATGTTAGTCTATTTCGAAAAAAACGGCTATTCTTGCGTTTAATATTTCTTAGAAGTTGCTAAAGTCAATCACCACCTTATGTCAATATCAAAACAATGCTGGTGTCTGTGCCTGCTTCTTCTGTTCTTTCTTTGCACCTGCGCGCCGCCGCCCCCAAACCCTCTTTTTGAGCTTACGGACAGCGGAGCCACTGGCTTGAATTTTTCCAATAATGTTGCCGAAGATGATACCTTCAATATTCTCGATTTTGAGTTTGTCTACAACGGTGGTGGCGTCGCTGTGGCTGATTTCAACGGAGATGAACGGCCCGATCTTTATTTTACAGGCAACACGGTGCCCAACGCGCTCTACCTTAACAAAGGGGACCTAAACTTCGAGGATGTAACGGAGAAGAGTAATACAGGGGCGACGGGGCGCTGGTGCAGTGGGGTGGTTGTAGGAGATGTGAATGCTGACGGCAGGCCGGACCTCTACGTTTCTGCCACCGTTTACACTCCCGGCAGCCGCCGCAAAAACTTGCTCTTCATCAATGAGGGCAACGATGCCGACGGTGTTCCCCGCTTCAGTGATCAAGCCGAGGCTTATGGACTGGCAGATACCACCAACACAACCCAAGCCGCCTTCCTTGATTATGATCGCGATGGCGACCTGGACCTCTACCTCGTCGTCAACGAAATGGACAACCTCCTCATCTCTAACCGCTACGTCCCCAAACGAAGAGACGGCAAGGGCCGCCGCAACGATCGCCTGTACCGCAACGACGGCGACCAGGGCAACGGCCATCCCGTTTTCACTAACGTCACCCTGGCTGCTGGTATTAATATGGACGGCTACGGACTCGGGCTCAGTATCTGTGACCTCAACGACGACGGATGGCCGGACATCTACGTCACCAACGACTATGTCACCAACGACCTCCTCTGGATCAATAATCAGGACGGAACCTTCACCGACCGGGCCGATGATTACTTCAAGCACAGCGCCTACTCGGCCATGGGCAACGACGTAGCTGACCTCAATAGCGACGGGCTGGAAGACGTCATCGCCCTCGATATGTTCCCCGAAACCAACGCCCGCCGGAAGTCGATGATGGGGGCCAATAACTATCACGAGCACATCAACAGCGAGCGCTACGGCTACCAGTACCAGTATACCCGCAACGTGCTCCAACTCGCTCAAGGGGAACGGCCCGGTGAAAATACGGCACCCATTTTTGCTGAAACCGGTGGCTTTGCCGGCATCGCAGCTACCGACTGGAGTTGGTCGCCGCTAGCGGCCGACTTCGACCATGACGGCGATCGCGACCTCCTGATCACCAACGGTTTTCCGAAGGACATAACGGATCGTGACTTCATGGACTATAACTTGTCCGTCGGAAATATCGCCAGTAGGAAAATGCTGTTGCCCAAGATACCTTCCGTCAAGGTCGTCAACTACGCCTACGCTAACGACGGTGGTGAGGTGCCGTCTTTTTGCAAAGTCACGAAAGAATGGGGCCTCAATACACCTTCTTACAGCAACGGCGCGGCTTACGCAGACCTAGACGGGGACGGAGACCTCGATTACGTAGTCAATAACATCAACGATAAATGCTTTCTCTACCGCAATACCTTGATGGACCGCGAAGCAGAAAAAGGAAACTACCTAGCCGTCCGTCTTCGCCAGCAGAATGGCAATACCGCCGCCATTGGTGCCCGCGTTGACCTTGCCGATCAGCAAGGGCGTTTGTTGGCAACGGCCTACCAAAACCCAGTGCGCGGTTACCTTTCCAGCGTAAGCCAGGATCTCCACTTCGGGCTGGATACCCTGACGACGGCCGACCTGACGGTCACCTGGCCCGATGGCCGCCAGTCTCGCCATGCCGTTACCTCCGTCAACCAGTTGCTGACCATCGACGGCCCCGTCGGCAAACAGCCCGAAAATGGGGAAGTAGCAAATAGGACAACCTCTACGTACTTGCGGGAAGCCTCCGGCTTGGTCTCGGCATTCGGCCCGCACAAAGACAGTCTGTTCATTGATTTTAACGTCCAGCCGCTACTTCCCCATAAGCTTTCGGAGTATGGCCCCGGGCTGGCGGTGGCCGACGTGAACGGTGATGGCCTTGATGACCTTTACCGCAGTGGTTCACACTTCAACAGTGGAGAGTTACTCCTGCAACAACTCGACGGCAGTTTCCTGGCTGACCCCGCTGCCAGCGACCTGCCAAACGGAGCGGAAGAACTCGGCAGCCTGTTTTTTGATGCAGACGGCGACGGAGATGCCGACCTCTTTCTCGCTTCCGGCGGTAGTGAACTCAGCCTCGACAGCGAGCACTACCTGGATCGCCTGCTGATCAATGATGGCACGGGTAAGTTCACTCACGCGGCCACGGCCTTACCGGCGGTCAAAAAATCTTCCTCCTGCGTCCGCGCCGCAGACGTCGACCGTGATGGAGACCTGGATCTCTTCGTTGGTGGCCGCCTTACCCCCGGCCGTTACCCCGAACCCGTAGACAGCTACTTGCTGATCAACGATGGTCGTGGGAAATTCACCGCCGCAGATTCTGTACTCTTCCAAAAACTCGGACTCGTGACCGATGCGCTCTTCACCGATTATGATAATGATGGATGGATCGACCTGTTAGTGGCAGGCCAAGGGATGCCCCTCCGGCTCTTCCGCAATACCGACGGCTCCTTTGTCGAGGCCACACCCACCGTTTTTCGCGAGCACACCGGCTGGTGGAACGGGCTGACCGGTGCCGACTTCGACCAGGATG
>JAPKCQ010000469.1 GCA_026421165.1 Lewinella sp. | reverse complement strand
CCAGCGGTCAAAAGGCGCCGAGCAAGAAGCATGGTTTATTTATTTCACGTCCCTATGTGGATAACTCAGGTAAAGTCGGGGATAACTAACAAACCAAAGAACTAACGAACTAACGTACTAAAACCGTAAGTTTGCCCAAAGTCCAATTCCCGCTATGAAATTCAGTGTTTCCTCCTCCGATCTGCAAAAGAAACTGACCCTTGCCGGCGGCGCCATCAGCTCCAACCCGGTTCTACCCATCCTCGAAGATTTCCTCTTCGTCATTGAAGGCAATCAACTCACAATTTCCGCCACGGACTTGGAAACCAGCGTGACCACCTCCATGGAGGTCAATTCTGACGGCGACGGTACGGTAGCCGTACCCGCCAAGATTCTCATAGACACCCTGAAAGCCCTGCCCCAGCAACCCATCACTTTCACTGTCGATGAAGAAAGCTACGGCATCAAAATCACCTCTGCCTACGGCTCTTACAAACTCGCCGGCGAAAACGGTGAAGACTACCCAGACATCCCCCAGCCCACCGACGCCGACGAAATCAGCGTCTCCGCCCTGGCCCTCCAGGAAGGCATCAACAAAACACTCTTCGCCACCTCCACCGACGAGCTTCGCCCTGCGATGACCGGCGTATTCTTCCAGGTAGACTTCAGTAAGCTCGTAATGGTCGCTACCGATGCGCACAAGCTCGTCAAGTACAGCCTGAGTGATATCACCGGCGAAGTCACCTCCAGCTTCATCATCCCGAAGAAAGCCCTTAACCTCCTCAAAGGAGCCCTGCCTTCCACCGACGAACAGGTAGCCGTTTCCTTCGACAAGGCCAACGCCTTCTTCACCTTCGGAGACAATAAGCTGGCCTGCCGCCTCATCGATGCCCGCTACCCCGACTATAACGCAGTCATCCCCGTAGACAACCCCAACGAACTACTTATCTCCCGCTCCGACCTTCAGCAGTCGCTCAAGCGGATCGTGATCTACGCCAACAAAACCACCAACCAGGTCATCCTGACCATCTCCGACGGCTCCCTTACCGTTTCCGCTCAGGATCTCGACTTCAGTAACGAAGCCACCGAACAACTCGCCTGCTCCTACAACGGCGACCCCCTTACCATCGGCTTCAACGCCAAGTTTCTCGTTGAAATGCTCGGTGTCATTGAAGGTGAAGAAATCAAACTGGAAATGTCTACCGCTACCCGCGCCGGTATCCTGCTGCCTACTGAGCAGACTGGTGGGCAGGAAATCATGATGCTCGTTATGCCAGTTATGCTCTCTAACTAGTACAGTGTAATTTAAGTTTGATGCGCTAAGTCGCCGGATTTTTACGGCGTGGCGAGGCGCTGAAACCGGAGTTTAGCCGTAGCGAAATGAGGATTTTAGCAACGAAGCTATGGCGTAAAAAGCTAAGGCTTGGGCGCATTGAAACTTGTATTACACTGCACTAATCGCGACGGGTTGAGTAAGTACCCCTTCGGGGCACTTACTCAAACTGTTATAGTCCAGTAGATTCATTTCTCTGTCGGAAACAGATATTTCGATTCGTAGTCACAGTCAAAGACATCAAGTATGGTCTTGTACTCCTGTTCAAAGGTCATTTTAACGATCTTGCTATAGTCATCGCCGTAATGGTGCTGCTTTTGGTTCCGCACGTAGGCAATGAGTTTGTTCTGCTTGCGGTAATCAACGGAGAAACAGGCGTAGCCATCCTGCCAACAGAAACCTTGGGAGAACACTCCTTCGCTTTTCATCCCTTTTGTGCACAAAGATTTCACAGCTTCCAGTACTTCGGCGATGGATTTCGTTCGGGGTAGCGTGTGAATAATATGAATGTGATCAAACGTTCCACCAATCTCAACAACGAAACACCCCTGCGCAAGAAATAACGTACGCAGAAAACCGTACAAGGCCTCCTCCATTGAAGGATGAATAAGCGGCAACCGGTATTTAGTGCTAAAAATAGTATGGACGTAAATTTTTGAATATGCTTGTGGCATGATATTTAGTTCAGTATGTTAAATTATTCATGAAGTGCCCTGAAAGGGTACTTCATCTAGCGGTGGGTTGATCGACAGCCGATAGGCGTCGATCAGCCCATCGCGTTTACCGGCCGTCGATCAACCCATCGCGTTAACCGG
>JAPKCQ010000166.1 GCA_026421165.1 Lewinella sp. | reverse complement strand
CTCTGGCGCGATATAAATCGCGCCAGAGGCGCTCCACCCACTCCAAAGAGCAACACCCCTTTTACCTTAAACACCAGCTATGAAATCTATTAAGTTTGATGAGTTGTCGTTTAGGCGGAAAAGCAGCATCTGGTTAATATCAATGCTAGCAGCCACTTTATTTATAGTACTTAACCTCTTCGAAGTCTTTTCTTTCCTCAACCCAAGACTTCTGAAGGGGCTTATGCTCGCGAGTTACCTCATCGTTTTCTCTCACAGCTTCCGGCCCTTCTTTTACCGAAACCACGTACAGTGGAATAAGCGCGGCATCACCATTCGGGTCAATAGCTTTCTGGGTACCAATTTTGGGTTCAGCGATGTCAAAACTATAGATTATTCGGAAGATGTTTATACCGTCTACACGTACAATGGCCGTAGTCCTAAAATCATTAACCTGAAAGGGATTGAACAGGGTAGTAAGGAGCGGTTGTTGGAGGTTTTGCGGGCGCATGTTGGTTAGGCGAATGGTGGGTGTTTTGAGAACTCGCCAGTCGAGTATAAAATAAGGCGGTCAAGAATCATGGCTTATTTGTTTCACGTTCCTTAGGGACTGAAGCAGTATTGTTTTGTTTAGTTCGGCATAAGGGATACCACTCGGCCTAGACCGCCATCGTCAGTCGCGTAGCGAACGCCTCGATCGGGACAATGACCATCTGAAAAGATATGTCCGATTTAAAGGGGAAATACCGGGGAGACTTATCTTAGCTCCATGAAGCTCCGCTTACCGTTCCTTACCCTGCTCCTTACCTTTTTTTGCACCTGCGTCAGCGCCCAAATAACTTCCGATAACTTTGAGGATGGCGACTTGCTGAACCCAAGCTGGACGGGAGACAACGCCAACTTCGTGGTAACCGACGGCCGCCTGCGCTTGATGGCACCCGCGGCCGGAACGTCAGCACTGGGCGTAGCGACCCCCATTGATCGGGACGCGCCCACGACCCGCTATGAATTCCTGGTACAAATGGATTTCGCGCCTTCCAGCGGTAACTTTTCGACCGTAACCCTGATCGAATCACGCGTATTGCCCGAAGTGCGGCAGGTGGAAATGAAGTTCGGCGGCATCTCCGGCAGCGACGACCGGCTGGAGGTGACTTTTCGCGCAGGAGGCGATGACGTTGGCACTTTACTTGGCACCATCGGCGCGCTCGGGGCCGACCCCGCCACCGCCCGTTTCCGGTTGGAACACACCGGTGATACCTGGACGCTTTCTGCAGATTATTCGGGCGGGACCAACTTTTTACTGCAGGACCAAACCGACCTTACTTTTCCCATCAGCCCGGATTCGCTGGCTCTTTTTTGCCGCTACACCGCTACGCGTACCGACAAATTTAGCTGGGATGACCTACTGGTTACTTCGGAAACTACCGTGGACGAAACGCCGCCGGCATTGCTTAGTAGCGCGCTGACGAACCCCGCTAGAATCACCTTGGTGTTTGACGAGGCCATCGACGAAGTTCCGGCGGGAATGACCACGAATTATACCCTTTCCGCTGCCGGAATTGAGGTCAGTAGCGTCTCGGTGGCTGGCGCAACCCTTACCCTAAGCCTCTCGGCTGATTTGCCGGACGGGGAGGAGGTGACCCTGACGGCTAGTACGATTGCGGATGCTTCTGGCAACTTGCTGAGCGACCTGAGCCTTAATTTTCGCTACGATATTACGGTGCGGCCAACCTCTCGTAACGTGCTCATCAACGAGTTTATGGCGGACCCGAACCCGGTCGTCGGCCTCCCGAACCAGGAGTACCTGGAACTGCATAATCCTACGGATACGGTGGTGGACCTGACGGGTTTGCAGGTGGCCAGTGGCGGTAGTCCCGTTACCTTTTCGGAGGGGAGCTTGCTTGCCGCCAATAGCTATGTGGTGGTCACGAAGGCGGACGAAGCCGAGGGGTTTCGGACGCTCGGCGCGACGGTGATTGAGCTAAATTTGCCCACCTTCAGCAATGCGGCGGACGAGATTTCGCTGACGTTTCAGGGGCAGAATATCCAGACGGTCAACTACACCGACGACTGGTACAATGACGCCGACCGGGACGAAGGCGGGTACAGCATCGAATACGTTGGAGATGGCGCGGACGCAGGATGCAGTGCAAGTTGGAGGGCAAGCCTGGACGCCGCCGGCGGAACGCCCGGCCGCGTAAATTCCGTGCTCGGTATGTCGGCCGACGTGGCGGCGCCGGGCATCGTAGAAGTTGAAGTCGGTGGCTTCGGCATCACCCTGACCTTCGACGAAGCGATCGACATCGACGACTTCACGGTTGACCTCTTTAGCTTCGTCCCGGCGGTGAACTTTATTGCCCCCGTTGCCTTCGGACCAAACGCGCTGTTCCTCTCTACCGACCTGCTGGAAAACACCGTCTATACCTTCACCATCCTGCCCGACTTTACGGACTGCGCCGGCAACGCCCCCTCGGAAGCCATCGTGCTCACCATCGCCATCCCGACCCGTCCGGTACCGGGCGACGTAGTGATCAACGAAATCCTCTTCAATCCGGCCACCGGCGGCGCGGACTTCGTGGAACTGTACAACTGCTCCGACCAGGTATTCCAGATCGAGGGCTGGCTGATCCGCAACCTGGAGGCGACCTCTGCCTCTACGGCGACGCGGGAAATCACTACCTCCAGGCTGTTCCTGCCGGGGGATTACCTGACCTTCACGCCCGACCGCGAAGACATCCTCGCACGCTTCCAGGACGTGAACCCTTCCTTGCTCATCGAGCAACGCCTCCCCACCTTCAGCGACGATGAAGGGAACGTTACCATCGATGCCGGTGTACTCCGCCTCGATGCCTTTGATTATACCGAAGACTTCCACTCCGAACTACTCAGCCCCAACGACGGCGTAAGCCTGGAGCGCCTCCGCCCAAAAGCAATCACCCAGGACGGTAGCAACTGGTTCAGCGCCGCATCGACTGCAGGCTTCGGTACGCCGACGCGGGAAAACTCTCAGGCGCGGTCCGGCCTAGAACCGGTGGGGGAGGAGACCTTCTCGATCGTCAGCCCGACCTTCAGTCCCGACGGCGACGGCTTCGAGGACTTCCTAGAACTGAGCTACACGACCGACCGTACCGGTTTTCTCGCCCGCGTCCGCATCTTCGACGCGCAGGGTCGGCTAATCCGTACGCTTCGCCGAGTGGAATTGTTAGGCGGCTCCGGTACCCTTCGTTGGGATGGGGGTAATGATGAGGGAAGGAAGGCTAAGGCTGGGTTGTACGTGCTTTTTGTTGAGGTTTTTAATGCTGATGGGGCGGTTCGGGTGGAGCGGTTGGTTGGGGTACTCGCTGGGCGGCTTTAGGTCTTGAATTCATGCTTAGGACAGTAAGTCCGCTACACCTTACCTTCGCCCAATGACCTTCCCAGTAGCCCAGAAATACAACATCCAAATAGGCCCGATAACCCAAGCCAACTTCAACTGGCTTGAAGCAAAGAACTACGCTGGCTGGGTACTCTTCGCCGACGAAAACACCGCTGAACTTTGCCTGCCTCGCATCGAGGAATTTCTGCCGGAGGATACTCCCGTAATCGTCGTCCCCGAAGGAGAGCTGAACAAGAACCTGGAGACCTGCCAGGACATGTGGGAAGACCTCTTCTCCGCCGGAGTAGGCCGCCGCTGGTGCGCCATCTGTCTGGGCGGTGGTGTGCTGGAAGACATGGCTGGCTTCGTCAGTTCTACCTACAAACGCGGCATCGACTTTCTTCAGATCCCGACCACCCTGCTCTCGATGGTGGACAGCTCCGTAGGTGGCAAACTCGGCATCGACTTTAACAACGTAAAGAACAGCATCGGCGTCTTCAACGACCCGATCGGCGTCTGGATCGACCCGGCTTTCCTGCAAACGCTGCCGGCCCGCGAAGTCCGCTCTGGCTACGGCGAGATCATCAAGCACGGCCTAATCGCTGACCGGGAACAGTGGAACCAGCTCAAAACCATCACCGATCTGACCGCCGTCGATTGGCAAACGATTATCCCCGCCAGCGTGAACGTCAAGCGGGAAATTGTGCTCGAAGACCCCTTCGAAAAAGGCTTGCGCAAAGCCCTCAATTTCGGCCATACCATCGGCCACGCCATCGAGTCGTACTGGCTGGAGACGGACCACCGGCTCTTCCACGGCGAAGCCATCGCCGCCGGCATGATCATGGAAGCATGGCTGAGCACCCAACTGGATGAGCTTACGGAAGAAGACCTGACGGAAATTTCCAACTATTGCCTCGCCGTCTACGGCCATCAAAACGTACCCGAAGAGGCCTTCCCCGAGCTGCTCGCACTGATGCAGCAGGATAAGAAGAATGAGGACCACCGTATCAATTTTACGCTGCTGTCTGCTCCCGGAAAAGCCAGGGTCAATGCTACCGCGGAGGGGGAGCTTATCCTTGCGGCTATTCGCTACTATAACCAACTTGCGTAACTGGTTTTGTTCGCGTCCCTAAGCGTCGGGGCGATAGCGTATCAGGGCGATGGCGCAGGTGCAAAGAAAGCTTTCTGGACAATAGCTTGTTGACTATTGTTGGGGATTGATAAAATAAAACAAAATTTGTTTTTAACGTGGAAAACACGTATTATTGTGTTGATAAAAGGCTTGAGGCTGGGAGGTGAAGCCTCCGCTTACAAGCCATGAAACAGCAGCTACACAATACATCAACTATGGGTCTTACCCTGCACTACTTCGGTAAACTAACTTCTCCCGCACGAATCCCCGAGTTGATCGACGAGGTCACCGACATCTGCGAAAGTGCCGGTTGGGAATACAAGACCTTTGACCATATTCTGGAGGGTGTTCCCGATGACTACCTAAAGCTAATTGATGACAACGCCTCCGAATTTCGGGCCCGGGGAGTTTCTTTTCAGGCACACAAAAAAGCGGAAACCACCATGCTTTGCTTTGGCCCCGACGGTCGGACGCTCTCGCCGATGGCCCTGTTCCGCCCCGACCTGACCGACTGGAGCGATGATATGCTGGCGCACTATAGTTTCACCAAAACGCAGTTCGCCGGCGCAGAAGGCCACGTGGTGCTCTGTAAAATCTTGAAGTACCTCTTCGGCAAGTACTTCTCCGAGTTTGAAGTTAACGATGAGGGCGAGTACTTCCACACGGAAGACCGTACACTCCTGGGCGAGCGCTTTGGCGATTACGACGAGGCGTTCTCCAAGGTATCCGTCGCCCTGGCGGGTGCGAAGTTGGAAAAGGCAACGACCATCCCTGAGTTGATGGCGATGCTGCGCGAGGCGCTGCCTGATGCTGAGATCCGTTTGGTTTCTGATGAGGAGGAGGAATAACGGGCGAGGGGCTGTTATTGAATTGACGTTCCTTAGCGCAGTAAAAAGTTGTTGTACATCCGCTGCCCATCAGGCCCGGTAATTCCCACGTTCACGCCAGCCTCCCGCAACCAAAGTTCATCAATAAAATAAGGAAACTCATACTGCCCCACCAACTCAAGCTCAGCCGTTTCCGGACCTGGTGAGCAATGGAACGCCACCCGCAGCCATCCATTCTGCGCATCGAAGGTTTCGTTGGTCCAGAATTTATCTTCGGAGAGGCGCTTGCCGTCTTTGCCTAGTTGCCGGAGGTAGAACTTGGGCCCACCGAAGCGGCTTTTATCGGCGAAGATCCAGAAGCTTAGTTCCAGTTCATTAGTGGTGGTCGAATCCTGAAGCACGGGCAATTCGAAGGTCGTCCAGCCGGGAGAGACGCTGCGGCTACCGTCGCCGAAGAAGGCGTGTTCTGTATTTTTCTCGAATACGGCGCGGGCTGCAGGCTTTGCGAAGGCAGCAGTATCTGATTTGGCCAAAGAAATTGCTTCGCTGGTTCGGGCGAGCAGGGTGGCGGGACTTACCCTGCGGAGTTCGACCTTTTCGTTGGAGAAAAGCACTTCGCCGGTCGCCAGCAGGTCCGCTTCGCGCGGATCGAGCACGTTTTCGTTAGAAGCGAGTAGGAGGATGCTTTTACCCGCCGGTAGTTCTTTAAGGGCAGGTTTCTCAATCAGCGGGTGGCTTACGACCTGCAAGCTGCGTAGAACCCGGCTAAGGCCTACGCGGGAGAGTTTGCCGTTAAGTAACGGTAGCCCGGTAGCAAGGGAGAGTTTGTAGCCATCGTGGTTGCTGCGCCACGAACCATCCTGGTGGATTTTGTCGGACCAGCCCTGCTCGGTTGGCAGCAGGTAGATGCTGGAGAAGGCCGTGGTGTCGATGCCCAGTTCTTCGGCCAAAGCGCGTTTCTCCTGAAGGGACTTTGGGGTGAAGGCACTCGGCCCGGCCTTACCCTCCGTATGTCCTGCCAGGAATTGGTGAGCGTCGACGCTCCACAGCAGGAGGGGAATGGCCAGTAGCCATACTTTTTTAGTGCCCGCCAAGTATTCGTAAAGCTGGCTCAGGGCAAACCCGGCTCCGATCGCCAGCACGTAGAATAAGGGCCAGCTAAAGCGAACCGGTGCGCGAAACTGCAGCAGGCTACCGAGGTGATCGTAAGTCCAGTCCTCAAAATAAACGAAGGGCAGTCCGAAGCCGAGGAGAAGACCGGGCAGGGTGCCGGCCAGGAGCACCAGCAGGGTAGGAGCCTGCGTAAGACCAACGGCCTTTCTAGTTTTAGGCACCAGTAATATCAGCGGCAGGGCGAGGGCGAACAGGATAGGAATCAGGCCGAGGTACATCTGGTTTTCCCGCCGGGGTGTATCCAGTCCGGGAATAACCCCACGGATGAAACTGTAGGAATAGGTGTCCTGATCGGTGAGCATGCCGCCCCAGGCTGCAATGTTGTGGAAGAAACCGAAGGGAACTTCCACCCGATCGTCCACCTGGTCAAAAGCGGCGAGGGTGAGGGCGATGACTACGGTGGAGGCCAGGGTCACGCCGATCCACTGCAGTAACTGGTTCCAGGGTAGACGAACGAGACCAGTAAGCTTGAGCAGTATTCCCATACCTGCCGCTCCCATTAATAATGCAGAAGCTACGGCGTAGAGGTAAGGGTTGTTAAGGCCTATGATTATTACGGTCAGTGCTACCAAAATACTCTTCCGCCAGTACCTTTTGCCACCGTCATAAGCAAGTTGGTACCAGGCAACGAGCGGAAGTAAGAAGGTGAAGCCAAGGGTGTACTGCCCGCCCAGTTGTCGGATAATCTGCGGCGACATCATCGCGATCAGGCACCCGAATAGAAAAGAAAGGGACCAGCGGACCCCAAGCCTGCGAAAAATCAGGAACAACAGCAAAGCAGCCAGCGGAGAACTCCAGAAAATTAAGACATTGGAAATCCCCGTGGCGTACTGTCCGATGTGTGGGAATACCGGACGTAGGCCGGCAAGGACCACCGCCGCCAACGCCTGAGCGTCGGTCATGAACACACTTTCCTGATGCGGATAGTACTGGGACTCGAGGTAAACGCCCTCTCCGTAGGTAGCGTGGTACTGAAGGTTGTAATGAATGGTGAGCCCGTCCCCGCCGAAGGTAGGTGCATGGAGGTTGGGTTCCCACATCAGTCCTTTGAAGTAGAGAGAGAAGAGTAAGCCTGCGGCCAGGAAGACCAGGGTACCGGATTGCCAAGAATTGAGCTTTGGTAAGCGCATGGGGGCGAAGATAGAAACGATAGATTGATAGAATGATAGATTTAGCGTCCGTACCTTCGCACCATGTTAAATATGATCTTAAAATTTCCCCCAATTCTCGGCGGTAACGGCGACGCCAAGGCTTACATCGTCCTTGCGGTGATCATCCTTCTGGTAGTATCCGTTTTTTACTTTGTCTACCGCTTGCTGCAGCAGGACCAAGCGGATTAGCCGTAGTATGTCTGGTCACCGAAGTGGAAAACTTGAAAATAGTGCGGACGACCCTTGTGGTTGCCTGTACTTTGCTTTTAGTTGAGGGCTGCGTTCGCGGAGCGAACGCTTAAATGCTAGATGGACTCAGGCGTGCGATGTGTCTGTACGCTATATTTACGGCCATGCTCCGTCTCCTTCCCATATTCCTCCTTGCGCTGATCGGTTTTCCAACCTTACTTCAGGCCCAACTCACTACCTCCACCGAAATCGAAGCGGCCAGTACCCGGCAATTTCCTCTGGCAGTGAAGCAACTGCGGGAGTTCGTCGCAGTACCCAACGACGGTCACTTTCCCGAACAAATCCAGGCGAATATCGACTGGGTTACGCCCTACCTCGAAAGGTTGGGGTTGGCTACGGAAGTAATCCGCATCAACGATGTACCTTTTGTCCTGGCGCAGCGTATTTACCATCCCGACCGCAAAACGGTGCTGTTCTATCTTCAGATCGACGGCCAGCCGGTGGATGTTAGCGAATGGGACCAGATAGATCCCTTTACGGTAACGCTGAAACATAAAAATTCGAACGGAGAGTGGCAGGAAGTGGAGGATACCGACCTCGGGCCTGAAAACCGTCTCTTTGGCCGCAGCACCTCCGACTCCAAAGGCCCGGCCCTTTCTCTACTCAACGCATTTGCCATCCTTAATGGTGAAGGAGTGACGCCAGCCTACAACGTGAAACTTATCCTCGACTTTCAGGAGGAGATGAGCAGCCCCCAGCTCCCCGAACTGGTGCGGACAAATAAAAATAAGCTTGCCGCCGACCGGCTTGTCGTAATGGATGGTACCCGCCACGTATCCAACCTGCCAACACTGACTTTTGGCGCCCGGGGCATCGCGACCACCACGCTCCGCGTCTTCGGCCCACGTCAGCCTATGCACAGTGGGCAGTACGGCAACTTCGTCCCTAATCCGGTTTTCCGCCTCAGCAAACTACTGGCTGGAATGAAAGACGACGACGGCCGGGTTCTGATCCCCGGCTGGTACGACGGTATTTCGCTTTCCGAAGCGGAAAAGAAAGCCATGAACGCCGTACCCGAAAACAGCGACTCCATCGCCGCTCGTATCGGCATCGCCCGTCCGGAGCAGGTAGGAGGGACCTATCAGGAAGCACTTGCCTACCCAACGCTAAACGTCCGTGGACTGAAGGCCGCCTACGTCGGCGGAGCGGCCCGTACCATCATTCCGGACGAAGCCATTGCCATGATCGATATTCGGCTTGTCCCGGAAAGTGATGGTGTACGCTTGCTGAAACTACTCAGAGATTATGTCGAGAATTCTGGTTACCACCTAGTGGACGAGGAGCCAACCGAAGCAGAACGCCGTAAGCACGATAAAATAGCTGCTTTATACGGTAAGATGAAGTACGCCGCCTACCGTACCCCTTTCGATTCTGACATTGGACACTGGCTCAACCGGGCGCTGATCAGGACTTTCGATGCTCGTCCCGTGAATATGAGGACTACCGGGGGATCTCAGCCGATCTCCCCTTTCATCAAAGCGCTTGGTTTGCCCGCCGTTTCGGTCCGCATCCCTAATCCGGACAATAATATCCACGCTGCCAACGAGAACTTAAGGTTGGGCAATTACCTGGAAGGCATCCGGACTTGCGTCGGGGTACTCACCGAAGAACTCTAAAGAGCACCGTAGGCGATTTGTACGGCGACCCTAAGTATGTGCGCGATGCATGGTGTGGTTAAGCAGCCATACTACCGTTGGTCACAGGAGGTGATTTTGTGCGCGCGAAGCGAGCGCGGCCTTTTTCAAGCAAGGCCAGTAGGGGCGACCCCTTGCGGTCGCCCGTACTGGGCTACG
>JAPKCQ010000165.1 GCA_026421165.1 Lewinella sp. | reverse complement strand
TGCTTTTAGACGCTTCGCTTTTAGACGCTTTGCTTTTAGACGCTTCGCTTTTAGAGTCTGCCGCAAGTCGGTGGCGCCGGAGCCATGCGGTAGCCTAAAAGCGAAGCGTCTGAAAGGCCGAAGGCCGTCTAAAAGGCGAAGCCGTCTAAAAGCGCGCAGCGCGTCTAAAAGGCCGAAGGCCGTCTAAAAGCGCGCAGCGCGTCTACCAGACCCCGTCGTTTCCGGCCTTAGCCATACTTCCCGTCTCTACCAAACGGTTAACTTTAGGTTGCATAATCCAGACGCCGAGCACAAGGAAGTAAGAGAGGATTACGTAGCCAACGATCTCACCACCCTTGGCGGAGCGACCTTCTTCGATGGTTTTCAGGGTCTTACCCGCGAAGTAGCAATTATAGACTTGGGCCAGGAAGCCGATTAGTGCAATGGCAACGAATAGCCCTGCCATTTTAAGTGCTGACATAAGCATCTCTTTCCCACCTTCCGGACTCATGCCATCGTTTTCGATCCAGGTAGGAATGTTTGCGCCCACCCAGTTCCAGCCGTACCACATGAATCCGACCATCAGCAGGGAGGACGCTACCTGTAGGATAAGGGTGGCCTTAAAGGTGTTGTCGTTGAGGCTGGTGTGATCGGGTAGGTAGCGCTTCAGGTCCTGGCCGACGGCCCGGTACCAACCCACCTGGGTCACGAGGGCGAGGAGTATCATCGCGATAAAAGCGTAGAAGTAGCCGTTGTAATCTGCAAGGTTGAAGCCGCTGAAGTCGAAGTCACCGCCATCTTGTATTTCCTGGCCCCATTCCTGAATCCGTTGGCCGTAGGTGGCTTGCGCAACCCAGCCGGAGAGGGTAGTGAGAAATAGGGGGACGAAGAGTAGGTAATGCTTGGAGCGTAGGAAGAAGTGTGACATGGTGAAATGAGTGTTATGAAATGGTGTATGAAACGCAGTTCTGCTTTGTTTGGCGGGAATGAGAGCAAAATAGGAGGTTGTGGAAAACCTGTCGTTGTTTAATCGACGAGCCCGGCGAATTAGAGGATTGAAAGTGGAAACGCATAGAAGCCTCTCTGCTCGTAGCCACGGACTTATTGATTTTTCAGAATAGACCGTTGCGTAACCGTTCTGCCGTCTTTAGGCTGCTATTCTTTAGGCTTCAGCGGAAAAGGTAGAAGGAACAACAGCTTAAACGCTGTCGAATAGGTCCCGAACATGGCACTGCTCATTCTTCCGAATAAACCCGGTGTACCCGCGGCCCAATCCCGGTCAGTATCTCGTAGGGAATGGTTTGCGCAGCAGCGGCGAGTAATTCAATGGGATGCTCGGGCCCGAAGAGAATTACCTCGTCACCATCCCGGGCATCGGGCAGGTCGGTTACGTCAATAGTCGTCATGTCCATACAAACGGAGCCGATGGTCGGGGCGGTGCCGTTACCGATTTTTACACTGAAGCGCCCTTCTCCTGCCAGGCGTGGAAGACCGTCGGCATAACCAACTGGCAGCACGGCGATGCGGCTTGGTCGGTTGATTTTACCCCGGCGACCGTAGCCGACGCTGCTGCCCGCAGGGCGGTCGTAGATACGGGTGATGTGGGTGATGAGATGGAGGGCCGGGCACAGTTCTTCGGCCCTGGCTGTGTCACCGATGCCGTAGAGACCGATGCCCAGTCGTACGAACTCGTAGGCGTGGCTGGGGAAACGGGAGGTGCCGTTGGTGTTGAGGATATGGCGGGGTGGTGGGCTTGGTAGAACGGCGGCGATTTGCGCAAAAGCCGTGTCGAAAGTAGCGAGCTGATTCTGGGTGAAATCGTCGTGGACCTGGTCTTCAGCGGCGGCAAGGTGGGTGAATATGGAGGCGATGATCGGTCCGTAATCATGGCTTTTTAGTTCGGTGATCAGGTCGTCGAGATCGTTGGTTTGGAAGCCGAGGCGGGCCATACCGGTATCCAGTTCGAGGTGGATGCGGAGTCCGGCAGCGTGGGCTCGACGGAGGTCGATGGCTTGGTGGACGACGGGTTCGAGGTCGTCGGTGGCGCAGCGGGCGTAGGTGGCGGCTTCGGCGTTGAGAACCATTATTGGTAGCGTGAGGCCTCCTTCGCGGAGGGTCCGGCCCTCGTCGGGGTAGGCGACGGCGAGGCGGTCGGCCCCGGCAGCGGCGAGGGCACGTGCTACGGGCAGACTGCCGCCACCGTAGGCTGAGGCTTTTACCATCACGATCATTTTTGCTTTGATGGACAGTTTGTATACCTGAAAATTGTGGCGCAGGGCGGTAAGGTCTAGCCGGAGTAAAGTCTGGTGTTGCTTACGGCTCAGGGCGTCGGCAACGCGGTCGAGGCGTTCGTAGCTGGCGCCCTTCACGAGGATGGTTTCGGGGTTGGCGTCCAGTTTGTCGAGGGCGGCGAGGAGTAGTTCGGGGGTAGGGTAGTGGAGACTGCCTTCCTTTGGGGCGTAGCTCTCGCCTACGGTGATCAGGCGGTCTACGCGGTTGGCCAGTAGTTGTTCCAGTTCTTTAATTGGGGCGCGGTCGCGGGTGCGAGGAAGGTTGAAGGAGCCGGGCTGAAGCGTCCCTAATATTAAGGTGAGCCGGTCAAACGGGTTCTGCGCCACGGCGAAGTCGAGGGCGGCGGCCAGGGCACTCAGGTCGTTGCTGTAGCTGTCGTTGATGACCACGCCGCCGCGTCGTCCTTCCCGTTGTTCGAGGCGGTTGGTAAGCGGCTGCAGCTTTGGTATTTCGCTGCGCAGCGTCGCCTTGTCGAGGCCCAGTTCGTAGGCTACGGCGGCGGCGGCGTAGGCATTTTCGAGGTAGATGCCAGGCAGGTTGGGGAAGTTTAGTTGGATGGCTTCTTCGTCTACTTCCAGAAACCGTCCCTCTACACCGAGAAAAGTGAGTGGGTGGATGTCGGCTATCCGGAGGAGGCGAACGCTGTTGGTGTCATCGGCCGAAACCGCCACCCATTCTGTTCCTTTGAAAAGGCTGAGTTTTTCGAGGTGCTTCGTCTCCCGGTCGGTGAAACCAGCATCGTGGGCGCTGCCAAGCATGGTGAACAGGCCGCAGGTGGGCTTGATGATGGCTTCTAATTTAGCCATTTCCCCGGCTTCGCTGACGCCAGCTTCGAAGACGGCGAGCTGGTGCTCCCGTCGGAGCCGCCAGACCGAGAGTGGTACCCCGACCTGAGAATTGAAGGAGCGGGGGCTGGCGCAGACGTTGAATTTGCGCGCGAGCAGTTGGGCCAGCCAGTCTTTAACAATCGTCTTACCGTTGGAGCCGGTGATGGCCAGTACGGGGACCTTGAATTGTTGGCGGTGGTGGGCGGCGAGGGCTTGCAGCAGGGCTAACGGATTTTTTGCCCGGAGGAGACTGACTGTCGACCATTGCTCTTCGGAAAGCTCACTTTGTACCTGCGGCCTCGCCTCAAAATCGTGCTTAACCACGAAGTGCCGCACTCCTGAGCGGAAGAGCTTCGGAATGAAGGCGTGCCCATCCGTCCGCCGACCTGGGAGGGCAAAGAACAGCGTCTCCGTGGGCCGGATGAGGCGACGGGAGTCTACTACGAGGTCGAAGTCTTTATATTGATCGTATAGGGCAGGGATATCTTTCCTGGTCATAGTTGGAAAGGTACGGCGTGAAGGAATCATTTAGCATTCAGCGTGCAGTATTATAGGCTGCCAAACATCGCAGCGGTAGTCTAAATACGGAAGGCCTTAGGCTAGGAACCGATGCAACCGGGCCATCGCTACCTCCAGCGCATCATACTGAACACACGAGTATACCATCCGGTACCACCCCCGGTCCGGGCTCCCCTGACCAACGGGCGAAGTGAGCAGGATACCTGTTTCGTTGTAGACTTTTTGCCATAACTCTAGTTCTGCTTCGTCGGTATGGGCATTCAGCAGGCGGCTCAGGTTGAACCAGACGAAGAGGCTACCAGCCGCCGGCGCGTAGGCGATATCGTTGGCGCGCAGCGTCCGGATAACAAGCGCATAACTCTCCGTAATTCGCTTGCCGTTCATCGCGATGTATTCCTGTACCCAGCGCTCGTCTTCGAGCATCTTTTGTACCAGCCACTGGCTGTGGTTGGAAGCCATCGACGGTGCACCCATATTGCTCCAGGCCTTCAGCATTTGCTCGTTGTGAGAATACACCATTCCCAAGCGGAAACCGGAGATGCCGAAGTCTTTGCTGAAGGAATACCACCAGTGGAGGTAGTTGCTTTTTCGTTTTTCCAGTAACCTCAGGACGGAAGTGAACTGGACGCGCTCGCCGTAGTCTTCCGTTAGGTCTTCGTGGTCCTGATCGATCAACGAGAGGGCATAAATTTCGTTGACGATCATATGGATTTTGTGGGCCTCGCACCAATCCGAAAAAGCTAGTAACTGGCTTTCCGTGAAAACCTGCCCGCTCGGGTTGTTTGGTTGGGTGAGGATCAGCATCCTAAAATGGTCGCCAAGCTCAGCGTAGGCGCGGTCGAGGTCTGCCGTGGTATGCTGGAAATAGGTGGGGGAGCGGAAATCACTTTTGGGGGTACTTTCGGTCGGGACGTGGTGGAGGTCATAGCGTTCCAGGCCGGCCTTCGCGCCGATGTCGGGTGTATAGGCCATGTACGCCGGACCGGGGATGACGGCCACGTCGCCGGGGTCGCCGAGCAGCAGGGAGGTCATCTCGATGATCGCCGCCGCGCCCGCCGCCACCCCTAGGCGCTCAGGACTGAGGGGGACGCCGGAGAAGTGCTGCTGTAGGAAGGCCGTCGCAGCCTCCCGTAATTCCGGTGCACCGAGCAGGGAGGTGTAGGATGCGACCCAGTCCGGCTTTTCGTGCCGCGTCTGAATGTCCCGGAATTTACCCCGTAGCTCTGCCCAACAGAGTGCATTTTCGGCGATGGTTAGGGTGAACTTGCCGTTGGTATTGTCCTTCGCGTCGTACTTGTCTTCTAGTGCTTCGTAGAAGGCGTCGAGATCGGCGCGGAGGGGTTGGTTGGCGGCGGCTTTGCCACGTTGGGATAGTATCATTACGGAGTGTTGTACCGAGGACTTCGCCGATGCTACCGCACCTTGCTACGTTCTGGGTTACCATGGTTTAATCCCTAGGGGACTATTCCGGGGAGGTTTATTGGGTGTAAACAATATGTTTCGGTATTGTTTGGCGTTTACTAAAATTGAGGGACCCGTCTATAGATGCGGGGTGTAGATCGGAACCACAATAATTTCCGGCCCACGAACCTTACATTTGTCGTCTCACAAACCCTTAAAGGAGCCCAAAATGTCCAAATTAGCTAAAGCCTTCGATACTGTGTCACAGGATGATGACCGTTTCGCCAACGTACTGATGAAAGCCCTTGAGGATAAAAACCTTGAAGGGTTTGATTACCTAGAATTTAAGCAATCCGTCGCCAATATGCGGGAGATTGGAATGGACGATGATACTGCCATTCGCGCCGCTTTCGGTACCGGTTCTACCGTCGGTCTGACGCTTGAAAAACTGGTGAAAACCGCCAAGTACTACACCGAGGTACTGCAGGACGAAAAGTCCAAGTTCATGAACTCCATGGAAAAGCACCTCATGAGTAACGTGGAGGGCAAAGCCAAAGAAACCGGCGAACTCAAAAAGAAGATCGCCAACTGGGAAGCCAAGATCGAACAGATGCAGGTGGAAGTCAAAAAGGCCAAAGCCAAGATCGAATCAGCGGATGAACTAATTGACTCCGCCAAGGAAAAAGCCACTGTGAACCAGCAGGGCTTCGACGATGCGCTGGATGTGATTACTGCTACTATCCGGGCGGATGTTGCGGATATTACCAGAGTGTTAGGGTAGTTGTTAGTTCCATAGTTTCTAGTCACTAGTCACTAGTTTCTAGCCACTAGTTCTTAACTTGCACTTTCCCAAGATAAACTCCATCAATGCCAACATTTCCCACCGACGTCAACCCAAAGAAAGTATTCTGGAAACGGCCAGAAGGGGTAACGGGTCTGATATTCCTTACCGCATTGGCGGCCGGTATTGCTTTCTTGATTACTTCGTTCTGGACGTTGATCTCAGGTTTCATCTTTACCACTTTAGGAATTGTCGTTTCGGTAGCCGTACTCGGTGCTATCCTCTTCTCCGTTCTCGATCCCCGCACCCGGGCGCTGTTCGGTTATATGTATAAAAGCGCGATGCGAAGTGTCACCGGCGTCTTTGTCAACATTGACCCCATTGGTATTCTGAAAACCTACATCGAGAGCCTGGAGAATAACCTTCAGGATATGCGCAAGCAGATCGGTAAGCTGCGCGGCCAGATCCGCCACCTGAAAACCCTCGTCGAGACGAACGAAACGGAGATCAACAAACAATTAAAGCTGGCCCAGATCGCCAAAGAGCGCGATAAAAAGCAGCAAATGATCCTCAGCAGTCGTCGCGCCGCCCGCCTACGCGAGAGCAACCAGAAGTATAGTGCGCTGCTGACCAAGATGGACGTTCTGAGCCGTGTCCTTAATAAGATGCACGATAACTCCGAGGTCCTCCTCGAAGATACCCGCGATCAGGTAGAGCTCCGAATCGTAGAGCGTAAGGCCATTCGCGCCAGCCACGGAGCGATGTCATCCGCCATGTCCGTTATCAACGGCAATCCCGATCAGCGGGCTATGTTCGACGCGGCCATGGAGGGCATCACGGAAGACGTAGCCAATAAAGTCGGCGAAATGGAACGGATGATGGACCTCTCCAACGAGTTCATGTCTTCGGTAGACCTCCAGAACGGCGTATTCGCCGATGAGGGACTTAGGATGCTGGAAGAGTGGGAGCAAAAGTCTGACCTCATGCTCGCCAGCGGCCACATCGACGTGGATAAGGTGGCTAAGAAAACGAGCGCCGAAGACGTTCTGGACCTTGACGCTATTCCGCGACGGGAGAAGGATGTGCAGCAGAGAGGGAAGGGAACTGGTTATGACTCCTTCTTCGAGTGATGGTTAGTTTTCCGCGCCTTTAGGCCGGAGAGCGAAGCGAGAAGTACTACTCAAAAACCGAGAGCATCCCCGTACGGTTCGGGTAATTTATTAGCGTCTACTGCGTAGAAGTAAGCTCTTCAGATGGTGCCCCTTAGGTTGAAACCATAGCTTCTGAAGATAAAACGCGCTAAGTTCTCCGGCCTAAAGGCGTAGAGAACAAACAACTAGAACCGCGCATCCAACCAGCTACCAACAGCCTTCAATGCCGTAGTATCAAACGTAGTCTGAATAGTACCGTACTCCGTAGGCGAACCAGTCTCCGCTGGCTGAAAGAGGTGGTTTAAACCCAGTAGTGGCGTAATCGTAACGTCCTTATTACCATTGGTGGCCATGATCTCTGCGAAGGCGTTGAGGTTCGTCGTGCCATCTACCTGCGTATCGAGCAGGCCGTTGATGGCCAGCACTGGGATGGAGAGTTGGCTTAGGAAATCCTTCGGCTCAAATGCAATGAAGCGGCGCATCCATGGGGAGGACAGCGGGACCACGTACTGGGCGTTGAAGGCACGGGGATCAACGATGCTCTGCCGTAAAGCTGCGGGTAGGTTCTTCAACTGTTCTTCGAAGACGCCGTAAAGGCCTTCAACATAATCTTCTTCGCTGAGTTCGGGGTTATCCTTGATCCAGGTGTAGCCGGCGCGCAGGGTGGGTTCATCGCGACGGATAAGCATTTCGGGCTGGCCCATCGAGCGGCCTACCTGGCGGCGTTGTTCTAGCATCAGGCTGTCGATGGCAACGGCGGGGGCGGCCAGGAGGATGACGAAGTCGAGTTCTTCATCACGGGAAGCGACGATGGGTGCAATCATACCGCCTTCGGAATGACCAGCGACGCCGATGGGGACGTTCTTCATTTCCTTCAGGGTGCGTAGGTAGGCTACAGCGGCGGTCGCATCGAGGGCAAAGTCATTGGAAGTGGCGGAACGAAAATCGCCGGTAGATTCATTGACGCCACGGTCGTCGTAGCGGAGTACTGCGTAGCCCCGGCGGGTCAGGTAATCGCTGAGTACGAGAAAGGGGCTGTGGTTGATCTGGCTACCGAGGTAGGCGTTGCGGTTCTGCGGTCCGGAGCCGGAGACGAGGACGATGGCGGCTTTCGGGCTGCCCTTGGAGGGTAGGGTAAGTTCGCCGGCCATGACTACGTCTTCCGCGCCGCCGGGAAAGGTAACGGGGGTACGTTCGTAGGGGAAGTCGGTCGGTTCCTGCGGGCGGGGGGTGATGGTGATCGGCCCTTCGCTGATGGGGTATGCTTGGGGGCGGTTGCGGGTGAAAACGATGGGGAAATCCTGGCCAGCCTGGCTGAAGATGCCGCGCAGTTCTTTACCGCTCAGGACCGCGTCGATGGTAACACCGGTCTGGGCTTCCTTTGCGGTGAATTTCTTGCCGTCAAATGTGACCGATGCCAGCGGAATTTTAGCCTTGGTTTGCGAAGGGCTCGTCATTGCACCTGCGTATGCGCCCTCCTTCTTTTCAATTTCCAAACCAACGGGCAGCTTGGTCCCCATCGCGTCGAGAATGGCGTACCATTTGCCGGAAATACCGTCCTGGGCAGCGAGGGAAGAAAGGAGTAGGGGAAAAAGAAGGGTAAGGATAAAGCGCATCAGGATAGTATTAATTTTCGGGCGCGGACGCCGGTGCAAAGGAGGTTTTAAGAGCAGGGGATACAAGTTCGGTCGTCGGACGGTTACCATTATACAAGGTCACCCTCCTCATCGTCCGGTAAACGGTAGGCGTAAACCACGGGAATGAGCGAAATTCCCCCCACGGTGATGAGCATCACGACCGTAATCGCCCCGCCCCGGACGAACAGCCCGTTAAGCACCAGAAGGACGCCTCCAACTAGAAAAAGCGGACCAGCAAAGCGGTGCGTCTTAGTCCACTTGATGGCGCTTTTTAGCGTAGGTGGTACCCGGATACCCACAAAAGCATTCGGCTTCAACACCGGCAAATAATTGCCCAGTGCGCCGAAGAGTAGACCGAACAGGATGGACAGCCCGCCCAGCCCGTCGTAATTGCCGGCACCCGCACCGTAAATGATGTAACAGAGCAAAAGAGAGGTGAAAACCAAGGTGATAAGACCAATGTTTCGCTGCTTATCCGTAGGCTCCGTTTTACCGAAATTGCTGACAATCGCCGCATTAACCAAGAGTATCAGCGGGATGCCGATCGTGGGGAGGAACCAGAGGATGTACTTAGGTCCCCAACCATCGGCATTGCCCCGCCAATCAAAATGAAAAGGGATCTCATCCGGCAAACCTCCATAAACGGAAGCTAAGTAAATGAAGGGTAGAAAGATGAAGACGAGGGGAAGTAAAAGACGGTTATTCATCATGGCCGGGTGCTTTTTGGGCGGTGGTGGAAGGGGTGTCTTTAAGGTCGATAACCCACGCAAGTAGGTCTTCGACGACGGTGGTGTTTAGTTTGTGGTGCAGGAACTGGCCCCGCCGCTCAACGGTGATCAGATCCGCCCGCTTCAGTAAATCGAGGTGGTGGGAGATGCTGGGTTTGGAGATACTGAAGGCTTGGGCGATTTCCCCAGCCGTCATGTCCCCGTCCTTCAGTAGCTGTAGGATTTTTCGTCGGGTTGGGTCTTTTAGGGCTTTGAAAATGTCGTCCATTGGGGTGGGTAGTTCGATTGTTTGGTAATTAGACAAATGTCTAACTTTAAAAGTTTAGTTGATGCACGTTTTCCTGGTCGAAGCACACGGAGCGTGCTTTGACCAGGCCAGGG
>JAPKCQ010000468.1 GCA_026421165.1 Lewinella sp. | reverse complement strand
TATGTACCAGACAATGAATTTGAAACACGAGAAGTAAGTGGCGGTACCATCAAGCTTAAAGTTGTCAATGCCGGAGAAAAACGCCCGTGTGACAACCTGGACAAACATGGCAAACAGCATCCAGACACCGAGTATGTTGCCGGTCGTATAGCATCAAAAAACCGGAAAGAATTCATTAAGGGGAAATGGACTGCAAGGTTAAAATTATCGGGCAATGGTGAACCCAGTATGTTCCCGGCCTGGTGGATATTAGGCGCACAGAATAATGAGTCACCAGTACAGGATACTACCGAAAATATTTGCTGGCCACTAACCGGATCTGGCGAAATCGATATTTTCGAGCACCATGGAGACCATCAAAAAGATCACTTCACGACGGGTGCGATCAAAAGCTTAGGAGAATGTGATAAAGGAGACTGGTGGAGTTTTCGGATAGGCGTTGATGCAACGCTAAACGAATTCCACGAGTACGCTGTAGAATGGGAAGGAAGCGACCTTGTTTATAGTCTCGATGGCAAAGAAGTATACCGCAACGTTGGGGAGGGGGATAACTACCCTGAGCCGATGTTCGCTATCTTAAATTATGCCAAAATAACCGACTCTCCGATGAAAGGTGAATGGGTGATGGAAGTTGATTGGGTTAAGCATGAATACCTGAAATGATACGGGCCTTGGTATAAAGGAACGGAGGCGTACCGCCGGTGACCGTGAAAGTTGCGCTGCCGTTATTTTGGGCGCAGTTCGCAGGTGCAATTATTGGCTCGTTGATAGCAGGGGACGCTTCCAAAACGACCGTTGTGCTCAAGCTCGTAATACAACCGTTAGCATCGGTTAGGGTGACGGTGTAATTCCCGGCAGGCAGGTTATCCAGCTAAGGGACGCTGTATAAAAAACCGATAAGTTATTTATACGGCGTCCCCTTAGGGCTTAAACGTGGTATTCGTACGGGATTTGTCTTTAAAATCGTTTTTCGGCTAATTATGCGTGATTTTATCAGGTAGGGTAGTGTTTCATCAAAACGAGTAAGATTTAACACTGTACGATTTATATTTACTTTATAATTTCCACAAAAGGCATACGTAGGAAAGTAAGTCCTGTGATGCCGTACATCTGAAGATTCGATCATATCCTCAGATGAGGTTAGTGTCTCTCACTGAAGTCTCTATTGACATCGTAACGTTTAGTGTAAAGGTTTTGGTGCTACGGATAAGTAAGGGTGCCGTGTTGAAAATTAGGTTGCTCAACTTAACATAAGGTTAATTATAGGCTTTATGGCGACGCCCTGAAACAGCTCCACACTATTGTCACAAAAAACTGACAGACAGTGATGTATAAATTTTCAACAACAATAGGCAAGCACAGTCTACCGCAGAAACGCTACATACTTGCACAGCTGGTCCAGGGCTTCCTGGCGGATGCTCAGGCCATCAACGAATACAACTTAAGCCTTAAATTGCTGCAGGCTTGGCGCAAAGCGCCACCTCTACATTCTTAAAAAATACAATCCCCATAACGTGCGTAAACCGAAAAAACCGACGCTCAGAAACTTATCGAAGCAAAGTGCAAAATCAAGGAAATAGAAATGGCAAGTCCTGCGCGCTGACACCCTGGACAAAATGCTAGATATCAGCGAAGAAATGCTAGATATCACGATCAGAAAAAAGCCTGGTTCCAAACAATAAACGAGCAGCTCACCTTCTACCCTACCCAGGAATTGAGCCGCTTTGCCGAGTGTTTGGAAAGAGCCGCAGTGCATTCTACAGGGCAGAAGACAAAACGAGTTACGACAACCTGAAACACGCCCTGATCATCGGCCGTGTACGCGAGATCCGAGTAGATCAGCCCTACATTGGAACAGAAAATATTTATTATTTGATCAAGCCGTTCTTGGAGGAACATGGCATCAAAATGAGACGCGGAAAACTAGATAAAGTACTGAAAATGTACGGATTACAATCAAGTTTCCGCAAACGAAAGGCGGGTAGAACGCACTCGAACCATGGCTACCGAAAGTATCTGAACCCGGCCAAAGACAAGCCCCCCTACCCGATCGAATGAATTGTTTGCCAGCGATATTACGTATAGCCGCAGCGTCAACAGTTTTAGCTACCTGAGCTTTATCACCGACTCTTACTCGCACCTGAT
>JAPKCQ010000164.1 GCA_026421165.1 Lewinella sp. | reverse complement strand
AGCGGTCAAAAGGCGCCGAGCAAGAAGCATGGTTTATTTATTTCACGTCCCTTACTCTTGACCATTTGAAGACGAAGGAATAAAACACCTCTCCTCTTCTTTTTTAGCCTGCTTTATACCACACGATAAGAAGTTTGGGGTTTAATTCTTGACGTTGGGACGTCAAATATCAAACGTTTCAAGCCTCCTCCCAAGCCATACTACGCTTAACCGCCTTTTGCCACCCCCGATAAAGCTTATCCCGCTGCCCAGTTTCCATCTCAGCCTCAAACCGCCGATCCAACTGCCACGTTTTTTCAAGGTCGGCCTTAGTCCAAAAGTCAACGGCAAGACCGGCAAACATTGCGGCACCTAGGGCAGTAGTCTCCACCACCTCAGGCCGTTCAACGGTAGTACCAAGAATATCCGCCTGAAACTGCATCAGGAAGTCATTATTACTCGCTCCCCCATCAACGCGAAGGGTCGTTAGTTCCTTACCCGAGTCCTTCTGCATTGCATCAAGCACGTCACGAACCTGGTAAGCCAGACTCTGCAGCGTAGCACGGATGATGTGTGCTTTATCGGTACCACGGGTAAGTCCGAAGATCGCACCACGGGCGTACATATCCCAATAAGGAGCACCCAAACCGGCAAAAGCGGGCACGACGTAAACGCCGTCAGAGTCCTTAACCTTACGGGCATAGAACTCAGAATCGGGCGCTTCATCAATAATCTTCAGCCCGTCGCGGAGCCACTGGATGGCAGCGCCGGCGATGAAGACGGAGCCTTCGAGGGCGTACTCCATCACGCCGTCCACTTCCCAGGCGACGGTCGTCAGCAGTCCGTTTTCGGAAACCATGGCTTCCGTGCCCGTATTCATGAGCATGAAGCAGCCGGTACCGTAAGTATTCTTGGCCTGACCGGTCTCGAAGCAAGCCTGGCCAAAGAGGGCGCAGTGCTGATCGCCCGCCATACCGGAGATGGGGATTTGTGCGGAGAAGAGGCCCTCGGCGGTCTTGCCGTACACTTCGCTGGAGCTTTTTACTTCGGGTAGCATGGAAGCGGGTACGTCGAGTTCCTTCAGCAATTTCTCATCCCAACGGCGATTTTTGATGTCGAAGAGCATGGTACGGCTGGCGTTGGTGACGTCGGTGACGTGGACTTTGCCGCCGGTTAGTTTATAGACCAGCCAGCTGTCCATCGTGCCGAAGGCGAGTTCACCGGCTTCGGCGCGGGCGCGGGCACCTTCCACGTTGTCGAGGATCCAGCGAATCTTGGTGCCCGAAAAGTAAGCGTCAACGACGAGGCCGGTGGTGTCCTTCACGTGTTTTTCGAGTCCGCGGGCCTTCAGCTCGTCGCAAAAGGCGGCGGTACGGCGGTCCTGCCAAACGATGGCGTTATGGATAGGCTCACCTGTCTTGCGGTCCCAGACCAGGGTGGTTTCCCGCTGGTTAGTGATGCCGATGGCGACTACGTCTTTGGCGGTAATCTTGGCCTTCACGAGCACTTCCTGGGTGACGGCGAACTGGGTGCTCCAGATTTCGTCGGCGTCGTGTTCTACCCAAGCGCTCTGGGGGAAGATCTGGGTAAACTCCTTCTGGGCCGTGGCCACTATGTCTCCGGCGTGATTGAAGACTATGGCGCGGCAGGAAGTGGTGCCCTGATCGAGGGCTAAAATATACTTGGGCATGAATCGATAATTTAAGCATCGCAAGTTTACCGATTTAGTGGGAGAAAACCGTCATACCTAAGAGAATAAACAACGGGTAGTCGTGGAGAAACAGTTTAAGGACCTCGAAGCGTTCACTTTTCCCACGCTGCGGCGTTTTTTGTTGCCTTTATCAACCTAAAGCCATCAGCAGCGGTTATCCCGCCTGACCGCTGACCAAACACACTCATGCAAATCACCCGTATTCCTTTCGAAGAAGTGCCTCAGTTTTCCCAACGCGACGTGGCTTATGCTACCGGAGCTAAAAACCTAGAGCCATTCTACAAGTACCCGGTTACGCTCGCTGCCTTCGCCGACGTAATGGCCGACAAGGCAAAGGACAATACGGATCGAAAGTTACTGGTAGACGAACTACTGGCCCAGTACGAAGGCTTCAAGGACGCCGATACGGCGCGCACGCAGGTGCAAAGTTTGTTGAACGAAAACGCTTTCACGGTCATCACCGCTCACCAGCCGAGCCTTTTTACCGGTCCGTTGTACTTCATTTATAAAATCTGCTCAACGATAAACCTGACCCGGCAGCTGAACGAGCGGTATCCCGATAAGCACGTAGTCCCCGTCTTCATCATGGGCGGTGAAGACCACGACTTCGACGAGATCAACCACGCCCGCATCCGGGGTGAGATGATCCGCTGGGATCAGGAGACCGGCGGTTCCGTCGCCATGCTCTCAACAACTTCCCTTGCACCGGCGTTGAGCGCCCTCAAAGAACTACTTGGCGGCGAGTTCACCCCCTTCGGCATCTACGACCGTATCCATAAGGCCTACACCAAAAATGCGACCTACGGAGAAGCGACCATTGCCTTCGTACACGACCTTTTCAAAGACACCGAACTGGTGGTTGCCAACCCCAGCCGCAAGGCCTTCAAGGAAGCCTTCCGCCCCATCATGGAGCGCGAAATATTCGACCGCATCAGCCAGCCGCTGATCGAAAAAGCACAGGACGAACTCACCGCCGCCGGCTACTCCGGCCAGGCCCACGCCCGCGAGATCAACCTATTTTACCTCAGTCCAGGCCGCCGCGACCGCATCGTTTTCCAGGGCGGCGTCTACGGCGTGCTCGATACCAACCATGTCTTCTCCGAAGCCAAATTCCGCGCGGAACTAAATGACCACCCGGAACGCTTCAGCCCCAACGTAGTGATGCGCCCCCTCTTTCAGGAATTCATCTTCCCCAACCTCGCCTACATCGGCGGTGGCGGCGAAATAGCCTACTGGCTCGAACGCAAAGAACAATTTACCGCCTTCGGCCTCAATTTCCCGATGCTCATCCGCCGCAACTCCGTCGTTTGGGTCGATGCAAAGAGCGGTAAAAAATTGGACAAGCTCGGCCTCGACTTCAACGCCCTTTTCCGCCACGACGACCTCATCATCCGCAACTTCGTAGCAGAGCACACCAACAACGAACTCTCCCTGGCCGACGAGCTGGCCCAACTGGACGACCTCTTCAAAAAGCTATCCGTAAAAGCCAAAGCCATCGACCCCACCCTGGAGGCCGCCGCCCTGGCCGAAGGTACCCGCCAACGCAAAATCGTCGAGCAGTTCGAAAGCCGTCTTCGCCGCATCGAGAAGACGAAGTTTAAACAAGAAATGACCCTGATCCACGAACTGCGCGCTAGCCTCTTCCCCGGCAACAGCCTGCAGGAACGCAAGGATAATTTCCTAAACGTTTACCTCGAAACTGGTGAAGAGATATTCCCGGTTTTGATTGAAGCACTAGATCCGCTGGTACAAGGGCTGGTGGTAGTGAAAGCATAAGCCCAGACCGATTTGCTTTTAATGGCCAGTCACCCTCCAGAATTCAGAACACAGAGGTCAGAACAATCCTAAATTACAGCACCTCTTTTTACACTTATTCTCTTCTATCTATTCAGGTAGCCCGTAATTAAAACCCGAAGCCCTAATAAAAAAAGTAGCCGGAAGCTCCCCTTACCTGTCCCCTTACCGGAGGCAACTCGCTCCAATTTCGTACCTTGCCGCTGCCCCACAAGAACAGCTTCACTGATGAAAATCTACCAACAACTACTACAACACATCCTCGAAAACGGTACCGTAAAAGAAGACCGGACCGGCACCGGTACCCGCTCCGTTTTCGGCTACCAGATGCGCTTCGACCTTACCGACGGTTTCCCACTGCTGACCACCAAAAAAGTACACTGGAAGAGTGTGGTTCATGAATTGCTGTGGTTCGTCCGTGGCGACACCAACATCCGCTACCTAGTTCAAAACGGCGTTCGCATCTGGAACGAATGGCCGTTTCAGCACTACGTTGAAGCCAATAACCTTCAGGAAAAGCTGCCCAAACATTCCGCTGCCTGGAAAGAAGCGATGAAGAAGTTCGTTGCCAAGATCAAGGACGATGAGAATTTTGCCGCCCGCTGGGGCACCCTAGGTCCGGTATACGGCAAGCAGTGGCGCGACTTCAACGGCGTTGACCAGCTGGCCGAAGTAATTGAGGCCATCAAGACCAACCCCAACTCCCGCCGTCACATCGTCACCGCTTGGAACCCGGCGGACATCCCAGAGATGGCGAAGGCCGGTTTGCCACCCTGCCATACCATGTTCCAGTTTTACGTCGCCGGCGGCAAACTGAGTTGTCAGCTCTACCAACGCTCCGCCGACACCTTCCTTGGCGTTCCGTTCAATATCGCTTCCTACGCATTACTGACCCATCTCGTGGCACGTGAATGCGGCCTGCAGGTGGGTGATTTCGTGCACACCCTCGGCGACGCACACCTTTACAGCAACCATATTGACCAGACCAAAGAGCAGCTGTCCCGCAAGCCTACCAAATTGCCGACCATCCGTATTGCGGACGATGCCCCAGGCATCTTCAAGATCGGTTTTGATGATATTGAGTTAGTTGGGTATAAGCCGCAACCAGCCATTAAGGCACCGATTGCTGTTTAGGTTTTCGGGCGCGAACGCCGGTGCAGAGAAAGTTAAAGGAGCAATGTTTAACGGCTCCATTCTTACCGCTACCGAACTCGACAGACGGACTTTTTTTGCTTACAGGTGAAGGAGCTTCCCTTGTGGTTCACGTTACACCGTACCTTCACACCTCAACCTCGATTGCACCCGCGTGCGCGCCAAAAAAAGCTATGATCCACCTACCAAGACTAAAGCACACCGATAAAAACGCCTTTTTTCTCATCGCTGGTCCCTGCGCCATCGAGGGCGAAGACATCGCCATGGAGATCGCAGAGCGCGTCGGGGAGATCACCGATAAACTGGGCATCCCGTACATCTTCAAGGGCAGCTACCGCAAGGCCAACCGCAGCCGGATTGATAGCTTCACTGGCATCGGTGACGAAAAGGCACTGGAGATCCTAGCCAAAGTCGGCGATCGTTTTGACCTACCCACCACCACCGATATCCACACCGTAGCCGAAGCGGCCATGGCTGCCAACTACGTGGACGTCCTGCAAATTCCTGCCTTCCTCTGCCGGCAGACCGATCTCGTAGTCGCCGCCGCCAAGACCGGAAAGGTGGTTAACATCAAGAAGGGACAGTTCCTGAGCCCCTCCGCCATGAGCCATGCCCGCCAAAAGGTAATCGACAGCGGTAACGACCAGGTGTGGCTCACCGAGCGTGGCACCACCTTCGGCTATACAGACCTGGTGGTCGACTACCGTGGCATCCCCACCATGCAAGCCCTCGGAAGCCCCGTCGTGATGGACTGCACCCACAGCTTGCAACAACCCAACCAGAGCAGCGGCGTTACCGGTGGCAAGCCCGAAATGATCGGTACGGTCGCCAAAGCGGCCATTGCCGTCGGTGTAGATGGTATATTTATGGAAACCCACCCCAATCCTTCCGTTGCTAAATCGGATGCAGCAAATATGCTGCCGTTGGATCAGTTGGAGGGTATTCTTACCCAGCTACTACGGATCCGGGAGGCGATCTCCTAAACGGGCGAGAGGCTATGCCCTTCGCCCGTAAAAAAGCCAGGCAGCTCCCGAAGAGACTGCCTGGCTTTCTGTTTTTTAATCCGTCCCGCAGCTATACTACTTGACGAATTGGCTAGCTTACTGTGGGATTCGCAGTACCTGCCCCGGGTAAATCTTATCAGGGTGGCTAAGCATCGGCTTATTGGCCTCGAAGATCGACTCGTAGCGCATGGGGTCTCCATACTGAGACTTAGAGATCTTGGAGAGACTGTCACCTGCCTGTACCGTGTAGAATACGGCTTCGGGCATAGGGTTAAGGACGTGGAGCTGATTGTCTACGGAACCGATACCATCGATGTTACCGAGGGCAAGCGCTACACGCTCCGCATCAGCGGTGGTAGAAGTAGTACCGTTTACAATCACCTGCTCACAAAGCTCAAGGCGAAGGTCGTTTACGTCGAGGCCGAGGCGCTGAATCTCAGCTTCAAGCTTCTGTACTTTGGTGAGGGCTATCTCTTTTGTTGCCTCAACCTCTTTTTTGCCGAAAAGCTTGGAGCCCTTCTCCTTTAAGAATGAAATCAGTCCCATATCCTGAATGTATTTACTGTTTGAAAAGGAACTATTTCCTCTTATGTATAATTACTTCTTCGACGAAGTGAATGTTTAATGGTCACATAAATATGTTAATACTTTGCCCGATGAGATAGTTACCTTAGCCCCAAACCAAGAAAACATGTCATCACGAAAGATCATCAATACCCCCAACGCTCCTGCTCCCGTTGGTGCTTACAATCAGGCAATTCTGCACAACGGCGTACTCTACGTTAGCGGACAGATTGCACTGCATCCTACTACCGGAGAACTCCTTACGGGAGACATTGAGACGGAAACCCGCCGGGTACTCGATAACCTGGGTGCGATTCTCGAAGCAGCCGGTACAAGCTTCGCCAACGTACTAAAATGCAGCGTTTTCGTAAGCGATATGGAGGATTTCGGCCGCATCAATACGGTCTACAGTTCTTATTTCGACGAAGCGACCGCTCCGGCCAGAGCGTTGGTGGAAGTGGCAAATCTGCCTAAGTACGTAAATGTTGAAATAAGCTGCATCGCAGCGGTGTAGTGCTCTATTGGCATTAACGGAGCACGGTACTAGTGGGTCAGTGTCACCTGCCAGACGGAATTGTTGTACCCGGAAAATACGCCGAGAGACCGCTGGTAGTTTCCTGAGACATTGACCTGAGGGGCACCAACGCCGATCGGCAGGGCCTGCCCTTCGCGCTGGTACTGCAGCTGAAAGTCGAAATAGTTCTCTGAGACGGTGCGCAGTTCTGCGACCAAATTACCCAGTAATTCCGTTCTTGGGTTAAAGCGACTTTGGAGTTCTATCTGAATACCACCTTCCATTGGGCGGTCACGAACAAGAATGCTCGCTTCTCCGACCTGGGTATTGGCGTCAAATGGTTCTCCTGGTGGCTGCACCGTTTTGGCCTTTTCCTCTAGCTTTGTTGTGTCTCCGGAGGAGTTAATATAGTAAGGAACTACAACCTGACTAATGCGCAAGTCGTAGTAGTTTTCCTCGAACTCCGGATCTTCGTAATTGATGTTGAGGGTGAAGTTGTATATATTTAAGTCACCGACAGTTAGCTGGCGCACATTACTTACAGATAAGACTGAAATTGGCACTGGTTCAGGAATTGCATCATCGTCCTCAAAGGGAAGGTATCCGTTCTTACTCGCGTAGAGGGTATAGGTACGGCCCACTAGTGGTATAAACTCTTGGCTGTGGTATCTGCCCTTATTGCCCTCCGTTCCTGGCCGGTATTGAAGCACTTCCAGCACTTCGTTACCTTCAAGGATACTTACTTCCGCATCCGTTATATCCATAACTTCGAGGACACCATTGCTAGGCTGGGAAGAGGTGAGGCGAACCTTAACCACTTCTCCGGGAAAAAGGTTAGCGGAAACTACAAGGCGAGGATCCCCCACCGTAATGCCATTGATTTCAACGGGCTCTTCACACCCGCAGCACATTCCCACCACAAAAGTAATGGCTAGGAGAAAACGGCTAAGTCGATAAATTTTATTGAGCTTCATTATCCACCAAAAATAAGGTCTACAAAGTTACCGTCCAAACTCCTACCCTATCTCCCCCCCGTGAAGCTAGCCTTATAGGAGAGGGTGGGTAAAATTCCACCAAAAAAAATCTGGACAAACTGGCGGTTTTTTACCAACGTATTATCCCGCTTCAGGTAAGTAGACCTAATGTCGTAAAAGATCGGATTATGCCTACTGTAAAGGTTATAAATGCCAAAATTGAGGGTATGCTGCCACTTGTTTTCTGCCCGACGCGTTAGCCGAAAGCGGGCGTTGACATCAAGCCGATGGTTGGCAGGAAAACGGAACCCATTTTTTTTATCTACAAGAGCGACAACCTGTTCTTGTGAATCCGGATCGTCAATGGTGGGATTAGCAAGAATGAAGGATTCACTACTAAAGCTGTAAGCCCCACCCGTCTCGTATCTCCAGGTCGCCGACAGGTCGGTCCTACTGTTTAAAGCAAGCGTTAGGAGTAATTTCACACTGTGGCGGCGATCGTAATCAAAGGCAAAAGGGCGGCCAAGGTTTACCTCTTCATTGAATTTTCGGCGGCTTTCTGCCAGGGTGTAATTCAGCCAGCCCCCAAGTTTACCCGCAGTACGGTGTAGGGTGAATTCAAGACCGTTAGCAAAGCCTTTTCCAGTACTCAGGTTTTCCAACCAATTATTGTTGGAACCTCCTCCGGAGTATTCCACCAAGTGCCGCAACTGTCGGTGATAACCGGCGATAGTAAGCTCCCACTCCGGGCCAAAGTCCCGTTCCAATTCGAATGCCAGCTGCTGAGAAGTAGAAGGAGGCAGGTTGCTGGTAGCCGGCACCCAAAGGTCCGTTGGCAACCGAATGACCGTACTACTGACTAAGTGAATAGGCTGGGCCATCTGATCATAAGTAAGGCGCCAGCGGTTGCGAGAATTAAACTGTCCGGCCAACAACAACCTTGGAGATAAATTGAGGAAGGCTTTATCGTTTCTCCACAGCTGACCGCGTAACCCCATTCGGTAGTACAGCCCACCAATGCTGCCCTTAAAGTTTACATAAGCGGCAAACTGAGTAGAACGAAGTACTTCACTTTCGCTCAAGCTACTCAGTTGCGGATGCGTGCTGAGTGGTACCCGCCCCGAACGGAGCTGGGGCAAGAATCGATGCGCGTCCAGAGAAACTCCAAACCGCACACTTGAGTTCCCACTCAGTTCTAACTGTCCATCAAAAGCGGCTCCTAACTGTTTAATATCGGTACCAAAGCGCCCACTCGATATCGCACTCGTCAAATCCTCTCGAATAGCTTCATAGAGGCTGTCCGATCGTTCGAAATTGGCCCGGACTAACATGTCAGAATAAGACAGGCGGAAATTTCCAAAGAACCGGTCACTAATTTCATGGTTATACCGCAGTGCCACTACCGTATTACCCCAGTTAAAGTCTTCCTTCCTTTTCTGCTCTGCCCGATAATCAAATACGGTACCACTCTGGGTAAGAATCGTTACCGAATCCCGCTGCTCACTCAAATTAGCATAATCATCAACACCATGATAAACACTCAGGTAAAGTCTTCCTTTTTCACCTACCTGCTGGTTGAGCTTGAAGTTGAGGTCACGGACGCCGTAGTCAACTTCCCCATCCCGGTTATTATTTCGTTTTGCAGCCCGGCTGAATGCCCGTAGCGCATCTGCTCCCCAGAAATAACGGCCAGAAATAAGATAAGAGCTTTTTCCTTTGCTAATAGGACCTTCGGCGGTAAAGTTGGCTGCCAGAAGGCTGGTCCCCATGGTAACCTGGTGGTTGTACAGGTTGCCATCACGGGTATGTACATCTAGTACCCCTCCTATCCGGCCGCCGAAGCGAGCGGGCACCCCATCTTTGTAAACATCCGCACGACGTATGGCTTCACTACTGAAAATACTGAACAGGCCAGCGGCATGGTTGAGGTTATAAACGGGTACCCCGTCGAGCAGTACCAAGTTATGGCCAGAGTTACTCCCCCTAAAGATCAGCCCCCCTACCCCGTTAGCACCAGAAGTTATTCC
>JAPKCQ010000467.1 GCA_026421165.1 Lewinella sp. | reverse complement strand
GGAAGAAAGTTACGGTCTTGGAGCTTTGCGTACGGCTTTGACCTCACGATTGCCCTGATTTAGTCTACGATTTGGCCACCTCTATTACTTGCGGCAGCCTAAATGCTTTACGCTAAACGCTACTTCAAAACTTCCCAAAGGTCTTCCCACCCCTTCCGGTTACGCACCACCACTTCCAGGTATTCCCGCCAAACGGGTTCGTCCTGGCCCCGGTCTTTGACGATGGCGCCGGTCAGGCTGGCCGCGAGGTGTTCGGGCTGGAGGGCGTTGTCGTCGGAGCCGAAGTGATGGCTCAGCGCGCGGGACTGGTTGACGACGGAGATGGCCTCGGCGGTAGAAAGTGTTGAGCTTGGTGATTTCACCTGGGTTCGGCCATCTTCAGTACGTCCGTTACGAAGCTCGCGAAAGATGGTAACGAGGCGGGTGATCTCGGCGGCGACGTCTTTTTTGACGGGCGGCAATTCCATCCCGGCGGCGGCGGCGCTGCTGCGATCGGTGACGATGCGGACTTCTTCTTCGAGAGTAGCCGGCAAGGGTAACACGACGGTATTAAACCGGCGGCGGAGAGCGCTGGAGAGCTCATTGACACCCTTATCCCGATCGTTAGCCGTGGCGATGATGTTGAAACCACGGACCGCCTGCACCTCCTTATTGAGCTCGGGAATCGGGAGGATTTTTTCGGAGAGGATAGTGATTAGGGCGTCCTGGACGTCGGACGGGATGCGGGTCAGTTCTTCGAGGCGAACGAGCTTACCGTTCTGCATCCCGGACATTACCGGACTGGGGACCATGGCGGCTTCGCTGGGCCCTTCGGCGAGGAGGCGGGCGTAATTCCAGCCGTAGCGGAGAGCGTCTTCGCTCATACCGGCGGTTCCCTGCACGAGCAAGGTCGAGTCTCCGGAGATGGCGGCGGCGAGGTGTTCGCTAACCCACGTTTTGGCCGTGCCGGGTACGCCGACGAGGAGCAGGGCGCGATCGGTGACGAGGCTGGCTACTGCGACTTCCATCAGGCGGCGGTCTCCGAAGTATTTGGTGGTGATTTCCGTGCCGTCGGCCAGGGTATCCCCGAGGAGGTAGCTTACTACTGCGCGGGGGCTGAGGTTCCAGCCGGTGGGCCGGATGCCTTTATCGTCTGCAGCCAGGGCTTTCAGTTCGTGGGCGTAAGTAGATTCCGCGTGGGGGCGGAGGATGGCGGGGGTTTTCTTGGCCATTTTGGTTATCGATTCGATTATTTCAAAGCAGAGAATAAAGGACTGGCATTTAGCTGTCAGTATTTAGGCTACCGTAAGCCAGGGCAAGGGCAAAAATAACGGACGCTTGAAGCGTTCATTTTCCGGAGCGTGGCGTAGGGTAAAATGTTCCTTTGAGCGTCCGTCACCTACTTGCGATTGCCCTATACCGCGTTCCTAAGACGCTAATAGCTCGCTTGCGGTCGGTCCTTACTCATCAGCAAGGTAGCGGATCGTTCGGTCCCGTTGTAGATCTTCACGATGTTTTTCTGGTCGGGGTAAATACCGGTCATCATGGTGTTGGTGATGGTCACTTCCACTGGTGGATCTTCCACCGGAGCGGAGAAGTAGATCCAGAGGCCGTGGAGGTCGTCGGCCAGTTCGTAGCCGGCGATTTCGAGGGGGAGTTCTTCGCCGTTCCACTTGATGCGGAAGTTCTTTTTGAGGTAGGTAATCAGGTAGCGCTCGGCGTCTTCGTGCTGGCGTTTGGTACCAATCTCCAGCGGTTCTGCTGCTCCGGAGGCGACCATGTCTTTTTCGAGGTCGTCGGCGAAGACGTGCATTTCTACTTGTACCTGGGCCTTGTCTGCTGCGTAGCGTACGTTGGTTTTGGATACGTGGTAGTCGTGGGCGGGAGCCGAGACCGGGCTGCTTAGCAAGGAGAGTAGGATGGTTAGTAGTAGCATTTTGGGATGGTTTGGAGCGATTCGCCTCCGGACAAAAGGAGCGTTTGGAGTGAGTTGCCTCCGGCAACGAGAAGTATTCGTTACCGGAGGCAACTCACTCCAAACAAATGAGGCAACTCGTTCCGGACAAAGGTAGCAACTAATGAAAAGGGGTGATCGTTGTATCTTTAAGACAAACTTAAAAGATATACGTTATGGGAGCTCCCGTAGAAACTGGTATTGAGAATTTTGAGGAGG